>CAVWUS010000028.1:0-61684 GCA_963758235.1 uncultured Alicyclobacillaceae bacterium | reverse complement strand
CCTGTAATGAAGCAAAATCGGGTTTGAGGCAATAAAAAACCCCTGATAGTGTTGATGTCGACGAAAACACACCACTAATCAGGAGGTAGATCTACAACATGAGTATAACGCACAACAGTAAGATTCGCAGGATCACAGATTCAACCTTGGTTGTCGGTGCAGACATTGCCAAGAAGGTTCACGTGGCACGTGCTTGTGACTTTCGAGGCGTAGAGCTTGGCTCTCCACTGACCTTCAAGAACGGAAGGCGTGGATTTCAAGGACTACTGAGTTGGATGCGGTCACTCATGCTGGAGCACAGTTGTGACAACGTAGTTTTCGGTGTTGAGCCCACAGGTCACTACTGGATGAATCTCGCTCAGTTCTTGCGGCGAGAGGGCGTCGGTGTAGTGGTGGTCAACCCGTTTCATGTGAAGAAGACGAAAGAGTTAGAAGACAATAGTCCGACAAAGAACGACCGCAAGGATGCACGTGTGATTTCACTTTTAGTCAAAGATGGACGGTACTCCGAACCCAACATTCCGGAAGATATCTACGCTGATTTGCGGGTAGGAATGAACGAAAGAGACCGTTTGTCCGAGGACCTGAAACGTGTTCAAGCACGCATCCACAACTGGCTAGATCGCTTCTTCCCAGAGTTTACAGAGGTCTTTAAGGACTGGGAAGGCAAAGCAGCTCTTGTCTGTTTGCAGCAGTTCCCGTGTCCGGCAGATATTCAGCAAATAACAGCGTCAGAAATCGTCCAGGCATGGCGAGATGGTGGCATTTCACGAGGTGTTGGACTGAGTAAAGCGAAGCTCTTGAAAGAGATGGCTGAACAGTCCATTGGACTCACCGATGGACTAAAGATGGGTCACCAAGAGCTGGCGATTCTACTGAGTCAATATGATTTGTACCAAGAGCAGCTAGACCTGCTCATGAATGAAGTAGAGCGCTTAGTCCGTGAGATACCTGGGACGGAGTACATGCTGAGCATACCAGGTGTGGGGCTGGTTACTGTGGCGGGGTTTCTAGCCGAAGTCGGAGACCTGACTCGCTATGATAATCCCAGGCAAATTCAAAAGTTGGCAGGGCTTAATCTCAAGGAAAACAGCTCTGGGGTACACAAAGGGCAAACAACGATCACGAAACGTGGACGACCAAGACTGAGGTCTCTATTGTTCCGTTGTGTTATACCGTTACTGGCAAAGAACGCAGAGTTTCAGGCTTTGCACCGATACTACACCCAGAGAACGCAGAACCCGCTAAAGAAGATACAGTCAGCAATTGCCTTAAGTTGTCGATTGATTCGAATCTTGTTTGCACTGGGACGTAAACAAGTTCCGTATGACCCAGTGAAGATGCTTGGACCCGTACACACAGGACTTCTACAGTACGTAGCTTAAGGTCTTTGATATCTGCCGTCATTTAGCTCACTGACAGTAACTCAATTGACAAACGAAGCACGGAGCAGCCGGTCCGACAGTTAACTTTAGGGCAAAGACCCAGGCGGGCAGCAGACAACGGCATCCACCCTTTGACAGACAGGACGAAGGAATGTAGCGGGCTCAGATGAGACCCCGGGAGACATGAGAGGGTAAGTCACAAAGGTGCTTGTGGATATCCAATGTGCGACCATATTTTAGGAAATCGAGGCATAGCCTCTGTTTGCGCACACCCATATACCCGATCCAGGCGTCATGCTCGCATCTTCAACCCAGTCTGCCTGCAGAGTCAAACGAGAAATACTGCGAATGAGTTAGAATGAGGGAGAAAACGAAAGATTATAGAGAGAGTTTAGCTGAATAGTGATGTGTCTATTAATCAAAGAATGAAACGACGAAGGGGCTGTCCCAAAAGCGGTGAAATCCGCTACGGAGGCAGCCCCTTTGCTCATCAAGAATTATTCAATGGTGCTTTTCATCGCTTGATACATATTTTCTACGTATACGTCGATTTCGTCACGTGACATGCGCAGGCGATTCACGGACGAGCCATAGCCAATCTCCTGTTTACCCTCTTCGAATCCTTGGAAAATCCCATCCGTGAACGCATCTAAGGGTTCTCCATGCGTATGTAGATCAGATCCACCCAAATCGGTGTTCACTGCCGGTGGAGCCACTTCAATGACTTCTACAGATGTATTAGCCAGTTGGTGTCTGAGACTCATCGTAAATGAGTGTAGCGCCGCTTTGGTCGCCGAATAAACTGGGGCAATCGCCAGGGGTGTGAAAGCCAACCCAGACGTCACATTCACAATGGCAGCATTTTCTTTTCTTGCAAAAAATGGGGCGAACAGCATGGATAGATGAATAGGAGCTTCAGCATTGACCATGATTTCATTGTTGTAATAGCTCCAATTGTCCTTCGCATTTGCCTTCAACACATGAAAGCGTTGTTGAATCCCTGCATTGTTCACTAATACGTTGACCTCTGGATAGTTCGTTGTCACCCAGTCAAACAACGCCGTACGGTCGGATTCACGTCCAACGTCACTGACGCGAGTAATGAGATTTGGGAACTTCTCCTTGGCATCCTGAAGGACACTTTCACGTCGTCCGCAGACGATGACTGTATTTCCGGCTTTGATAAAGCGTTCTGCAAAAGCAAGTCCAATGCCCGCACTGCCACCCGTAATGAGTATTGTATTTCCTGAAAGTTTCATCGAAGTTCGCCTCCCGCATGAGTCTGTGTTTTGAACACGACGTTGGATTGTGTCATTGTGTATTCTCCATTCTTCATAAGAGTCACCAGATAGTTCAACCGGTTGTAAATCTAACTAACTGGTTGTTTACATCATACCAAAACTAACCAGTTAGTCAAATGTGTTGTTCGTGTGATATATTGAAAACACTAAATGAATGCTTGGAACAGGGTGGGACATCCTTTGAGAAACGCTGAGGCAACAAAAGAACGGATTTTAGAGGCAGCTATGGAGGAGTTCTCTTCCTATGGCATTGCGGGCGCGCGTGTTGACCGCATTGCTAGAAATGCTGGATGCAACAAGAATCTGATCTACATTTACTTTGAAAATAAAGAAACGCTTTTTACAACTGTCCTCGAGAAACACTTAACGCGCGTTTATGAGGAAATTTCCTTCACACCTGAAGATCTTCCTGGTTATGCGACAAAAGTATTCGATTGGGCTATGACGCACCCAAATATCGTACGACTAATGACATGGTACAGTTTGGAGCAGAAGGTAGACAATTTAACCGAGCGTGCTTCTGTCCGCGACAAGAAAATTAAAGCGATACTGGATGCGCAAAACGATGGTTTGGTAGGAAAGACGTTCACTCCTGGCTTTCTTATGACTGCAATCATGGCCTTGGCCACCGCCTGGACGCCAACACATCCTTTCGGGCCGTCGCACGACCCAGATGCCGTGAAAATTCCCAGAGAGACGAGGGAGGCAATCGCCAAGGCTGTTAGTCTGATCGCTAAAGGTGAAGACCGTTGATATGAATTTCGTAGCTAGAGTGAGAGTGAGTGGTGGCTGAGTTAATTGAGTGGGTATTTCCCCTCCATGTCGCTAATCCCCGGGAAGGTGCAAGTCCTTCAAAACAGTATGGCTTTTTTACGTCTCAGTACATTTGCATGATTATGCGCTTACGTATGCGCGATGCTTGTGTCGCTCTCGGGGTGTGACTTGAAAGACAACGATAATCATGTGGTGAAAATCCACCCGCTCAGAACTGCGAGCGCGAACCTACCGTGACATGGGATGGTGGTAACGCCGTTTTGTGAAGCTCACGGGACAATGTAGCCGCGAACTGAAAGAGTGAATTCGGTCCGGAGCTAGGTTAGAAATGCATGGTGAACACCAGTGAACCCCATATAAACCGCGTCACGACAAACAAGCGAAACACTCTGACACGCTTGAGCCAAAAGGCATATAGCCGGAATTAGTACTCCCGTTTTGCTAATTCGCAGTTCCGAGCGCTATCGCGGGAGTCGGGGCACCTAAACATTTCAAAAGAGGGTTATCGTAGAAACATGGTAAGCCCCATGGGGTCTGTCGAAATCTTGACAGTAAGCGGAACGTGAGTGAAGCCGAACTCCCCAGGGGGTAACGGAACGGGTAAAAAGCGAATGCCGTCTTGTAATGAGACGGATAGGGACGACAGAAATGTCCTGACGCGAAAGCGTGCAGACTTACCCAAGGTCATCCAACCGGAAATCTTTTAGCATGAGACGAAAGGAGCGGTCTGTTATGAACAAAATAACCGTCCATGACGAGCCAACAGACCGCACTCGTAAGAACCGATCAGAAATCTACGAAGACAAAGTTATGCGAGCGTGGATAGAAGCACAACAGGCTGACACCAACGAGCAAACATTGTCTGAACAGATCGAACTGGCAGGAAATCGAACGCCACGTACTCAGGTTACAGAGACAACTGGTAAACGCAGTCGAACAAGGGAATCGAAAGGCTGTCCGCCACTTGAAGTGGCTTATCCGCACCAGCTACCACACAAAACTTCTAGCCATTCGCCACGTAACGCAAGAGAATCGTGGAAGACGTACAGCCGGTGTTGACGGGAAAACCTATACAACCGCAAACCAAAGACAGGAACTGAGCGAACTAATCGACATCCGAAGAAAACCGCTTCCGGTACGACGCGTGTACATCCAAAAGAAAAACGGAAAGATGCGTCCTTTAGGTATCCCTTCTATCCACGACAGAGTGTGCCAAGCCATTCACAAAATGGCAATGGAACCCGAATGGGACGTACAATTTGAACCGAACATGTACGGCTTTCGTCCGAGTCGCTCAACATGGGACGCAATCAGTCAGGTGTTTCTTGCGCTATGTCAATCTAGTTCTAGTCAATGGATCATCGAAGGGGACATCAAGGGGTATTTCGACAACGTAGACCACGAAAAACTCCTCAACAAACTCGCACCCGAAGACCGCGTGTTCGTACGGCGAATCCTCAAAGCTCCCATCATTGACCCAGAAGACGGACATATGCCCACCGTAAAGGGAACACCGCAAGGGGGTATTTTGTCTCCCCTTCTAGCCAACATCGACTTTGCATGGGATAGAAAATGGACTAAGGGAAGCGTTTCGGACGAAATTTGGACTACACCGAAACCACTCTGGTTTTAACATCATCACTTACGCGGATGACTTCATTGTTACGTGTAAGACGAAAGAGCAAGCGGAACAGTTCGTTCCAGTTATTGCCGAGTGGCTCGCTGAAAACGTCGGGGTGGAACTCAGTCTCGAAAAGACGCGTGTTACACACATCGACGACGGATTCGACTTTCTAGGGTTCAATGTTCGCAAATACCGAGGAACGCTTTTAATCAAGCCTTCCAAGGACAGCAAACTGTCAGTGTTGCGGAAAGTAAAGAAAATCCTCAACTCCAACAAATCGGCTACGGTCTCAACAGTCATCCGGCTGCTCAACCCAGTGATTAAAGGGTGGAGCAACTATTACAGCACACAGGTGAGCAAGAAGGTCTTCTCCTACTGTGACCACAAAATCTGTGAAATGCTCTGGCACTGGGCAAAGAGAAGACATCCGAAGAAGACATCCCAGTGGGTGTATCAGAAATACTTCACCAGACGTGGTCACAAAAGTTGGCTCTTTGGAAATGACAAGCAAACTCTTGTACTGATGTCGGACTTGCGCATCATCCGGCATACCAAGATACAGGGGAAACGCTCACCATATCGCCCGAGTGACGCTGAATACTTTGAAAACAGACGGATGCAACTAACTCTCAAACGGCTGAATGATTTCCAGAAGAAAGTGGTACAAAAGACCAACGGCAGATGTATTCTATGCGGATGTGCGATATCCGCAGAACACTTCCGTCGATGGCGTATAAACGGAGAAAACGACATCTCTTTCAACCAAATTATATCTGAGCAAGTGGGAAGAATCGACACGCCTGAAAACGTGTTTGTAACTCACCGATGGTGCTATGAGCAGTACAGCGCCTCAAATGATTACCGCTCAGATGACTGTAGGATGGCTTGAGCCGTATGACGGGAAACTGTCACGTACGGTTCTGAGGGGGCGAGGGCACCGCAAGGTGCCTGAGCTACCCAACCAGAATAACATAAGGGCTAAAAGGATTGCACCTTCGTTTATGGAATGCATATCCATACGGAGGTGCATTTTGCTGAAGAAATACCGTGAATACAATTATGTAGCAGGGATAGGTATAATTATCGTCACGTTTTTTCTGCTCCTTAATCATGATGCCAGTGTACCTCCGAACGGATCATTTTGGGCTTTAGCATCCATTCAAAGAAATCTGAGAATCTGGTTATCAATTGTGGGAGTTGTAATTCTGAGTATTGTACTAATCGGCTTCTTCACCAGAGAGAAGAAGTGTGAATCGGACTGAAGAGTCGTTGGACGGCAGGTCAGCACCACAAAAAACGGATCAATTGCACTGAGTAGGCACCAAACCTATACCATGCTCCGTAAGAGTGGAGTGAAACTAAAAATGTCTTTATTGTTACAGCTAATACGACTAAGATTCTAGTAGAGTCCGGTATGCTGTGTAAAAAGGGATGGCGCCCCGGGGCATAAATATGAGCCATCCGCCCCTCTTTGGTAGAATGTGAGATTGACGAGATCCACATCACCGGGAGGGAAACAAGATGACTCAATACCAGATTACCCTGAACGACGATTCTTTGAAAGACCTCTTTCTGCAGGATGGGGGTGTAGCGAAGTTGGTCGAGCAGGTACTCAATCAGGTGTTGCAGGCACAGGTTACGGAACAGTTGAAGGCGGAGCCGTACGAGCGTACACAAGAACGCCAGGGTTATCGCAACGGAACGCTGCCACATCCCATTACGACACGTGTTGGTCGTCTCGTACTTCGGGTACCCGGATTCGCAATGGCGAGTTCTCAACCGAAATGTTTGCCCGCTATCAGCGCAGTGAGCAAGCACTGGTGATTGCGCTGATGGAGATGGTAGTTAACGGCGTGTCCACACGAAAAATCGCTCAGATTACGGAGGAACTGTGTGGAACGGAGTTCTCCAAGTCGACCGTATCGGCGTTATGCAAGCGGCTGGATCCCATCGTCGAGGCATGGAATAACCGCAATCTACGGGAGAAACGCTATCCGTTCGTCCTCGTGGATGCACTGGTTGTCAGAATCCGTGAAGACGGGCGTGTCCGGCCTCGAGCGGTGATGATCGCCACCGGCATCAACGAAGACGGATACCGTGAGATCCTAGGCTTAATGATTGGGGACAGCGAGTCCGAGTCAAGTTGGCGGGAGTTCTTCGCCTGGCTCAAAGCACGGGATTTACGAGGGGTGGACATCGTTGTATCGGACAGCCATGCAGGGCTTGTCAGAGCTCTTCAGGCCGAATTCCAGGGCTGCACGTGGCAGAGGTGTCAAACGCACTTCATGCGCAATCTCCTGGATGCTACCCCAAAGGCACTGCATGAAGAAGTCCACAAACGTGTACGGGCGATCCTGGACGCTCCCGAAATGAAAACAGCCCGACTGCTTAAGGACGAGTTTGTTGCGGAGTATGCTGAGCGGGCACCGAAGGCCGTCCGGGTCCTGGAGGATGGATTCGACGATGTCACGGCGGTGCTGGATCTGCCTGATCGCTACCGGCGTCGACTGCGACCACAAACGGTGTGGAGCGGCTAAACGAGGAAATCAGGCGCCGAGAGCGGGTCATCCGCATCTTCCCGAACAGAGAATCTGTAATACGGCTGATTGGGGCTCTGTTGATGGAGATTGACGAGGCATGGACGACGGGTCGACAATACCTCAACATGGAAGAATACTGGAAACTACGTCAAACCCAGAAGAATGTACCCAACGAGAACAAGAAGGTCGCTCATCTGGGCAGATAGCCCATTATGAGTATTTCTTGAAACACACCAAAGAGGGGATTTTACACACGATCTAGGACTTGACCAAAATGCAGGTATTGCATCACGATAGCAAGGATTCAGTTGCGATGTTTAGTTCGACCACATATACGTTGTGATACCATTGTTTTGTAACGGGAATTTTGGCTTCATGGGGAAATTGCCGCTTCATGATACCTTTGTTTTGGTATTTTCCGTTTTCCTAGATACGTCATTCTCCGCAGCACTCAAGGATCTCCATGATACACTAGTTTTGTAACTTCACACACGGGAGTAAATATGTCGGGGCGGGCAACCAAACGCTAATGAAGCCATGTCGGTACGCGGAATACCATACCAATATAATTAAACTTTGGTATTATGGTAGAAAGAGGATATTCAGGAGGGTGAGAGTATGCGACAATCACTGGTAACCTTCGAAGCATTTCAAGAGCTGGACGAGGCGGCTGTTACATTGGAGGTCGATACAGCTGCGGCTCAATCGAACAAGCAATCAGGAACTGGTACAAAACGCAGACCCGGGCGCCCACGTAAAGACGAGACTTATTCAACGCAGACGTTTAGCGGTGCGATCTAGGGGACGTTCCAGGGCAAGGATTTGGCGAAGAAACTCGGCAGCACTTCTGGAAGGCGACAACGCCAAGTATGTGGTCAAAGTGGACATTACGGCTCTCCAGGGTTAGTTAAGGAAACAATCTGATGAGTCTAATAAACATGGATGTTTGACATTTTTCGACACACAGTAGACTATAACAACATCAAAAAGGAAAAAGGCAAACCAATGGAAACATTGGGACGCAAAGCCACGGGTCTACTGGCATACGCCTATGATAGCCGGGTTGCCACAAAAAACGTATATGAATGGCAACCTATGCACAACATAGATTGCCATTTTTAGTTTGGTCAGAATAGTAGATGAGATAAAAGGGGTAGCGAGTGAGCGACATGGATTTAGATAATTTGGCTATTGAAGCAAAAGCGTCGTCTACCGCGTTTGAAGACCTGTTAGTTCAAGTAGAGCCTTTACTGGAGCCTATCATTAACAAATATAATGCGTACTGGAATGTAGAAAGGGAAGAATTACTACAGTGGATGCGTATCGAAGTTTGGAACGCGGTGAAGTTATTCCGACCTGGTATGATGCCGTTTCTATACTTCTGCCGAATGACGGTCACCAATCACATTAAAAAAAGGTTGTATCGTCTGTTTTACGGCAAGGCTTCCGGCTTAAACCGACAAGCGGTACGTATAGACCAATGGGTCGAGCAGTATACGGAAGTCCCTTTCTTAGAATCCCCATCCGTGGAAGTTCAAGTTTTCCGTTCGCTCTCCCTGGATGCAATCAAGCAGTGTTTAGGAGAACTCAAACTGACAGACCTTGAAGCACACTGTATGCGACGTTTCTACATAGACGAATACACGTATGCGGAGATCAAGGAAGAATTGAACCTTTCGAGCAGAAAGCCGATTGACAACGCTCTGGCCCGCGTACGTAAAAAAGTTCGAGAGAATAACACGCTACGAGCGCTCTACGAAGAGCTTTACGCATGAGCAGAAATCCACGCCACCGTTCACTCGTAATGAAATACGTTAGGCATCCCGCGTCGAAACGCCTGTATAGCGCTTTGGCGCGGGATTTGACTGTATCCTGGTAGGATAGTATTCAGACATCAGGATTTTCGTGACGTGGAGAATTGTGCTTCAAGTAAAGATACACTGAGTTTGTCCAATCACCTTGTATTTATCTAACTATAACAGACCATAACAGGGATTCTTTCGAGTGATTACTAAACTATTTCGCTTCGGTCAGCGTCCTGGCGATGTCACCGAGCTAGTCGGAATTAACGCGATCCGAATCATCAGCCAAGCAGGAATTTGTAGATAGGTATCGAAACGGACTATAAAACGACAAAATTCGCCAGAGGCAAAACTGTGGAAACGCAGTGACGCAAAGCTACAGGGTCTAAGGCGTACCTACGCACTGACAGCCAGCTACCGAATTCATGAGGCATCCCTCTTGAATTGGGGATGCCTTTTTATTGAATGCAAATTTGGATCAGTAGCTTTGCATCCACCACGAAAGGGTGATTTTATGACAAAGATTACTGTTTTAGCTGTTCCAGCCGCACTTGCGGCCTTCGTCGCACTTGTCCCTCAAGCTTCGGCACAAATGCCTCAATCTAAGCCTGTTTATATGTCGACACGCAAGATGACAGTATCAGTACATAAGACCGCCATTCACAAAGTGACCAAAACAACGTCGCACTCCAGTCTCACCGTGAAAAAGTCCAGCAAATCCGTTTCAAGTCATTCCAGCAACCATTACACAGGTGTGAGACAAACGATTGAATTACAATTACCGACCGGAACGCAAGAGTCATCGAACTGGTCGGGCTACGTAGTCACACCTGCTACTGGCTCTCCGAAATATACGAGTATCACTGGTAGTTGGATTGTCCCCAAAGCTTCTGGTTCCGCTTCCTCTCTAGGATCGCAATGGATTGGATTAGGCGGTGTGAATTCAAGCGATCTCCTTCAAATGGGCACGATCGAACAGTTTCAACGGAACCGAGAAGTCGTCACTCTCTTTTGGGAACAGTTGCCGGATGCAGCGCAAAATCTCGTAACGGTGCCTGTCGGGTCTCACATTACAGCAACCATTTCTACACAAGACGGAACGGATTATTCATTGACATTTCAAGTTGTTGAACCAAATGGACAGACAGTAACGCAGAATGTTTCGACCACACTTAGCAGTGAATATGCCGCTGGAATTGGAACTTCGGCGGAATGGATTAGTGAAGACCCGTCAACTGCAAATGGAGGTTTGTATCCATTGGCTAATACGGGGTCGGTGGAATTCACAGATGCGATGGCCAACAATGCACCCATCAATGTTGCATCCAATCAAGTACAACCGCTTGCGTTAGTGGACTCCTCCAGAGAAGTCAGAATCGCTCCAACAACGTTATATCCGGATGGTACATCATTTTCTACCATCAGCATCGGCGGTCAAAGTGTATCCTGGGGGAACCGGAGATATTGGCATGAATTCCGGCCAAGAACGCGCGGTTTTTATTGGAACTCCAGGTGGTGATAAGTCAGGCTGGGCCGACACTCGGTGCTATGCCAAAATGTAAAGCCACAGTTGTGTTATCAAACACTCGCCCCGCTTTGGACTATAAGTCTAAATTGGGGCTATTTCGTCATTTGTATATCATGCGACGGTTTTCAGGTGACGTTTACTGTCAAAGGCGAATGTTCACAGTGATTCAATCAAAGCACTCTCATCTCATTTGACCAATCTTCTATGTATATTGCGCTATAGTATCCCCTATAGACATATTTATTTCTTCACTAAGGCATAGAGGAGGATACATGAAATGAATTTCGAACAAATGCAGAATCAAGCGAGTGCAATCCAACAGCACAATACAAATATTGTTCAACAACTCCAGCAGCTAGCCCAGACTATACAAAGCATGAATATGGATGCTGCACAGAAGCAAGACTTGATATATTCACTAAAGGACATAGCCCTTTCGGTGCGTAGTTTGAATCAGGAAACTACGGGCTTAATTCAAAACACAGTTAACTATATACAACACATTGAACAGAGTCACCCGCAATATAGCCAGTTTCAACAGAACTACTACCCACCACAATATCAACAAAGAGGACAACGCGGCGGGTTCTGGAATACTATCCTTCAGTCCGCTGAAATGGGCGCTGGGTTTGCAATTGGTGAAGACATTGTAGACGACATCTTCCGCATCTTCTAAATACGAAAATTCATAGGTGGGTTTGATCGAGGATGGCATACCAGCCATCCTCTTTCAATGTTGTACGGCGACACAAAACTCCTGACAATCCATCGACGCACAATCGTTGAGGCTTCGGGATTATCCCATCAATGTCATGATTTTTGCGTTGTCAATCCGCGACACAATTACACTGACATATCATTCTTACGACACAAAAATGATGACATTACGTTCCAAGCCTTTGCAGACCGCTTACTGCTTCGTAGAAGGTGCATGTCACGCATAATCATACACTGCCCAGATGCGATATTGTGGAACTGGAATATAGCGAATGGAGGCCGTGGTCACACCAATTGCTGGTGTGACTTTGATACAAAACCTAATCATCTAAAGGTCGATATTGATACATCCCTCGTCCTGAACGAACAATTTGTCCGTTTGAGCGTCTGATGAGCATCGACATCTTGCCAGATACATTGCTCCCCCACTTTATGTCTTGAATGAGGGACGGCAGTTCGCTTGTTTTTACGGGGCGCTCAATAGTCCTTAGGGCGTGAACCGCAATTTCAACTTCCTCAGAAAAGAAAGGCGCAGAATCAGAATCACCCGTGTGGTATTCATTAGCCGCCGGTTTGGATTGTGCTTCAGTGCCGTTTAACATTGGCTCGTCCATCGTCTTGCTGAGTTGGGCATTAACTGTATCCATAATTTGATTAGCAATTTGAGTTACGAGCTCTGCGGCAAATATCGAAAGATCATTCTTAATTTGCTGAATGACACTTGAAAACTGTCTTTCAATGGCATTGTCTAGCATGTCCGGCATTGATTTCGCAATCGCGGCTTCGACAGCAGAAGAAAAGATAAGTGAAAAGGCTTGTAATCCTTCCTGCGTAAAGGTCGCAGCAATGTCTTTTTGCTGGCTGTTTTGTGTATGTTGCGGGTGGCGATGATTAT
The DNA here is from genome assembly GCA_963758235.1 of uncultured Alicyclobacillaceae bacterium. Taxonomy (GTDB): domain Bacteria; phylum Bacillota; class Bacilli; order Alicyclobacillales; family Alicyclobacillaceae; genus CAVWUS01. Next base: position 49,118 of record CAVWUS010000028.1, on the reverse strand, counting down.
AATCATTACGCCGCCCGTTGGCTTTAAAATACTTATTCGATGAAGGGGGAGTATTACTTTCTCGGCCATTTTCGGGATTAATGAAAGGCGACTCATTATCTGGTCGGGATTGCCCTTGTGTCCAAGACAAAAAAGGTTCAACTCCTTAAGTCGATAGATATCCCTAGTGTTAGAGGGGGATGTAGACAGTATATACGTTTACTCTACGAAATGCTGTCGAAAACAAGCGACAATTCTCGATGCTTGATATATAAAACTTCTATAAGAGCGTGTCCGAAAAGCATCAGAGTTGAGTACATGTCTACCCAAAGGGTACGAATCTGAGTTTCCGGAAGTGGAATTTGTTTCCTTGGAAATTTGGCGATGAGCTATACATGGGACAGTATTGTCTGCTCACCCTTGAAAATGGGCGCACGACCCCCCTGCCAGTGACCACAGCTTAGTTTACAGGGCAGATGTTGCTTGCCTATGCAGCGATATCGAGACGCAATTGTTCGGCCTGCTCCGTATACATTTGTGTAATCCGCTCTGTGTGGTCATCGGGGAGCACGGTTTCTCGAATGTGATCTATCCTCGCCTGCATGAGCTGAAATATATCCTGCATGGTGAAGAAGGACTGTACCCGTTTGTTTGTTCGTACAGGCACCTTCTTGTGTTTCATGACAGTGGTTAGCTCATTGGACTCTTGCGCAAAGGACAGCTCGATTTGCCTTCTGAAATCGAGCATCTGGGCATGCAGTTTGGTGCCTTGTGGCACCGGGCCGTAAGCAATTGGCTTGTCGTCAAAGGTAAATCCGAATTGCTTGCTACATGTCCCAAATAGCGGGCACGATTGGCATTTCTCTGGGTTCCCACGAAACCAAGATGTCGCCGTCTCCCAGTCAAAGCCATCCCAAACCAGTCGTTCGCCTTGTTCGCACTCGGGCTGACCATGTTCATTACATTCCTCTGGCATAACCATGCCACTGCGAAACCCGGTTACCACGGCCATACTGTGTTTGTAGAATGCTTCTTTCTGACCATCCGCATCTATGTAACCCATGTCGGCAACGAGATACCGAGTACGCATTTCGTCAATCTGCCGGAGCTTCTCTATCAGCGGAAGCATCACTCGAATGTCGCCCACATTCGCAGGTTCAAGGATGGACAGCAAGGCCACAGGTCCTTGAGATGTCCTGACTGCAATCGAGTGCTTCCGGTAACCAACGAAGAAACGGTTCTGGTTCACCTTGTTGCGTTGTGCCCCATAGGCGGCGTCCGGGTCGGAGAACGTCTTTTCACATGTGCAAGCTGACTTGTCCTCACAACCGCAGCGTTTCTTCTTGTAGCCGTTGACATTGGCGTAAATCGGACGAGAGTCAATGGCGGCCAGAGCATCTTGGATAAACCCTTCAATCTCCACGGATTGACGGATAAACTCGTCACGAATTTGTTCGAATATGTCCGGTCCTACTTTGTTACGGAAGTCACTCAGGCTCTGGTATGACGGGGCCTTTGTAGGGCTCTGTACGCCGATGAAGTTGCGCCACGCTTGGTTCTTTGGGTCCCGCAACTGTTTGCACAGTTGACGGAACGAAGTGATTTCCGGCCTCGTGAAGTACAAGTAGTGCATCCGGAAGTAAGTCGTTGGAGATGCAGGCTTACGTCCTTTCTTGTTGTAGAGTGGGCCAATGAGCGAGTCGAGGAACGAATCGTCAATGTGATCGATGTAATCAATGAGTTCAGGGTCAAAGCCAAGCGTGTTATAATAGGCGTATGGAAGCAGGTTCAACTGCAAATCCATGGAAAACGCACCTCCAGAACTGGAAATTTGGATGGTTTGGTCACCTTCAATTTTACCAGTTTTGCGGATCGGTGCGTTTTACTATTTACTCAAAATTGAGGGCTTTCTCGGACACGCTCTTTAAGGATATGTTTATGATTCTATTGCTTGGCGTAATTTCCTTCGTATTATTTTTCATTACCATTTAACGTTTTTTCGACCTTACTTGGTCAAGTCCTAGATCGTGTGTAAAATCCCCTCTTAGTAGTCGAGTTGGGATCACCTGAGGTGGTGGACCTTTGAGTCTTGCTTAAGGTCTTCCAAATTGTTCTCTCTCCAGGCCCAGTACTCGTCCATGTCTAGATACTTGCGCCCTGTAGTCCACTTTTCATGGATCTCCATGAGCAAAGCACCAACAATCCGAAACGCGGATGCCTGGTTGGGATAAATGCGAATTACTCTGCCGGTACGGCGCGTGTATATCCGCAAGAAGAACGGAAAACTCAAGCCGTTAGGTATACCCTCTATACACGACAGGGTGTGTCAGGCCATTCACAAGATAGCCATGGAACCAGAATGGGACATTCAGTTTTCGCCCAATACCTACGGATTCCGACCGGAGCGGTCAACATGGGATGCCATGAGTCCATGAGTCAGGTCTTCGCTAATCTATGCAAAGCGGGTTCCGCGTACTGGATTATCGAGGGCGACATTCGCGGCTATTTTGACAACGTAGACCATACGAAACTCTTAGCCAAACTGGCCCCAGAAGATCGTGTTTACGTGCGGCGTATGTTAAAAGCCCCCATCCTTGACCCGGAAAAAGGGTTGCTTCTAAGCACTCGGGGCACGCCTCAGGGCGGATTGTTATCGCCGCTACTTGCAGTCATCGCGCTGCACGGGATGGAAGAAGAGTTGCGGCATAAAGCGCTCCAAATGGGCTTCGGAAACAACCGTGCAAACCCCGGCGTCAACATCGTTACCTATGCGGATGATTTCATTGTCACGTGCAGAACCAAAGAGCAAGCAGAACAGTTTGTACCCGTCATCGCTGAGTGGGCTCGCGTGTAACGTTGGAGTCGAACTCAGTCTAGAGAAAACGCGAGTGACTCACATTAATGACGGGTTCGATTTCCTCGGCTTCCATGTCCGTAAGTATATAGGAAAGTTGCTCATTAAGCCGGATTGCTGCCTCTACATAGAATTTGATTACAAATTGGAATTGTCGTCAACAGTAAAGGACCTGCTCGTGGTTCATGATTCAGTCTCTCATCGAGACCATCCAAATAGCAGGCATGTGGGATACATTGGTTGTTTCAAATTCTGCTAGAACAGCTTCTGTTATGACCACATAAGGTCTGCATCCAAAAAACCAAAGTCTCGTTTGTAAATATCGAGGCTTTGGTTTATCGACTTTTGAGAAAAAGTTCTATCGCTTGTTTAATCACCTCGCGTGTATCTATATTCTCTTCGATGTCTCGTCGAACACAAGCCTCCAAATTTTCCGTCGATGCCAAACTCTGATCATGCACCGTTGTTTCTGCGTATAACATGCCCTCAGATTGGATATACCCAATGGAGAGGCCCCTTCGACAATCTACGTTGACTGCTGAAAAAGGCGGTTTTCACGATGAACATCATGGTGAACACTCGGAAGACCTTAAGAACGGTATTCCCATGGTTTACAGTAACCACACTGAGTGCAATTATAGGCGGACTTTTAATTATCCCCCAAACTTACCTATTCGCACAACTGATGGTCGGAATACCTGTTTATCTACAAGACGAATCCGTGATGATTCAATCGTGGTGGGCGCTTGGGGTTGTCATATTGATGCGCGGTGTACTGTCAATCATTAAGGAATGGAGTGGGGCTCATCTTTCCGTTCAGGTAAAAACAACGTTGCGCCATACGTTGTTAAATCGTCTGATGCAATCAGGTCAAATCGGCATTCAACAAGAACAAGTTGGCAGTTTCATTCAAACTGCTTATACAGATATCGAAAACGTTGAACCATTCTTCCGTTTAGCACTCCCGCAAATGGTTTCAGCGGTCCTTTTACCCTTTTGTATCTTGATTGTTGTGTTTTGGTTTGACTGGATTTCCGGTTTCATCTTACTCATTACTGCACCCTTGATCCCATTTTTTATGGTTTTACTCGGACGCATGTCCAAGTCAAAAACGCTCCGGCGATGGAAAACAATGCACCAGCTTGGCGGACATTTTTACGACATCATGAGTGGGCTGACTACCCTCAAATGGTTTAATCGCAGCAAGTCCCAGGTTCGTGTTGTTGCTAAGGTCGGTGAAGCATACCGTCGCGCCGTGATGGAGACGCTCAAGATTGCATTTCTATCGTCGTTTGTCATGGAATTGCTCGCCACCCTGGGAACCGCTATGGTTGCTGTTGGCGTTGGATTAAGACTGTTGAATGGACACCTTTCATTTGTCTATGCGCTTACAACAATCATACTCGCAGGTGAATTTTATCTGCCATTACGCAGTTTAGGTAGTCAGTTTCACGCCAGCATGGAAGGGCGCGTTGCCCTGGAGCACATTTATTCCATACTCGATTCATTATCAACTGGATCGGCAATGCAGTTGGGAAGAACCGCGCCTTTCGTATCTGTGAATGTTCAATCGGTCACCAGATCCACCTTTTCCCATGAACATCATCCAATCATTCAGGCTGAGAATGTCATGTATACGTATCCCGGGTCCACTCTTCCGTCTCTGAACAAGGTTTGCATTTCGGTAAACGTGGGGGATCGGGTCGCGGTTATTGGTCCATCCGGGGCGGGCAAGAGTACCTTATTTTCCTTGCTCCTTGGTTCAATTTACCCACAGAGGGGGACAGTTTATGTTCACGGTGAACCCCTATGTGAAAAGATCATTTCCGCATGGCGTCACGAGGTTACGTATATTGGGCAGCAGCCACATATCTTCAGTGGCACTGTCTTTGATAACCTCAAAATCGCACGTCCTACCGCTAGCGTCCGTGACATTCTGCGTGTCGCCGAACAAACAGGGGTAGCCGAAATTGTTCAATACCTCCCCCAAGGATATGAGACGAAAATTGGCAGTGGAGGGATTCCTCTGAGTGCAGGGCAGATACAACGCATTGCGTTAGGAAGAGCCTTGCTAAAATCGTCCCCTTTATGGCTGCTTGATGAACCAACTGCCCATCTTGATGTAGAAAGTGAACAGTGGTTTCTAGAGGTACTTAGACATTTACCCCAGTCTCAAACGGTTCTCGTTATCGCACATCGGTTAAGTACGGTAGAGCAGATGAACAAGGCATTTCTGATGAAAAACGGTCATGTGACCACAGTCGCATCGCCCGATGGGGTTGACGATCGTCTGCGGTGGTATAAGGAACTCGGGCTCTACCCATTGAAGCAGGGAGGATAAACGGATGCATCTCGTTGTATTGGAACCTTTTCTACAGCGGCGGGGGAGGATGCTATTATCGGTGCTACTCGGTTTGATGACCGTCGGTGCCAATATCGGTCTTATGTCCACCGCTGGATATCTGATCGCGAAGGCGGCGACCCATCCCCAGACCATCTTATTGCTGTGGGTACCCATCGTGTCTGTCCGTTTCTTCGGTATATCGCGAGCTGTCTTCCGTTACATTGAACGACTCATCTCACATGATGTCACGTTTCGAATCTTGACGGACTTGCGCACACGCTTATATGCGCTCCTTGAGCCTCGTTGTCCAGCTATGTTTTCAAAGTGGACGATGGGCAAATTGATGGATACCATGATGAGTGACATTGAAGCGTTTCAAAACATGTTCCTTCGAGTTATCGCCCCTCCTTTGGTCGCTGTTTTGGCGGCTGCTCTGTCGTTGGCGATTGTGGCACCGAGAGGCGGATTTCGTCTAGCTAGCGTGTTGTTGCTGGGTTTAACGCTGGTCGGATTGATTTTTCCTGTGGTTGCCTATCTCAGTAGTCGTCGCTTATATAAGGAAGGTATCGATCAACGCGCCCTGTTATCTCAGCAGATTACGGATATGATTACAGGCATGTCCGACCTCATGATGGCTGACGATTGCGGCCGGAATTTTTTGTCTGGTATAGATGAGCGGCAAAAGAGGCTCAATACGATTCAGTTTAGGTTGACTCGAAGGCAAGGACTGTTTGAGGGGGGCATCACGGTAACGACCGTAGGAACGGCATGGATGATGCTGATGCTTGCGGTACCGCGTATTGAACACGGCTTTCTCACCGGCGTAACGCTTTGCGTTGTGATTTTGACCGCCTTGTCCAGTTTTGAAGCGGTAATGCCACTCTCTGGTTCGTTTGGCGCACTCACCGAAAGCATTTCATCCTTGCGCAGATTACAGGACATCGAAAGCTGGACGATACCTGCACCAGACCCTAGTTCGATGTCGACAGCACTCCTCAATCCGACTCAATCGATACACATTGCATCAGAATCTGAATGCGCGGAAAGAACAGATTCCGGCCCGCATCCTAAATCATGGCACATTCAAGTAAAGCATGTTTCGTTCGCCTACGTTTGTGCAGACCGCAATGTCCTGACCGACATCACGTTTGATGCCTATCCTGGGAAACATATCGCGATTGTCGGACAAAATGGGGCTGGGAAAAGCACCTTAATCCAGTTGTTGACGCGGGTATGGGATGTGCAAACGGGGACGATCACGATTGACGGAATAGATGTACGCCATATGCCTGGCGAGGCGGTACGCAAAGGGATTGCCGTGGTTAGTCCGCATGCACATGTCTTCCACGCTTCCATCGCGGATAACTTGAGAATCGCCAAGCCGACAGCCAATATCGAAGAATTGCAGCATGCCGCTCAGATGGCTCAGTTGCAGGAGTGGATTGAACAATTGCCGGATGGCTATGACACCATTGTTGGGGAAACTGCTCACGTACCATCCGGCGGACAGCGTCAGCGAATTGGCATTGCCCGTGCGATTTTAGCCAATCCGCAGGTTTTTCTTCTTGATGAACCCCTTGAATCTCTGGACACTCAAACTGCCTGGCGCATTCAGGCGATGTTGGAAGAGGTGACTCGTCACAAAACAGCGATTTGGATCACACATCAGCTACGTACATTAGGTCCAATGGACGAAATTTTGGTACTTCACGATGGGCGAATCGTCGAACGAGGACAACACGCCCAACTGCTTAGTCAAATGGGACGGTATAAGAAGATGTGGGACATCGAACAGAACATGTTTCAATGATTTAGTAATCCAAGTGTCCGCCAGGCTTCAGACGCCGACGGAATACCCAATAGGTCCACGTTTGATAAACCAAAACGATCGGCAATATGCTCAAGGCAACGGCTGTCATTACCGTTAATGAATAATGGCCACTTGCTGCATTGTAAATCGTAAGATCCCATGCATGATTCAGGGAACTAATCATGACACGAGGAAACAAGTCGTAAAATACGGTCGCGGTGGAACAGGCGATGGTCAAGCCACTGAGCAAAAACGCCCAACCGTCATGTTCGGTATAGATCAGGAACGGTACGGAAAGAAGCGCCATACCCGCAAGTACCGGCAAACTTCCTGGATCGAGACCAACTTTTTGAAAAAGGTCTGTTTCAAAGTAACTGTAGATAACAAACAAGAACATAGCGATGGATGTCCATACGCCAATCCGCTTGGCTGCGAATCTCGCCTTTGTACGAATTTCATCGTCGAGGCGCAATGTCAAGAAGAGCGCGCCATGCAAGGCACACATTAATGCCATGGCGATTCCGCCAAGTACCGTAAACGGACTGATTAAATCCCAGAAGGTGCCAACATAATTCATATGCGCATCAATTGGTACACCTTTCATTAAGTTGGCGAGCGCCACGCCCCATAGAACGGGGGGCAATAAACTTCCAATGCAAGCTGCCCAATCCCAAAATGAACGCCAACCGGAATGGCTGAGCTTGCTGCGGAATTCAAACGCCACGCCTCGCGCCATCAAAGCCAACAGCAAGACGAACAATGCGACGTAAAAGCCGCTAAATAGTGTGGCGTACCAATTCGGAAAAGCAGCAAACATACAAGCACCGGCTGAAATGAACCATACTTCATTGGCATCCCAGAACGGACCGATACTATTGACGAGTAGTCTTCGTTCCTCATCCGTTTTACCCAAAAAAGGCGTAAGGATGCCTACGCCAAAATCGAACCCTTCAAGCACAAAAAAGCCCGTAAATAGCACTGCGATAATGATAAACCACAAGGCATTGAGACTCATACAACCACCCCAATTTAGATGACTTATATATCGTTGAGGACTGTGATGGGTTTAATTCAAGGTTCAAACACGGGCTGATTAAGTTTTGCGTCCATTTCATCAGGACCAAATTCAGAATCCGGACCTTGACGAATGAATTTGACGAACAGGTAAACATCCACCACCGCGAATGCGGCATATACCACGCCAAAGCCCAGAATGGTCATCCAAACCAACGGAGTCCCAACGGTGGGAGAAATTCCGTCGCTTGTTTTAAGCAACCCCATGACTGCCCACGGTTGCCTTCCCATTTCCGTCATGATCCAACCCGTAGAATTGGCGATGAAGGGTAAGCAAATTGCCCAAGGCATCAAGCGCAAGTACGTTCGTCGCTTTGCAAGCCACTCATCATCGCGCAGTCCACGAAATGCACCGTAAAGGGCAAGCAAGATCATCAACGAACCAGCCAAGACCATCACACGAAACGTCCAAAAGGACACCCAGACAGACGGGACGTAATTCCCAGGACCATATTGACGGACGTACTTCGCCTGTAATTCATCGATGCCAGGCACTGCTCCATAAGTATGGTTGTACGAAAGAATGCTAAGCGCGTAAGGAATCTCGATATCAATTGGATTCCGGTGATGTTTAGCATCAATCCAAGCGACGAGTGACCACGGCGCATGGTACGGGCTCGTATGCCACAGTGCTTCAGATGCTGCCATTTTCATAGGCTGAGCATGGATCAAGTGTTGCCCTTGCGCATGACCAACTACAGCAACGAGGACACTTGAAATGAGCCCAGTATAGACTGCGATTCGAAATGATTGTGCAAACAACTTAATCTCACGTCGCCGCGACAAGTAATATGCGCTTACGCCAGCTACAAAAAACGCCCCGGTGGAGATGGCTCCTAGCCATACGTGGGGGAATTCAACGCGTAATTGTGGGTTGGTTATGATTGCACCAAAGTTGTTCATTTCCGCCCGCCCATGCGCCATCGTATAGCCCGTGGGTTCTTGCATAAATGCGTTGGCTGTGAGAATCCAAAACGCGGATAGGCTAACGCCAATTGTAACCATCCAGATGGAGAAGACGTGGAGCTTGGGAGGAAGCTTATCCCACCCGAACAACCAAGCGCCAATGAACGCAGATTCAAGAAAGAATGCAGCCAATGCTTCAATGGCGAGTGGTGAACCAAATACGTCTCCGACGAACCTGGAATAACTCGACCAGTTCATCCCAAACTGAAATTCCTGCATAATACCAGTCACTACGCCTAGCGCAAAATTGATCAGAAATAGTTTCCCCCAAAATTGCGCCATTCTTCGGTACATTTGATCGTTTTTAGCAACGTAAAGGGTTTCCATAATGCTGATGAGAAAAGCCAGCCCAATCGTTAATGGTACAAATAAAAAGTGATATACCGTCACAAATCCGAATTGCCACCGGTCAAGCCATACAACGAACATGTAGTTTTCACCTCAAAAACCGTCTTCAGGAATTACCACATAGTTAAAGTTTCTCGTCCCAGAGGTTTTATACATGACCAGACCGGTTAACGAATGTAATGTCGTGTTAATCCAAGGTTCCAATGACGATACGGGTAATCTTTATGTTGAGCATGGGGCAACATCGTATAACGGGTCAGTACAGGGCGTTATAAATAGAATAGAAATACAAGTTGAATAATGAGGAATCGGAGGAAGTCGTATCTTCGTTGAAATACCACGTTGCATGTCCTTCTTATCGTCGCCCTCATCAACATAAAGCGAAACTGACTACCTAAATCGGGTTATTTGAAGAAAATGTACCAGTTGAAATTTTAAAAATTAATGCATTCCAATTTAATTCGATCAACAAGCGAAACCCATGGGTCAGCCGCAATATGGTCACTGCTCATGCCAGGTCTCCGTGCATTATATACGCGCAGAGTTGCGTCTTACGTATTTGTGTTAACTTGATGGATTGTAATTGTATATTACTCCCACCTACTTCCTGCGTTTGTATATACATTCACAGGGCCAATGCTCGATCTTTCCGTCCATGCTGATTTGGCACCCCAGCGTCCTTGAGTAGACCAGTGTACTGCTCGCTCGTAAAGTGGCTCCCTTGGTCACTGTTCCAAATCACGGGTTTGGCTTGACTCAAGGCTGAATGGACTGCCGTAAGAACGAATGGCACCTCAAGTGTGTCGCTTAGCTGCCAGCTCACTATATACTGTGAATACCAGTCAATCACAGCAACTAGGTACATCCACCCGTGTTTAAGGCGGATATACGTGATGTCAATTCCCCACACGTGATTCGGGTGACTGGGCGTGATATTGCGCAGCAAGTACGGATATATCTTATGCTTCAGATTGCGTTTGCTCAGATTGGGACCTGGGTGAATGCCCTCGATACCCATATCCCTCATGCAGCGCTGTACACGCTTACGGTTCACATTCACCCCTCACGTCGCAGCAGGTGTGTAATTCTACGGCTGCCATAGGTCGGGTGTGCAGTATGTATTTCATCAATCTGGTGCTTCAGCTTCACCCATCTTCCGAAGGCGGAGCAGGCTTGTAATAGAGGCTGGAGATAAGCGCTGAAAGGCTTCAATAAAGAGGGCTTTATTACGTTGGATTGGATGCAAGAGAACCTTCCGTCGGAGAATGCCGACTTTTACTTTTGTGGACCAACGCCCTTTATGAAGGCTGTCAACTCGGCGTTGATTAAATGGGGTATTCCGTCCGCCAAGATTCACTATGAGTTCTTTGGCTCATTCGGCAGCCTGGATGTAGATTTGTAAATGACGGAACCTAACCGAGCTTCGGGTCCGGTTTGATTTCGTTACAATTTTGCAGAGACCCTGGTCATTGCGGCTTGCGTGAAGAACGTCGTTACCACGAGAACCCATCTCACTTTTACTATCCATGCAGTAAATTCTTTCTGGTGATATTTATTGGATTGTGATCTATACTACTTCCGATGTTTTTACACACCGTTTAGGATTGGGTGATCAGCCTGTTATCTACAATCAAACGAATCTTAATCGGTCGTCCTTTAAAGACCAGGGAAACCAGTCACGCTAAAATCGGCATCTTGAAGGGCATGGCGGTCATGACGCCTGATGCCCTTTCCAGCGTTGCCTATGCCACAGACCAAATGGAATCCATCCTGGTTGCAGTGATCGGGGTGGGAAGCACCAAATCGTATATCACAAACGTCCTGGGATTCTCGATGGTTGGGACGTTCATCATTGTTGGTCTGGCGTTTTTACTCTACCTTGCCTATCGAAATATTATTCAGAGTTATCCGCACGGCGGTGGTGCCTACGCAATTGGTCTTAACGATCTGGGCAAGTTCTGGGGTTTATCTGCTGCGTCGACGCTGATTGTCGGTTATACCTTAACCGTGGCTGTCTCTGTCGCAGCTGGCATTGATGCCATTGGTCCGGTGATACCTTTTGTCGGCTCTCATAAAATGCTTGCCAATATCGTGCTTACGCTGATCATCATGCTGATCAACCTTCGTGGCACAAGTGAATCTGCAAATGTTTTTGTTCCCTTTACTTACGTATTTATCGGATGCATTCTTTTACTTGGTGTTGGAGCTGGAATTGAGGCAATCTTACATCCCGAGTCCATTCACACGCCAACGTCAGCGGGGATGCACGCTGTGCAGGGCATGGGGCTCTTTCTCTTCTTGAAGATGTTTGCGAATGGATGTAGTGCGCTTACGGGAATTGAGGCGGTATCCAACTCTGTACCTGTATTCGAGGACCATCTCCGAAAAGGGCGCAGCGGTTACTGCTTACACTTGTGACGACACTCAGTCTTCTATTTCTGATTGTTTCCGGCGTAGCCATGCTGCATGGCCTCACCTATAATCCCGACGTGCCGCTGATTAACCAGGAGTCCATGTTGGTCTTTGGTACGCACGGTCTTGGGTACGCCGTCACCGTAATCATTTCATTTGCGACCATGAGCATTTTAGGCGTTGCCGCGAATACCGCGTTCACTGGCTGTCCCGCATTGTGGTCATCGATGGCGAAGGATGGATACATGCCAAGGTGGGTGCTCCACAAGGGAGACCGGCTCGTCTACAGCAACGGTATTGTCTTTCTTGACATTGATATCGCTCGCACTGACCATCGGGTTCGACGCGAAGGTAAACGAGTTAATGCCCCTGTACGGCGTATCAGTGTTCTACACATTTAGTGTGTCGCAACTGGGTATGGTCGTCAGTACGTTACGTGAAAAAAAGCACGCTGGATGGGGTGCGCAATCATGAGCATGCGGATTTGCGTTGACGGCCGGTGCATGTCTCATATTTGGCATCACTCGATTCACCAATGGCGCATGGCTTGTCTTTGTCTGTGTACCTTTGATGGTTGTGATGTTCAGTAAGATTCGAGCTCATTACGAGCAGGTGAAAGAGACTAAAATACGACCTATCGCGACCATTGCACGTTGGGAACGGAGTATCACCATAGTCCCGATTGCATCGATCAACAAATCGTCGGTCCACGCGTTGGTATGCGCAATGACCAACTTCAAGAACGTGATCGCGGTGCACGTGATCGCGCAGGAATCCGAGCCTGGAGGAAGCGAAGAGAAGAAATCCGCGAGACTGGGAAGTTAACGCATCAGGCGTACGCCGGATAGCGGTCATCCGTTCCCAATACCGAGCCGTGGCAAAGAGGCTCCAACGATTCATCGAACTCGAGCTAACAGGTACGACAACGACAATATCACTGTTGTTGTCCTCAATTCATTACCAAGCGCTGGTGGCACAAACTGCTTCACAACAAAACCGGAAGCGTGCTCATGGCGTGGCTGCTTCTGAGCAAATCTGTGAAAATCATCGCCGTGCCTTACCGCTTATCACGCTAATGCTGAATGCTTCATCATTTACCTGTTCACGTGGCAAAGGGAGCCATCGCCGATATCCCAGCGGCTGACTCCCCTTTTCACTATATTTCAGCCCATGCCGAAAGCCGTCTTTAGTGCTATGGCGCTGACGATAATGAGGATGATGGATAAAATGGTTCCGATGATAGAGAATACCGAGTCCCCACATAGCCCGTGTTCTTTTCGGCGTTTTGAGTCCGAGTATCCCGAGGATGATACCGAGAACGCCGAGGATAGGCGCCGATGTAGGTGAGAACTGAAAACACGCTGAGAGTACCGAGACGAGTGAAGCGGTCGCTTTTCCCGATTTTTGCTGGGGAGGCGTAGGCGTACTTTCTTCGTTCAAATGGTTCAGCTCCTTGTCATTCGGTTAAGACCTAGTGTGATGAAGACACTTCTGTAAAACCCGCTCAAATCCTGTCTGATCCTATCTTATGCGAGGCAGACGCCGGTTTCGACCTGTGTTTTTGGCTCTGTACAGAGCCTGATCGGGTACGCCGCATCAGCTCACTCGATACAGCAGTTCGATTGGTTGCTACGCCGATGGAGACTGTGACGGCAATTTCTTTATGATTCGGGAAGAGGAATGAATGAGCTGCGACGGCACTTCCGATACGCTCCGCAATTTGAAGTGCTGCTGCATGCTCGCAATCGGCAGATGACGAAGAATTCTTCGCCGGCAATTACGCCGAACAGCGACGACATAGATCTATGCGTGGCCGTTGACGGCGAAACGGAAAAAACCGATGCATGTACATGTAAACAAAGTACATGCATTTAGAAATAATTCACGAATTGCTTTCTCCCGCCAAACGGTCTGATTCCCCCTTCAACAATATAGCACAGCATCCGACACAACCTAGATGAGTTGCAGGTTCGGCCGAAGATGGTGAATGTAGAAGCATGGATTGACATCCAAAAATCTATGGGACAGGGCTTCGACATGACGACGTTGCAAGTCATTATCTATGCCATCGTTCAGGGGATCACGGAGCTGTTCCCGATCAGCAGCGTGGCCACAGCGTCATTCTGCCGTATTTGCTAAGATGGAAAAATGTTTCCGACAGTCCACAGTTTCTGCCGTTCGTAGTCATGCTGCATTTGGGTGCGGGCGTCGCTCTGTTCATCTACTTTATCCGGGATTGGATTGAGCTGATCGCATCACTGACCCGCAAAGGTGACCGGAACAGACGCATCTCCGCCGATCGTGGTCGCAACCGATCCCGATTGCCATCATTGGCAAACTGCTGGAGAAGTAATTCCAGGCGTTACTTCCGTCAGCGCTGTCGGCCGCGATTTCCTCGATTGTGAACGGCTTTATTCTGATGTGGGCGACCGTATGCGCCAGCGTAATACACCCACCGTACCGCTTGAACAGATGTCTTTCGCACGAGTTTTTGGATTGGCGTGATCCAGTGCCTGGCATTGATTCCTGGCTTCTCGCGATCCGGTGTGACGATGGTTGCCAGCCTGCAATCTCGTTTGAGCTATGAAGCTGCCGCCCGCTTCAGCTTTCTGCTGGCGACACCAGTCATCCTTGGTGCCGCTGTACTCGAAGTACCAAAGGCAGTCCATGCGCATAATCCGTCCATGCTGCATGCAGGTTTGCTTGGCGGTTTGTTGACAGGCATCATCGCATTCTTCAGTACATGGTTCCTGATGCGCTATTTCCGCACGAGTGAGATTCGTGCACTGCGGCCCTTCGCGTGGTATTGCATCATCGTCGGCATTGTTGTTGCGCTGATGGCCATCTTTCGACTGCACTTTTAGACGGCTTTGGACAATTGTAGGGCCCGTTCAAATACCGAAACCGATCCATCTGCATATACACCGAGAAATGCGACATATTTTACCAATTACCCCGCCGACTGACCGTCGAGCGGGGATTTTTCTGATAAATCGACGCCTCGTTTCGCGATCGTTCGGCAGTGCACGTTTCGTATAATTCAGTTCACAAAGAAATCCGTGCGGCGGAAAGAGGTGGGTAAGAACATGCAATTATGGAAGAAGTTATCCATTGGTACCGCGGCCGTTGTCATCTGTTTGGTCGGCAGTACGTTACTGACTAAGTCGTTTTCGTCGATTTCCAATCGGTTTGCTTTTCCTGTAATGACGGCTGCTGACACAGAGCCTGCAACACTTGCCGAAAATCAGCAGAAGGCAGAGCGGCTGCACGGGCAGATTCAGTCGCTCCAGCACAGTGTGGCTGAACAGCTCCAGGCAGTGCGTCCGGCTGTGCAGTTTCTCTACCAATATCACAGTGGTGTGCAAAGTGTCTGGTTTAAATCTGTCGCTTTAGCGCCAAACGTATCGGATGCAGTGACGAATGTGGTTGCATTGTCGACTGTCCTGGAGCAGGACGGCACTCTGCTACACCAGCTTCAGCTGTCAGAGCATGAACTTGCAGCTGACCAAAACGAGCTCGCCAGCCTGCAGCAGGTAATTGCGAACCAACAGTCAAAGCAGCGGGGCCAGTAGGCGGGCGCTTTGCTGCCGTACGTGATCGAACAGGTTTCTCGCGTGTAACATCTCCATTGTCAGACGTTCGGTTGACTCAAGATCACGTTCAAACTGTGCTTCCAGCTGACTTGCAACGTGCAGGTCATAGACGACCGACATGACCTCGTAATTTTGGCCGAAGCTGCGCAAATCAAAGTTCGCCGCACCGACCATCGAAATTTCTCCGTCAATCATAAGCAGTTTCGCGTGAAGTACACCGTGTTCGTACAGATAAATTTCCACGCCAGCTTCAATCAAGGGCTGAAAGTAGGCCCAACTTGCCCATGCAATCAGTCGATGATCTGCTCGCTTCGGCACCAGTAGGCGTACACGTACGCCTCGTGCGACCGCCGTTTGAAGCGCCATGGAAAGATCGACATCTGGTGCGAAGTAAGGTGTCGTCAGGCAGATGGACTTCTCTGCCATCGTAACGGCAAGGAAAAACGCCTCTCGAATTTTCGGCCTCGGACTATCCGGGCCGCTTTCAATCGTTTGAACAAGTGCTGGCAGTGACTTGAGTTTCTGGACAATACCGTCCACCGGCGCCAAGTCAGCACTCGCTTCAATGCCTGTGA
This sequence comes from uncultured Alicyclobacillaceae bacterium, assembly GCA_963758235.1. Classification (GTDB taxonomy): domain Bacteria; phylum Bacillota; class Bacilli; order Alicyclobacillales; family Alicyclobacillaceae; genus CAVWUS01. The sequence continues at coordinate 33,163 of CAVWUS010000028.1, read as the reverse complement.
ATGCCAGCTGTTGCTGCAGATGGACGGCTTTTCGCTTGGCCGTTCTTGGCGCACGCTTCCGAGTCGCTGCTTTGCGATCTGGCTCGGACGCAGCGAAATTCATCTCGAACACAGCCTGCACCTGGCTCGCAGCTTCGCCCTCAATAATCATGTCGGTATCCCGCCATGGCCCAGGAATCATCGGATTGGCACCAGTGTATTCGTCGCCGACGTTGATGCCGCCAACCAACGCCTGTCCGCCATCGACGACAACGATTTTCGTATGATCGCGATGGTTTAACAGCTTGAGCTTCGGCAGCCGAAGCGGCGCGAACACACGGCATTCGACACCAGCCTGCGTCAGCTGCCGCAGTGCCCGTCTCGACAGCTTGCTGCCCAGGCCATCACGCAGGAACCGTACGCGTACACCGCGCTCTGCTGCTTCGCAGATGTGCGTGAGGATGCGGCGGCCAACGTGATCGTCACGAAAGATGTAGTATTCAATGCTGATGGTCTGTTTTGCGTCAGCCAGCATTTGCGCGAGTGCATCAAACGCTGCCATTCCGCTTTGCAGCAAGGTAACCCGTGCCGGCTTCGGATCGTCATTGGCCAGTTGGCGAATGGCAGCAGCAAACCGCTCGGACAGTCCGCTCGGTATTGGATGGAGTGGTGAGTCATCGGCTGCTCGCAATGTCTGGACAATACGAGGTCTTCTTCGAACGGGCAATGGCTGCGACAGGACAAGGTAGGCGAGCAGCCCAATACCGGGGAAGAGCAGATTCAGCACAGCCCAGGTCAAGGCACGCTGCGGATGTGCGACTTCCCGCACGCAGATGGCAATGGTAATACCAGCTTGCACAGCGTAGGCGATTATCCACCACATACTTCGCGTCCTCCTTCTTATCCTGTTTAAATTCGGCAGAATCGAAGCGCGGTATACACGCGGTAGAGAGGTGGGGCTGCCGAGCTCGTGCCAATGCATAATTTGGCTGCGCCGTGGCAGGCTATCGTTGGCATGAAACTGTAAGGAGGCGTAACTGGTGAAGAAAGTAGCCGTTGAACAGGGACTGCAACCGGTCAAGTCGTATTTGGAGCAGCAAGGCTGTCAGGTCGTTGACATGACAGCCTCCTCGTCGTTCCAGGATGCAGCCTGTATTGTGCTGACAGGTGGAGACAAGGATATCATGGGTATGCAGACGATTGAGGCAGACGTACCAGTCATCAACGCAGATGGACTGTCTCCCGAACAGGTGTACCAGCGTATCCGCAACTATGTGCAGTAACTTGCGTACAGAGCGTGCAATTGATGCGCCACATGCTTGAATCCGAAGCTCTTGAATTCGAAGTTTTTGTATGACAGCGAGGCCGTCGCCCAACTTGGATGCGACGGCCTTTTTGGCTTGTCCGGGTATAACCTTACGTTGACGTAAGGTATTAATTTCGATATGATGATCGATGGCAATCATTTGGTGACACGAAATATCCAGATGATTCATTTTGTGCCTGGCGGCACTACTCAGACTATTCAAGAAAGGAGTGGGAACAGATGCCGTCGTTTGACAAGGATCACCCTTCGTACAAATGGGTTGCGCTGTCAAATACTACGCTTGGCGTGTTGATGGCTTCCATCAACGGCACGATTCTGATTATTGCCCTGCCGGTCGTATTCGCCGGTATCAAGGTCAATCCGCTTGCGGGAACAGGGCAAACGAGCCTGCTCCTGTGGGTGCTGCTCGGCTTTAACATTGCCACGACCGTCTTGCTGGTCACCTTCGGACGGCTGTCCGATATCTTCGGCAGAGTCAAACTCTACAACCTCGGCTTTGCAGTTTTCACCCTCGGATCGATCTTGTGTTCCATCACATGGAGTAAAGGCATGGGCGGAGAAATCGAGTTGATTATCTTCCGGCTGATTCAGGGCATCGGTGGCGCGTTTTTGTTTTCCAATAGTGCAGCCATCCTGACCGATGCGTTCCCGAAGAACCAGCGCGGGCTTGCGCTTGGACTGAACCAAATCGCTGCCATTGGCGGCGGTGTCATCGGGCTGGTCGTAGGCGGTTTATTGGCTGCCATCGGCGAATGGCGCTGGGTGTTCATTGTCAACATCCCGGTCGGTGTCATCGGCACAATTTGGGCATACGTGGCGCTGCACGAGCTGGCGCTCCCGGCGACCAAAGCGAAACTCGATGTCTGGGGGAACGTTACACTCGGCATCGGTATCACAGCACTCATGCTGGGTTTGACGTACGGGATTATGCCGTACGGCGGCAGCCCGATGGGCTGGGGGAATCCGTGGGTCATCACGGCCCTGGCCGCCGGTGCTGTGTTCCTCATTGCATTCTGTTTTGTCGAGACCAAAGTACAAGACCCGATGTTCCACATGCCGCTGTTTAAGATTCGCGCGTTTGCAGCGGGGAATATCAGCGGCTTTCTAGCGGCACTTGCCCGCGGCGGCCTGCAGTTTATGCTGATTATTTGGCTGCAAGGCATCTGGCTGCCGATGCATGGTGTGGCCTATGCCGATACACCGCTTCGCGCCGGCATCGACACACTGCCGCAGATGATTGGTTTTCTGCTTGCCGGGCCGATCAGTGGCTATCTGTCCGATCGCTATGGAGCCAAAATCTTTGCCACAGCCGGCATGGTCATTACAGCCATTGGCTTTGGACTGATGAACACGCTGCCAGCCAATTTCCACTATGTTTTGTTTGCAATTTACATCTTCATCATCGGCTTTGGCATGGGGTTGTTCGCTTCGCCAAACAGTGCTTCGATTATGAACTCGGTGCCAGCGCGATATCGCGGTGTGGCATCTGGCATGCGCTCAACCTTCATGAATGCTGGTCAGATGATGAGCATGGGCATCTTCTTCTCGATTGTGATTGCCGGCTTGGCACAAACGTTGCCTGGTGCGGTGACGAAGGGGCTCAGTGGACAGGGACTGCCCGCACAGGTTGTACACGCGATTGCCAGCCTGCCACCGACAGCGTCCTTGTTTGCCGCGCTGCTCGGCTACAATCCGCTTAAAAGTATGGCTCCACCGCAGGCACTTGCCGCATTGCCAGCCAGCAATCAGGCGCATATCATCGGCAAGAGCTTCTTCCCGTCATTGATTGGCCCGCCGTTCATGCATGGTCTGGCGATGGCGTTCTGGATCTCCGCAGGCCTCGCAGTGATTGCCGCGATTGCATCTGCTCTGCGTGGCAAACACTTTGTGCATGACGATGACGATCACGTTAATCGCGCCATCACAAAAGAAAAAAGACTGCACGAGGCAGGCCAGCGTGAAGCGGATATGTCGGTCGTCAATCACTAAGAAGTCTAAGCAGCGCGCGTGACGGCGTTTATTTCGCAGACTCCGGCTCTGTATAGGCCGGGGTCTGTTTCCAGTTGGACGGAATAGAGGTGTTCTGCCACTGGTTCTTCGGAAAGAACTCATGGTGTTCTTTAAAGTAGGTGTCCATCATTACGCGAGCAATCGGGGCAGCTGTGTATGCGCCCTGGCTTCCACCTGGCATCATCACTGCCACTGCGATCTGCGGATTATTGACTGGCGCATACGCAATGAAAACGGCGTTATCAACCTGCTTGCCCTTCAGGTATATCTGCGCGGTACCCGTTTTACCGGCGACTGTATACGGTACGTTGGTGAATGATGCGGACGCCGTTCCGTATTTCGTGACACCTTCCATACCTTGTCTGACCACTTCGAACGTGGATAGTTTAAACGGTAGCTTCGTCGTTTTGGGTTTCACGGTTTCTATCGGCTTGTCAGCACTCGTTAAGTGCGACTCCATGCCTGGTTTATAGACAGCTTCCAGCAGATGGGGCTGTACTTTTACGCCGTTGTTTGCAAGCGTCGCAACATAGGTCGCCAATTGAATCGGTGTAACCTGCTGTTCCTGTCCGGTGGCGGCCTGCGCCAGTGTTGTAGCCGATTCGGTATTACCTGTATTGAGTGAGCCATTCTTCTGGAACTCGGCCCACAGTTTCGGGATATTGTTCAACAGTACCGCTTGACTGCCACTCCTACCGATGTCCAAATCGTAGAAATTCGCCGCCTGTTCACCAGGCAGGTCAATGCCTGTTTTCGGGCCGAGGCCAAACAGCCATTCGGTGTGGTACATTTCAAGCAATCCCTTGATGAAATACTTGTGCTCCCAAATGGTGTAATTGAGTCCGCCGTTGTCGCCACCGCTCGAGTAGCTTGTGTTAAACCAGTGACCTAAGCGCAGTCCGACTGTATAGTAATAAACTTCAGAAGACACCGCGAGTGCATGTACTGCATCAACGACACCAAACGCGGCATCATCAAACATACGCTGACTCTGTACCATGAGAGAACCAAAGTCGTCTACTGTGAAACTCGGTGTCACGGCGCCATAAGTCAGTCCTGCAACAAGCGTAGAAGGCTTCATCGACGAACCAGGATAGTTTGGGTTTTGGATGGCGTCATTCATTTCCGCGCCGGAAGTCGCCATATACTGTGAATGCTTTGCCCACAGCCCAGGCGTCGTGTACCAGTTCGGATCGACATATGGATAGCTGACCATGGCCAGAACGCCGCCCGTCTTCGGGTTGAGCGCGACGGCCGCGACATCGGGGATATAGCCGTATTTTTGCGTCGCGGTGTGGTACTCGTTGAGAACTTCGTTCTGCGTCATTGCTTGCAGGTGACCATCCAGTGTGAGCTGGATGTTGTCACCAGCGACCGGTGCCGGATTAAAGCCAAGCGCCTTCATGGAGGTGCCTTGCATATTGACCTGCATCACCTGCTCGCCGACTTTGCCCTGCAGCAGGCTTTCGTATTGCTCTTCGATTCCAGCTGAACCTACCAGCTGGTTCAGCAAGTAATGTTTCTGGTTAACATAGTAGTTTCGATTTGAACTTGTGATGGGAGAAATGTAGCCGAGCACATGCCCTGCCAGTGTCCCGTAGGGATATTCACGCTGTGAAGCGAGTTCTATGTTTACACCCGGAAGTTCATCCTGGTGCTCACTGATAAACGCCAACTGGCTGGCTGTCGCGCTTTTGAACAACTGAATGGTGGCGAATTGACTCTGCTTTTGCACGGTTTCTTCAATTTTCTTCGGTGTCGTTTTGAACTCGGGCGCAAGAATCTTGGCAATCGCGCTGAGGTTTTGATTTCCGTTTTGCTGCTGCGTATAGTAAACATTGTAACTCGGCTCGTCATATGCAAGCAGATTCCCATTTGTATCGTAAATTCTGCCTCGGGCAGGCAAGACGGGTACCGATTGTACAGCTGAGGTCTGTGCCTCGGCACGATAGGTTGCGCCTTGTGTAACCTGGAGATATCCGAGACGGAATACAAGTGACCCGAACGCCAAAAAAACCACGCCGTAGACCACGTTCACACGAGCCAGGTGTGAGCGTGGGGGGCGCTTTGATGACTCCAGCGTTGAACTTGACCGTCTCTTCTTCTTTCTAAACAGCGTCCGCGCCATCGAACCCTCACCCTTCCTCGTTTGACTACAATATTTTTTCAACGAGTTTGCGAGCTTCATTTTATCATATTCACCCTTGCGGACGGACTTATATCGCAAACCAGAATTGACAAATTTAAGGATTCTTGAGGTTGTATGACAAGGGTTAAGAACTTGCCAATTGTTGGTGCGGATCAATGCCTTTGCGCCTCTGGAATCGTATACACCTTCGACGAGCGCCAATTCTCTGGTATGGTCGTCGACAGGCCGTCCGAAAAATATTCATGGTGCTCTTTGAAATAGGTATCCATCATATTGCGGGCGATTGGCGCAGCCGTCGTCGCCCCTTGACCAGCGCCCGGCACCATAACAGCAACGGCGATTTCCGGATGTTTGGCGGGCGCATAGGCGATAAAGACAGAGTTGTCCACCATCTGTCGATTGATGAAGATCTGCGCGGTACCGGTTTTTCCCGCGGATGAATACGGTGCTCCGGCAAATGCGCCTTGGGCGGTACCGTATTGAGTCACTGCACGCATTCCCTGCTGCGCCAGTCGAATGGCGACGTTTGAACGGCAGTTTTTCTACCTTTGGTTTATAAATCTGTAGTGGTTATGCCTTATTCGACAGCGTCTGCTGCATGCCCGGTGGATAAACAGCTTTCAACAGATGCGGCCGTATTTTCTTTCCATCGTTCGCAATGGCGGCGGTATAAGTCACCAGTTGCAGCGGTGTAAACTGCTGTTCCTGTCCGGTGGCTGCCTGGGCAAGTGTTGTCGGTGATCTCTGTATAGCCCGTGCGATATAATCCGTGTTTTCTGCAACGACGGTCCAGATTTTTGGAATGTTCGTGATCAACTGTGGCGGCACGCCCGGTTTACTTGCGTTCAGATCATAGAAGTTGCCGCTTTGTTCATTGGGCAGATCGATACCTGTCTTTCGGCCCGAGACCGAACAGCCACTCGGTGTGATATAGCTCCATCAATCCTTTGATGAAGTATCTGGTTTGCCACGTGCTGAACGGAATTCCGCCGGTTCCGCCGTCATTGTTGAGACTGGAACCATACCAGTGGCCGAGGTGCAGTCCCACTTGATAGAAGAAGATTTCAGACGAAACGGCAATCGCGCGGACGCCGTTGACCACACCGAACGCGGCGTCATCATGCATTTCCTGGCCAGACTTTGATCACGCCGGTTGAATCAAACGTGGGTCGAGGGTGTTATGGCGCCATAGGTCAGTCCGGCAATCAAGGTAGACGGTTTAACCGTTGAACCAGGATAGTTCGGGTTCTGGATGACGTTATTCATCTGCGCACCCGATTTGCTCAGATAGGTGGCGTAGCGGTTGAGCAGACCGGGGGTGGTGTACCAGTTCGGATCGAGATAGGGATAACTGACCATCGCCAACACTCCGCCAGTCTTGACGTCCACTGCAACGGCGGCTGCGTCGGTAATTTGGTTCGCGTATTTGGATGCCTCCACTTTTTGTATGACATCATTTTGCGCTTGAGCCTGAAGCCGGCCATCGAGTGTGAGCTGCAGATTGTAGCCGGCTGTCGGCGCTGGATCGTAGCCGAGGTTCTTCATCGACGTCCCTTGAATGTTGACTTGCATGTTTTGATAACCGACGGTACCTTGAAGCAGGTTTTCGTACTGTTTCTCGATACCGGTCTGGCCAACGACTTGGTTGAGCAGATAGCCCTTGCTGGTGTAATACTGCAGGTCAGCCGCCGTGATGGGCTGGATGTAGCCGAGTACTTGCCCTGCGAGATCGCCATACGGATATTTTCTCTGTGAATCCAGTTCGACGCTGACACCGGGGAGGGAAGACTGGTGTTCAGAGATAAAGGCGAGCTGTCTGGGCGTGATGTTTTTGAACAGACGAATCGTCGCATACGCTTTTTGCGCTTGAATGGTTGCGAGGATTTTCACAGGCGTCGATTTGAACTCAGGAGCGAGAATCTGCGCAATCTCCGGCATGCTCTGGTGAACGCCTTTCATCTGCGTCAAAAAGACACTGTAGCTAGGCTGATCATATGCCAGCAGGTTGCCGTTCGTATCGTAGATACGTCCGCGCGCCGGCAGAATCGGGATCTTTTGGACGGACGACATCATCGCCAGTGTCCGATATTTACTGCCTTGTGAGATCTGCAAATATCCGAGCCTGAGGATGAGTGAGACGAAGGCGAGAAATACCATACCATAGACGGTGTTTAACCGAAAGGCAAAGCTGCGCTGCTGTGGTTCAGGTTCAATTGTCTGGCGTTTGCGCTTTTTGCCCCTATGCGTTAGGCGCCATTTCACCATCTAATCGTCCTTTCTCTATCGCATCCGCTCACAGAACTGCATGTGTCCAGTTAGTGTCTCCAGTGTCTGCAGCACGATTCAGATTGGCCGACGACTTGAGTGGTTCAGCGATGAACATTGACAATTTGCACCCTTCTATCCATGATGGATTGGAGAAACACTATGCAGTACCTGCAAATGACGACCTGGAAGGGGATGTACATATGGCAAACAAGCACCGCGTTATGATTCTCGGCACAGGACCGGCTGGATTGACCGCGGCAATCTATGCGGCACGGGCGAACCTCGAGCCGTTTGTCGTAGAAGGGAACGAACCGGGTGGGCAACTGACGTTGACCACCGAGATCGAAAACTTCCCGGGATTCACAGATGGCATCATGGGGCCGGAACTGATGGACAACATGCGCAAGCAGGCAGAGCGCTTTGGTGCAAAGTTCACAAACGGCTGGGCAACGAAAGTCGATCTCAGCCAGCGGCCATTTAAAGTCATTGTCGATGATGAACACGAACATACAGCGGACGCACTCATCATTTCGACAGGTGCCTCGGCGAAAATGCTCGGTATCCCGGGCGAATCAGAACTGGTCGGTCGCGGCGTCTCCACCTGCGCGACGTGCGACGGGTTCTTCTTCCGGAACAAGCCAATCATCGTGGTTGGCGGCGGTGATTCGGCGATGGAAGAGGCGACCTTCCTGACGAAGTTTGCGTCGGAGGTCACGATTGTGCACCGCCGAAACGAACTGCGGGCATCGAAGGTCATGCAGGATCGCGCTAAGCAGAATCCGAAAATCAAGTGGACTTTGAACGTCACGCCGGTGGCGGTAAAGTCAGAGGATGGCAAAGTATCAGGCCTGGAAGTAAAAGATAATGAAACAGGCGAAACCCGGGTGCTGCCCGCACAAGGCGTATTCGTCGCCATTGGACACAATCCGAATACGGCATTCCTCGACGGTCAGGTGGAAGTTGATAAGGTCGGCTACATTGTGACGAACGGGATCGACACAGCGACAAGCGTAGAAGGCGTGTTTGCCTGTGGCGACGTAATGGATTCCCGTTACCGCCAGGCCATAACGGCTGCGGGCTCAGGCTGCAAAGCTGCCATGGATGCAGAGAAGTTCCTCGAGGAATCGAGCACCCACGACTGGTCGATGTCTGGCCAGGCGTGATGGAAGACGATGGAGGATGCCCGTTGCGGGCATCCTTTCCGTATTAGGGGGGGGTTTGCGGACCGCCAGGGTATGTTTGAGACCTAAAAAGCGGCCCAGCGACACCGGCAAGGGGGATGCGCGATCAAATAGCGCTCTCTCGCAGCCTTATTTTGACAGCAGTAGCCTGTGGACCGCCAATAAAGTGTTGTCTGATCGTTATTTTCATCGAGCCGAATCCAGATAATCTTGCCGTTCTGCAGAATCGTGGTAATATTCACCGCTAATTTTTCTCAACCACCGGCTTCAGCGGTATTAGTGGCAAATTTTTTTATTATTTCGCGGGCTGCCCCAACAGGCCCGAACGCGCAGCAATCAGCGCCGGCCGGTTCATCTTTCACAGCCCGCACCGCTTACCATCCGCTCACTAGAACATCCTTCGAACCGACGTGAGGTGGTTGCCCCAGTAGCTGCCGCTGGCGAGTGAGAGGTAGCCGACCTTGCCGAGGCCGCCTCCATCCTGAATGACCTTGTTGTTACCCGCATAGATGCCGACGTGCTTGCCGTTCTCGAAAATGAGCAGATCGCCTACCTGCTTGCTGGCGGCCGGGACTGGAACGCCGACGGAGTTGTTCTGTCCGCGGCTGCTCGTGGTCATCTTGTAGCCGAGCGCGTGACGGTATACATATTCCGTGAAGTTGCTGCAGTCAAAGCCGAGTTGGCCGCGGTCTTCATTGTGTCCCCAAATGTAGGGAGCACCAAGTTTGCTTTTGGCCACGGACATGACGGCGTCCGCTTTGGTCGATCGCGGACTGTTCGCTCGCGCAATCGCTTGAATTGTACGATCGACCTTGCAGCCAGGCGGTGGCAACTGAATTGCGCCTGGGGTGGCAACATGGGAGGCTGCTGCAGCGAAGTCGCCGGTAGTGCCGGTGGTTTGCAGCGTATGGACATCCTGCAAGTCGCTCGGCACCTGAATGACCTGCGCCGGGGTTGATGTCTTCTGGTCGATCCGCATGATTTTCACCGTACGAATACAGGCATTCGGATACTTTGAAAAGGCGTAGTCGATGATACCCGTCGATTGTGAGAGATCGATCACGGTTTCACCGGTATGCAGCTGCGAAGGCGCTGTCATCTGTGCGAGCCGGCGGCCGGGGGTGCCATATAGCGCTACGTGGAGGGTCGCCTGCTTGGTGGCAGTATCATATGATGTGCGGATCACGTATGCAGCTTGCGACGTTGTGTTGGGTGCATAGGCCTTGTCCGCCTCTGCGACAGGGCCATTTTTTAATGAGCTGTTTTTATCGCCATACGTACCGCAGCCAGCGAGCGCCACCGTCGCAAGCGCGCTCACCGCAGTCCAACGGAGGATCCTCTGCTTCATCTGCCATCGTCTCCCTTTCGGACAATCCTTGTCCAACCTGTCTTGGGCTAGGTTTCCTGTCAGATGAGGGCTTTATGCGTAGGACACAATCCATGGTAGGATGATTCTGAGTGATGTGACGGGGAGTGGCGAGCGTGAAAATCGTGGTGGCTGGAAGCATCAATATGGACATTGTGAACGAAGTGGCGCATCATCCGCGGGCAGGGGAGACCATTCATGGGCAAGATACCGCCTACCATCCCGGCGGAAAAGGTGCAAATCAGGCAGTAGCTGCAGCGAAGAGCGGCGCCGATGTCGCGTTCATTGGTGCTGTCGGCGAAGACGCGTTTGGTCAGGAACTGATTTCGGCGCTGCAGTCGGCCGGCGTGGATACAAATCGAGTGACCGTGAAGGCAGGCACGTCCGGATTGGCATTCATTACGGTCGCCGGAGATGGGGAAAACACCATTATCCTCTCCAAGGGCGCGAATGGCGAGCTGCTGCCGATCGATATCGACCGCTGCAAAGAGATGTTGCAGTCGGCGGACGTGCTGCTGACGCAGAACGAGATCCCTTGGGAGACCACCTGCCGGGCGATTGAACTTGCGCATGCAGCAGGTGTACGGGTTTTCCTGAATCCTGCGCCGGCGCGGCCGATTGATGCGCATGTGTTAAAAATGGTCGATGTGCTCGTTCTCAATGAGACAGAGACCGAGGCCGTGACCGGGATTCACGTCGATACGGTGGAGGATGCGCGTGCTGCTGCGGCAGCACTGCTGGTTCAGGGGGTAAAGCAGGTCGTGATCACGCTCGGCACGCGAGGGGCCGTCGATGTAGCCGAAGACATGTCGCTGCATGTTCCCGCGTTTTCGGTCAAAGCAATCGACACTACTGCCGCCGGCGATACGTTCCTTGGTGCGCTGGCATCGCAGGATTTGACCGATGTGCGGCAGGCCATCCGCTATGCCTCCGCTGCTTCCGCGATTGCTGTTACACGTGAAGGAGCGCAGCCGAGCATTCCGACGGGGGCGGAAGTGGTGGATTTCCTGCGCGATCGCGCATGACAAAAACACTCAGCCGTCAGCGGTTCGACTTGTAACGAATCGGTTTCGACAGCGATCGGATTCGCTGCATCTGTTCCGCTGACAGGTTGGGCATATCCCCGGCGAGGGCATTTTCGCGTACCTGGTGGATGTCTCGCGAACCGGGAATGACCGAGGCAACCACCGGACTCGCGAGTGGATAGCGCAAGGCGATGCCGGTGCCCGTGTGGTAGACATCGTCTCTTAATTTGTTCATGAGATCGGCGATGCGTGCTAGCTCGCCTACCGAATAATCGAGGAAACCATCGTAGTCTTCACGGCGCAGTTTGCCGGCGAGCGTACCGTGGCTGACGACACCACGAGCAATGACGCTGACACCGTGATCTTCCAAAAAGGCGAGGACGTTCTCTTCTGGCCTGCGGTCAATGATGCTGTACTGCATCATGACGCTGACCATGTTTGAACGTTTGATATATTCGCGGATCACGTTGGGACGAATCGAGGACATACCGTAATAGCGAACAACGCCTTCCTGCTTGAGTTCCTCGAAGGCTTCGATGATTTCATCCATAGGGTCGTCCATTGTCCCGCCGTGCAACTGGTACAAATCGATATAGTCCGTTCGAAGGCGCTGCAGACTCTCTTTGACGGAGGCTTTGATATAACTTTTGGAAGGTTCCCACAGCCAGCCAGGTTTGCCGGGGATAAAGCGATTGCCAACTTTGGTGGCGAGGATGACGTCGCTTCGGCGGTCAGAAATCGCCTTGCCGACGAGCTGCTCGTTCAGGCCCTGATCGTAAAGGTCGGCTGTATCCAAAAAATTCACGCCGCTTGCCAGCGCCGTGTGAATTAACCGGATGGCATGCGCTTCGTCCCTGCCGATGGACATGCAGCCATAACCGACTTCACTGACGTATAGATCACTGTTTCCCAGTCGACGATGCTTCACACTTGCCCCTCCGTCCCAAGCCTGCAAAGCAGCAGACTGCCAATCTGTCGCCGGAGCGAGAAGGCATCATCCGCATCCAGTCTTATCTTTCAATGCCGCGCAGGCTCGGCTTCCGCAGCATCTGTGATCTCACATACTTTACGGCATTGATCTTCCGTTACCCATACATCCGCCCAAGACTGTACGTCGTTCATGACCCGCTCCAGTGCGCGACCTTTCTCAGTCAATTCATATTCAATTCGAACCGGCGTTTCCGGAAATACCTGCCGGCTGATGATACCGAACGCTTCCAGCTCTTTGAAGCGTTCTGCCAGCATGCGGTCGCTCATATTCGGAATCATGCTCAGAGATATCCTTAAAACGTTTCGGACGGTCATCAGTACCCGAATAATCAGGCCAGTCCAACGTTTACCTAACAGTTGAAAAGCGGCCTCAAATTTCGGACAGAGTTTCTCTTCCATCAGCGTCCACCTCCCTTTCATTGTAACATAGCCACTTGTTAAAAGTAAGTCACATCCGGCGCGCAGCACTTGACATTCCGTCAACTTTGTGGACTTCAATTCGACACACATTCATGTTTCCCTGTTCTGTTCAATATTTTTATGAAGTACGAATAGGAAAAAGTTGTAGGATGTGCGTTGCACATCCATTCCTGAAGCACCAATGTCACGCACGCTTCTCCCGGCGTCGCGTGCGCGATGTTGATGCCGAGATGGACTGCGAACGGATCGGACTGTAAACGTTCGATGATAGCGGTTTGGTTCTGTGCGTCAGAAGTGTTCATGGCACTCGCCCCCTTGGCTTGATTCTATCACGGGTCAATCCGGCTGTCCGGCTGCAGGAGGGAAGGGAAGCCAAACCGAAGACGTTTGTGGGAGGTATGCACAGTGGAGCTGTACAATCTGTTTGTGCCTTGTGTCGGCAATTCGACGCAGATCACGCGGAGCGATTCGGTGCGCGATCTGCACAGTGCAGACTTGAGCTATCATCATCCGCATCGGCCCGGATCCCGTTATTTTCCCGGAGTCGGCTGACGAAGTTGCCCGCGTGCTGGCCACGGCCCAGGCGCACCAAATCCCGGTGACGCCTTTTGCAGCTGGCACGAGCCTGGAGGGGCACACCATTCCTGTGGCGGGCGGCATCAGCCTCGATGTGACGCGCATGAATCGCGTGCTCGAAGTGCGGCCGCGCGATTTCACTGTGCGGGTGCAGCCTGGTGTCACTCGTCTGCAACTGGAAGAGGCCTTACGTCCGTATGGCCTGTTCTTCCCGGTCGATCCCGGTGCAGACGCAAGTCTTGGCGGCATGGCAGCGACCAATGCAAGCGGAACCACCGCAGTGCGTTATGGTGTGATGCGCGATCAGGTCCTTGCGCTCGAGGTGGTGCTGGCGGACGGCCGCGTGATTCGGACGGGATCGCAGGCAAGGAAGTCTTCTGCCGGCTACAACTTGACCGGCTTGTTCTGCGGCTCCGAAGGAACGCTCGGCGTCATCACCGAGCTCACACTGAAGCTGCAGGCCGTGCCGGAAGCGACTGTCGCAGCCCGGGTCACATTTGCGAGCATCGAAGCCGCGTGCGATGCTGCCTATGCGCTGGTTGGCAGTGGCATGCAGGTGGGGCGCGTTGAACTGGTGGACGAACAGACCATCGCAGCCGTTAACGCTTATTCGCATACGAGCTATGAAACGACGCCGACCTTGTTTCTTGAATTTTCGGGAACGGACACCGTTGTCGCAGACTGCATTGAACTGGGTGAGGCCCTCTGTCAGGAATGCGGTGCAAAGGCGTTTCAGGCAGAGCGCGACTTTACGCGTCGGCAGCAACTGTGGGATGCTCGGCACAGTGCGGCGCTCGCGATTATGGCAACCGCGCCGGGCAAACGGCATAAATCGACCGATGTCTGTGTGCCGCTGTCGCAGATGCCCGGTGCAATTCGTCACGCCCGGCATAGCATAGAGAACGCCGGGATAGCGGGCGCGATTCTCGGCCATGTAGGGGATGGTAATTACCACGTCAGCTTCATGGTCGATCCCGCTGATGAACACGAAGTACAACTGGCTGAATCCGTAAACGATGAGATTGTTGCGTACGCGCTCTCCGTCGGCGGCACGTGTACCGGCGAGCACGGCGTCGGTGTCGGCAAACGTCGGCACTTAGCCATAGAACACTCCGATTCGCTGGACGTTATGCGTGCGATCAAACAGTTGCTCGATCCGAACGGGATCCTTAACCCAGGAAAGATATTCCCCGATCATTGACTGGTTGTTTGACAGGGGAATGTCAATTCACTAGGATGAACATGAAAATGATGAAGGAGAAAAATCAATCATACTTTCAGGTGCCTCAATCGCGGTCGCGGGCGTTTTTACGGAAACGCGCCAGCGCCTTTGCTTGGGGAGAATAGGGAAGCCGGTGTGAGTCCGGCGCGGTCCCGCCACTGTAATCAGCCATTGTCATATGGTCTGAGAGCCAGGAGACCTGCCTGAAAAGTTAAATGCCAGGCTAGACCTTCGAGGAAGGGTTTGGACGCAAAACGCCAGCCGAACTCCGTCAGCCGACGGGGTTTTTCTTTTTCGCCCTCTGCCGAAAGAACCTTGAGTGCAGCCATCAGGAGGGTATATTTTGAAACGTTGGAAACCGTCGGCCGGCGTCGGTCTGCTGATTCTGCTTCTGCTCGCGGCCTCTGTGCTGGAGGCCGCGCTGGGGCCAATCCGTATTTCGATTTGGGATGTCGTCACACAGTCGTTTGCTTACGTGAGTGGATCGCGATCGCCAGACGCCGTCGTCATGGGCGCTATCCGGCTGCCACGCCTGTTTGTGGCTGCCTTTGTCGGCGCGGGCCTGGCATCGTCCGGAGCCGTGCTGCAGGCGGTGTTTCGTAATCCGATGGCTGATCCGGGCATCATCGGTGTCTCCAGCGGCGCTTCGCTCGGCGCCGTGATCTGCATCGCAGTCGGCTTGACAGGCATCAACCAGTGGTTCCTGCCGGCAGCGGCGTTTGTGACAGGGACGGCGACGGTATTTACAATCTATCGCTTAGGCACCATCGGCGGCCGGACGGCGATTCACTCGCTGCTGCTGGCTGGTGTCGCGGTCGGTGCGCTGTGCAGCGCGGGCACCACGTTCGTCCTGTCGCTGTCTCCCCTGCAGACGCTGCAGGCGAGCATGTTTTGGCTGATGGGCGATCTCGACGGACGTACCTGGCAGGACGTATGGATTATCATGGCCATTACAGTCTTCGGCCTGCTGCTGTTTCAGTCCCAGGCACGGGCACTCGATATCCTCTCTATCGGCGAAGAGCAGGCCGAAGGCGTCGGCGTACCGCTGCAACTGGTCAAACGCGTCATTCTGGTAGCGGCTGCGCTCGTTGTCGGCGCATGCGTCAGCGTGAGCGGTGTCATCGGTTTTGTCGGCCTGATTGTGCCGCATCTGATTCGCATCTGGATTGGCCCCGCGCATCGCTGGCTGATTCCAGCGTCCGCACTTGGCGGCGCGTTTTTGGTCGTCGCCTCCGACATCGTCGCGCGGATGGCACTCAGTCCGATTGAACTCAATACAGGCGTCGTCACATCCTGTCTCGGCGCGCCGTTTTTCCTGTACTTACTGCGCAGACAATACGCGCACACGCTGCGGAGGTGAAGCGAGTGGCACACGTAGAACTGACAAACGTTGGTTACCACGGCATTCTGCAGGAAGTCGACGCAGCGTGGGAGCGGGGGAAGCTCATCGGAATCATCGGGCCAAACGGCGCCGGCAAGTCAACCTTGCTGCGCATTCTTGCCAAGATTTGGATACCGACCACAGGGGCGGTGTCTGTGGGTGGGCAGCCGCTAATTTCGCTGTCCAATCGCGATCGCGCAAAACAGCTCACCTATTTACCACAGCAACTTCCGGAAGATATCCCATTTACCGTGCGACAGTTCATCGAAATGGGGCGCTATGCATATCGCCGCGGCCTGGCAGGACTCACGCCCGCGTGTAAGCGCGCGGTGGCCGATGCACTGGAGCGGCTGTCGCTGACCGAGTATGCGGACGTGCCGATGTCGCAGCTTTCTGGCGGTGAACGGCAGCGCGTGGCGATTGCGCGCTGTTTCGCACAGCAGGCTGCTGTCTGGGTGCTCGATGAGCCGATTTCAAACCTTGATTTGTTCTACCAAGTGGAGATTCTCAAGCTGCTGCGGGAACTCGCGGACGAGGGCTATTTGATGATCCTCGCGATTCACCACCTCGAGTTTGCCGCACAGTTTTGCAATGAACTGATGCTCTTGAAACATGGACGTGTCGTCAACACAGGAACACCCAGACAGGTGCTCACAGAGGAAGCGCTTGTCGACGTCTTCGGCATGGCGGTGCGTGTCTATGCCGATCCGTACAGCGATTCGCTGCGCTTCAGCGTCCCGCTGGGTGTGGCGGAGCTGTCCCTGACGCGGGGGTAGTTTGAGGGGACCGATTCGGTTAGTTTTGGGTGTGACCAGGACCAGCTAATTGAATAGCGCTTTGCCACTGCTTTATTTGGATTCGCCCCTACCCGATTTGATGAATAAAGCTGTCTCACGGCCTTATTTGGTAAGCCGCGCTACGAGAACCTGGGGCTATGGGCCAAATAAGGCCTTGCCAAGGCGCTATCAGCGGCAAAATCAGACTTCCCATGGCAAATAAGACCTTGAGACAGCGTTATCGTACAGTGGATACCGTTGAAGGGCCTGCCCATTCTACAGGCGGCAGCGCTAATAGTGATAAATTCTTAAGCTGTTTCCCGATACCGTCCGACACGCAGCAAGTAACGCCAGCCAGCCTATCCTTCATATCCTACTTTTCTTCAAAGAGCTACATCGCCACGCCATGTGGAGATCCACGAAGGCCTTATTTCACCGAAGCCAAGGCAACCGGTAAAATAAGGCGCTCACAGTCACTCATTTGCTCGAATTGCTTTTATCGACGACATATCCGTACGCGATCCCGTTCGAATCAACCAATCCAGGCCTGGAACATGTTCGTGGTTGTGCCTGGTGGATAGATGATGTAGAGCATCAGGAATACGACCAAGCCGGTAGCTGCGGTAATGAACCAGATCCACAGCGTCCACGGACCAATCTTGCGGTGGCGCGAAAAGATGGCCTTTACTGCATAGGTTAGCGTGATCACACCCAGAATTGCTGCAACCGTCGCCAGAATGGAATGGATCTGCAAAAAGGTTTGATAAGCGAGCTGGTACTTTTTCGGCCCCCGAACGTGGTGTCGCCGACGACAACCGTTTTGAAGACGTAAGAGATGAAAAACAGCGCGGCCAAGATCGATCCGGTAATCATCAATCGGCGGTGTGTCTCCCTATGGCCGCGGCGAATCTGCCACCAACCAAAGCCGAAAACAATGGCACTGCTAATGATGAATGCTTCATTTATCCAAGGTAAGACGGTTTCCATCAAGTTGCCTCCGTTCCGGTTCCGGATTGTCGGGTCCTTTTGTTCCGACTTCTGATTGATCCCGAAGCCTGATTGCATCTGGTTGTACAATCTGCCCAATTGATTGAATCCTGAGTGCAATTCTAACAAATTTACAGGGTGACACAAACTTTATCCGGTCGATCGAATGCAAGTTACTTGAAAGATTTGTGACAGGCAGGCTCTTGTCGAGCGGTTGGCTAGGCATTAACATGATCACGATTGGAGGCAGGGCACATGCGGTTGACGTATGCATTTTCATCGGCGCTTGCGATGATGCTGCTGTTTGGCGGCTTCGATATGGTACGCGGCGTCGCCGGCTCCTGCCATGCAGCATGATTGGCACCTTTCCTATCTGCAGCTAGGCGATCTCTTTATGGCAAGTTCAATTGGCTACCTGGCAGGCAGTTTTCTGTCTGGGTGGTTTGTCGTACGTTTGGGAACGCGACGTGCAATTTTGGCCGGCGGTATCGGACTGGCGGCTGGAACTGCCGGCGTCATTTTGTTCGCTCCGTTTTGGCTTGTCATAGCGTCCTTTATCGTGTCTGGACTGGCGAACGGCTGTCTTGAGATTGCAGTCAATCAAGTTGTGCCGGAGATGACGGAGGAGCCATCATCACAAGCGAGGTATTTCAATGCGCTGCATGGCTTCTACGGAATTGGCTCGTTCATCTATCCGGTTGTCGCCGCGATGCTCATCGCAGCTACCGGCAAGTGGCGTGTCAGCTATCTGCTGCTGCTCGGTCTGCTCTGTGTTCTGATTGCGTCTGTCTGGTGGTGGCCGAGCGAACGTCACAGGCGTAAGCGCCAGCGACAACGTCATCGTGAACACCAGTCTGCACCAACGCCCGCCGCTGTAGCCATGGAGCCAATGCAGCCGGAACCAGCGCCGCAAACGGCAGCGGCGGAAGCAAACGGGGCGGTTCGCCGCAAACTTCCGTGGTTTGCACTCGGTGTTTTGATGTTCACCCTGCTGACCTATACGATGGCGGAAGTCACGATGGGCACATGGCTTCCAACCTATCTCGTTCACGTCCGACACTATACGGTAGTGACCAGTTCCTATGCGCTCTCTGGATTTTATGGGCTATATACCATCGGGCGTCTGACCGCGCCGCTGTGGGTTCATCGTATGGGGCGCGGACGGGGCATCGGCCTCAGCGCTGCCGTCGCGTTTGCCGCCACGACCGGCGCCTTGTTCAGCGGTAGCGGACCATGGGTGATCATTTTGTTTTGCGTCTCCGGCATTGGCTTCGCTGCTGTGTTCCCAACCATCACAGCTGTTGCGAGCGCTATGGATGAGGCCAGATCGGGACGGATTCTCGGAATTCTGTTTACGGTAGCAGGGTTTGCCGGATTGCTCGTGAACGTATTAGTAGGTGCAATCGCGACAGCATACAGCCTTGCCATCGGTTTTGGCATTGTCTCCGCACTGCTGGCGCTGGTGCTGATTGGCATCGCTTGCTTCAGCATCCTCCAATTGAAGACGAGGTACACGCATGCGCACGCAGATGAGTTGAATCTTGAGGGAGGATCCCAATGACCGTTTTAATCACGGGCGGCGCAGGCTACATCGGCAGCCACGCCGCTCACGAATTTCTCGCCTGGAACGAACCAGTTGTCGTGGTGGACAAGCAGGCAAACCCAGGCTCCGTTCCCGCAAGTGTTCCTTTCTATCAAGTAGATATCCACGACGAAACTGCCATTCGTCAAATTTTGGTCGATCACGAAATCGACACGGTGGTCCATTTTGCCGCCTACTCGCTGGTCGGGGAAAGCGTACGCGATCCACTCAAGTATTACCGCAACAATGTCGCCGGTACCGAACGGTTGCTCGCGGCGATGGCCGCTGCAAACGTAAAGCGCATCGTCTTCTCCTCGACGGCAGCTGTCTATGGCGAGCCAGAGCAGACGCCCATCGTGGAGTCGATGGCAACCAAACCGACGAATCCATATGGTGAAACCAAATTAGCCATCGAGCGGATGTTCCGTTGGGCCCATGAAGCATACCGTCTGCAGGCCATTTCCTTGCGGTATTTCAACGCTGCTGGTGCGCACGAAAGCGGGGAAATCGGGGAGGATCACAATCCAGAGACCCACCTCATCCCGATTGTACTCCAGGCTGCACTGGGCCAGCGCGAAGCGGTGCAGGTGTTTGGCGATGACTACGAAACACCGGACGGGACTTGTATTCGCGACTACATACACGTCATGGATCTGGCCAGCGCCCATCGCTTGGCGGTTCAGCGGCTGCGGACAAGCGATGCTGCGGTAGAAGCGTATAATCTTGGCAGCGGGCAGGGATTTTCGGTGCAGGAAGTCATCGAAGCGGCCCGAGCTGTGACAGGCATCCCGATTCAAGCCAATGTGGTAGCCCGTCGAGCGGGCGATCCCGCTGTGCTGGTCGCTTCGTCGGAGCTTGCGCGCACTGTTCTGGGGTGGACGCCAACGCGATCGACACTGCCTGAGATGATTTCATCCGCCTGGCGCTGGCATAAGGCGCACCCAACCGGCTATCGAAAGATCTTACCTTGACCTTTTTCGGATACCTAACGGAATGCTGAAATAATCGTAATATTCGAACGTAGCGGATCAAATCACTGCTGTGTCATACTTTCTCCACATAGGTCTGTATTACGGGGGAGTGACTGCAGTGACGGATCGATTGCGCATGTTGTTTCAATCTTATCATCCAGTTGTCTGGTGGATGATTGGCGCGACCATGATGACCAAGGTCACGCAGTTCATGGTGTTCCCGTTTATGTCCTTATACATGAGCGTGCATACGCACGCGACGCCTGGCATCGTTGGACTCGCGGTGGGCACCGGCGCGCTCACGTCCACCATTTTTGGCTTTGTGGGCGGCGGCCTGGCCGATCGCTTTGGCCGCAAGCTGATGATGGTCTTTGCCATGGCTGGCAGTGCCTGCGTCATGATTGGATTCGCCAACGCACGGACGATTATTGTCTTTTTTATCCTGAGCGCCATCATGGGCATCGTCAGAACGTGTTTCGATCCCGCTTCTTCTGCGATGCTGACAGACGTGACTGTCCCTGAAAAACGCGGCACCGTATTTGCGATGAACTACTGGGCCATCAATGTCGGTGCTTCGATTGGGCCGATTCTCGGCGGTTATTTTGGTACAGTCGCGACTGGCTGGACATTTTATCTGACCGCGGCGTTCGACTTGATGTATGCGCTTTTGATTTTGATAAAATTCCCGGAATCAAAGCCGGATTTGGATCGAACAGCGGGTACGCATACGGAGACACCGCAATTTTCGTTTGGCGAAGCTTTTCACGCCATTGCAGCCGATAAAGCCTTCTTGACCTTTCTCGTAGCCAGTATGCTCGGCGGAATTGCGTATTCACAAATTGAGACCACGCTGCCGCAATACTTGGAACACCTGACGTCAGCGCGGCACGCGGCGAGCATGTTCTCCATCATTCTCGCATCGAATGCTGTGGAAGTCGTTGTATTGCAAGTCTTTCTGAGTAAAGTTGCGGGCCGCTTCGGCATCATTCGAGCAATGATGGGTGCACAGGTGTTGTTCTCCATGGGCTACTTTGGCATGTCTGTGTCACACGCCCTGCTTGAATTCCTCGTGTCCATGCTGGTTTTGACTGTCGGCGAAATCATCAGCTTTCCCGCAGGAAGCCAGTATGTCACGATGCTGGCGGACGAGCGCATGCGTGCGACTTATTTCGGTGCGAACAACCTCGGCGGCCTGTCTTTCTTCATCGGTCCGTGGTTGGGCGGCGTCCTGCTGCATGCGACGAACGGGACCGTGCTGTTTCTCGTCATCGCCATGATGAACCTGATTGCCATTCCGTTCTTGCGGTCTTCCGACCGCCTGCGGAAGCGGCGTCCGCCAAGGCCGGTGACTGCTGATTTGACGACTTCCAGCTAATGTTCGGTGTTGATACCAAGTAATCAAGCGCCTCGGTACTCCAATGATTCAATGACAAAGGCCGCAAACGCCTGTGCAATTTGCGGGGAGTGGCGCGGCTGCACCAAATAGGTATGTGCGGTTGGCAGATCGAACGTGATAAACGGCACCTCTTCCACGCGACCGCGTTCGATCTCCCGCTGCACCGTCGTATAGGGCAGGAACGACACGCCCATCTGCTCCATAATCCACTGCAGCACAACGTGCACCTGCGTCACGCGCATCGTACGCAGGCGATCGAAGTGTGTATGCAGATCTTCCATCAGCCCTTCCCAATATTCCGGGTGACAGTGTGTAAACACCGTATTCTTCGTTAACACGTCCGCAGCAACCAGCGGAGGGCGGCCAAACGCCTGCTCGTCACGAGGCCCCACAAGGACAATCGGATCGTCATACAGCACTTCGCAGATTACTTCCGGGTGCAGGACGGCACTTCGCGAAAAGGCGATATCCGCAGTCCGATCGAGCAGCGAACGCAGCATTTCGCCTGATTCCTGCACGAGAATGGCGAACTCGACGTCTGGCTGGCGCTGCTCGAACGCATTCAACCAGCGCGGCAGAAACGTCGTTGCAATGAGTGGCGATACCGCAATCCGCAGGGTTTGTTCCCGCCCTTCACGCCAGCGGGTCATATCGTCGCGGCTGTTCTGGTAGGCAGCCAACAGGGAACGTGCGTGATCGGCAAATCGACGGCCGGCGCGACTGAGCGTCACATGATGCCCTGCCCGTTCAAACAGTTTGATGTCCCATTCGCGCTCAAGTTTGGCAATCTGCTGCGTAACGGTCGGCTGCGCCAAATGCAGGCGTTCGGCCGTCCGGCGAAAGTTCTCTTCTTCTGCTGCAATCAGGAAAGTTCTCAGCCATTCGATATCCATGCGGTACCCCCCCATTCCGGAGAGAGTTAGGTCGATTATTGAAAAGTATTAAAACATTTACTTTTAATCATTATACATAAATGAAACCGTTTGCTACAGTGAAGGGAGAGAGGCGGACAGAAGCGTCGTCTGACAGAACGGGAGCGTGATTAGATGGCAGTCGTAAACGGATTAGAAGGCGTTGTCGCTGCCGAGACAGATCTGAGTCTCGTTGACGGGCAAAACGGTATTTTGGTGTATCGCGGTCACTACGCGCGCGACCTGGCAGTGAGCTACAGCTTCGAAGAAGTGGCACATCTGTTGTGGTACGGGCATCTGCCGGATAGTACAGAACTGAATCGGCTGAAGCAGGCATTTCAGAACCATCGCCAGTTGCCAACCCATGTACGGCAGGTGATTGATGCGTTGCCCTCTGACGTCAATATGATGAGTGTGCTGCGGACAGCTGTTTCCGCTATGGGCAGCGAACAGGAGTGGCCTCCAACCGTCGATGCAGCCATCGAATTTACCGCCGTGGTGCCAACCATCATCGCTTATCGCCACGCGCGTGTGCGCGGTGTCGATCCAGTTGCGCCCCATCCGGAACTCGGACACACAGCGAACTATCTCTACATGCTGAATGATGGCCAGATGCCCTCGGACGATCACGTTCGGGCACTCGAAGCTTACTTGGTCATCACGATGGAACATGGCATGAATGCGTCTACCTTTACCGCGCGTGTGATTACCTCGACACAGTCGGATATGGCATCAGCGCTGACGGGTGCCATCGGCGCGATGAAAGGTCCGCTGCACGGCGGTGCGCCGTCGGAAGTCATGAACATGCTGGAAGACATCAGTACGGCTGACCGGGCGGAGGCTTGGCTGCGGGCGGAGATTGAAGCGGGAAAGAAGTTGATGGGATTCGGCCATCGCGTATACAAGACACGCGATCCGCGCGCCCTGGCACTACGTGAAGTCGTGGAACAGATGCCTGTTCGCGACGAATGGTTCGACCTGTCTGTCCTCGTTGAAGATCTGACTGTACAGTTGCTGGCCGAGTATAAACCGGGCAGACAGCTGTATGCCAACGTCGAATACTGGGCTGCAGCAATTCTACGGACCGTCGCTATACCGAAGCCGCTCTATACGCCTACATTCACAGCGAGCAGAACGGTCGGCTGGACGGCGCACATGCTGGAACAGGCGGCCAACAACCGCTTGATTCGGCCCCAGTCGACGTACATCGGTGCCATGCCGCAAACATAAGCTGGATTTTTACCGCGTTGGTGCTATGATGAAGGCAGTTCCATGGATGCGGGGTGCTGCGAGTGCTGGTAGTCACGACGGAAAACATACCTGGTTATGAGGTCACGGATGTTCGCGGTCAGGCGTTTGGTGTTGTCGTCAGAAGTCGCGGAATCGGCGGAAACTTGGCCGCGGGACTGCGCAGTATCGTCGGCGGAGAAATCAAGGAATACACAGAGATGCTGGAAGATGCCCGGAAGAGTGCCATCGACCGGCTCGTAAAAAATGCGCATGCGATGGGTGCGAATGCCATCGTTATGATGCGCTTTGATTCCAGTGAAATTGGACAGACGATGTCTGAAATCGTCGCATACGGCACCGCCGTCGTGGTACGGCCGATAGGCGAATGATCGCACTTGCTGGCATCATACTCTACGTCCTTATCATCGCTGTTATTGCCGGCATCGTGTTTGCCGTGACCGCGCGGTATCGACGCGTGCGGATGGAGCGGGGGAGAGTCCGGGTACCGCATGGATTTGTACGGACGGATGAGATCCTCATCGACCCGACGACAGGCGTTCGGCAGCGGATCTGGTATAACGAACGCACCGGCGAGCGCTGGTATGAAACATTGACTGATGCAAACGATAAAACAACAGAGTGATGGCCGCTGCGTCGGCCATCTTTCTTTTACTGGAGACCGGATGCAATAGTGATCAGAATAGTGACTATTCGGCGATGATTTGGTGAAAATGTACAAAATAGGAACCGCAATGGTTTCTATCGCCTGATTTTAGGGGAGACCACGTGTATTCACTTAAGCTGCTCTCGACAGCCTATTGACTGTTTATGGGCTGAATATCGGCGCAATATACGTTCTTAAGCGGTCTTCCGCAGCTTATTCAGTTGGCCTTACCGGAGAAAATGCGATATAAGCTGCTATATGCCGTTATTATCACACTCCTCAAGCCCCATTCGATGTGGTTCTGCGGATTATCGCTGTCAGCAACAATCCTTGCGAAAACAGCCTTGACCAAATGCGAAGATGGAGACAACGATGATTACTGAACGTTTGGTACCAGGACTGCGCGTCCTGTTTATTGGCTATAACCCTTCATACACATCGTATGAACGCGGCTTCAATTATGCAGGCAAGAGCAATCGCTTTTACCGCATCCTCTACGAGAGTGGACTGACACCAGTGCTGCATCCGCCGGAGGAAAGTCCGTCTTTCCTCGAATGGTACCAATATGGCTTCACCAACATCGTACAGCGACCCACCAACCGAGCGGATGAGTTGACAAAGGAGGATTACCGGCTGGGACGAATGGTGCTTCGGGAAAAACTGATTCGCTATCAGCCGCGCATCGCCTGTTATGTCGGAAAAGGCGTCTATACGGCATTTGCACAAATTCACCAACCTGTACCTTGGGGATTTCAAACGACGCAGCAGGTTCCTGGAGTGCGAGACTTCGTTGCTCCGTCATCGAGCGGTTTGGTACGGATGAAGCTCTCCGAGCAAGTCGCAATTTACAAACAGTTGGCGCTTGCGCTCGATTGCCATGGTTCGCCTGATTTGATAGAGTAGGGATAAAATTGCCAATAGACAGATAGCGAAGCCGATATAACTAGGGGAGTCGGGTGCTCGGGTGGAACGAGATCGCCATTTATTTCACCAGAATCAGCTGCTGGAACGAATTGCTCGCAACGAACCCATTCACGAATTGCTTCAGGCAATCCGTGACAATTTAGCAGAAGAAACAGCGTGCATGTGCGCGATTCAAGTATATGACGATACAATCGATTGGGGTGGCAATTCGCCGCAGATACCAGTTAAAGAAGGCTGGCAGCTCGTTTGGGCGCGGCCTGTGTTTTCAACGGACGGTCGCGAGCGGGGTATGATGACGGTCTATTCGAGATCCCAGGCGATATCCGTCGAAGCCACCGAGCAAATCTTTGAAGCCTACTTAAATTTGGCCGGCTTGGCGATGAGTCGGCAATTCTATGAGAAAGAAATACGTCAGTTGGCTTATCAAGATCCGTTGACTTCACTGCCAAACCGCCGGCTGATCAACGAGCGGATCGCATTTGCCCTCCAGCAGGCAAGCGAAACGGGGAACTCGGTAGGTTTGCTGATGCTGGATTTGGCACCGCTTCAAAACGGTCAACGATCTGTTCGGGCATACGTTCGGAGATGAGCTGCTAAAGGTCGTTGCACATCGGCTGCGCGATTCGATTGGTACAAAAGACACCCTTGGTCGAATCGGCGGCGATGAATTTATCGTTTTGCTGACTGACGTCAAGTCGTCGTCCGAAGTGGCGGAAACGGCGAATAACATACTGGCCGCCTTTCAATCGCCTGTCTTAATCGATATGCATGAATTCCGGGTGACGCCGAGTATTGGCATTGCAATTTATCCCGATCACGGACATGACCTCAGCACCATCTTCCGCAACGCAGATACAGCCATGTACGATGCCAAACGTGCTGGCCGTTATACCTACCGAATCTATGAACCACATATGAGTGAAGAACTGCAGATGCGTCTCGAAATGGAGACCTATCTGCAGAAAGCGCTGGACCGGAACGAATACGAGTTTTACTATCAGCCAAGATTCTGTCTCGAGGATGGTCGTTTGACCGGTGTAGAGGCGTTGCTGCGCTGGCATCATCCAACGCGCGGCATGGTATCGCCAGCCGAATTCATCCCATTGGCAGAAGATACGGGCCTGATTCTCCCGCTTGGAGAGTTTGTACTAAGGTCTGTCTGTGAGCAGATCAGACAGTGGATGGACGCTGGTATCCCGCCCATTCGGGTCGCTGCAAACGTATCTGGCCACCAGTTGACACAAGGCGGCTTTGCCGCATCCGTTCAGCGCATATTGCGACAAACAGGCGCCGATGCCGCATGGCTTGAGCTTGAAATCACGGAGAGTTCATTGATTCGGCAAGCTGAACGTTCGATTGAAGACATGGCAAAACTTCGCGAAATCGGCGTCATGGTCTCAGTCGACGATTTTGGTACAGGCTACTCATCCCTGCGTCGGCTGGCCAAGTTGCCCGTTGATACATTAAAAATCGATCGCTCCTTTGTCGAAAACATCCCATTCGACAAGGACAACCTCGCGATTACCGATACCATTATCGCGCTGACGCGCAATTTGGGCCTGCATGTCATTGCAGAGGGTGTCGAGACGCTGGAGCAGAAAGAAGCCTTGCGCGCGCTCGGCTGTACTGAGATGCAAGGCTTCCTGTTCAGTCGTCCACTGCCTGTCGACCAAATCAACCAGATGCTTGTAGAGAGCCAGACAACCATTCCGTAACCGCACTCCAGAACGCCTGATTTTCGTAGTAGACCGTATGCTTGTCCCCAACACCATCGCGATCGCGATGAGAGGCCGTTTGATTTCGGCCTGACGTGTAGGAGTCACAGGTTCATCTTGCCTTTCATCGTAACATATGCAGTCTCACGACAGGCAAAACTGCTGGAGATAGATAGATTATGGAGGAAGATGGGGAACACGACAATACCTATGGAAATGCTATTCAGTTTTGAACGACAAACCGATACCCGGTGCCCGGGTCTGTGACAATGAGCTTTGAACGAGTCGGAGCATCTTCAGCTTTTTTCCGAAGATGGCCGCCGAATTTGTGGATTTACACATTGTAGCGTCTGCGGGGAATGCCTCTTAAGTTGATTTTGAGAGAACTTCTTTATCGTATTTTGTGCAAGTGCACAGAATAGATAAAAGGGGTAGAAGAACATGGCATCAAAAGTTGTAATTGCAACAGCATCTCTGGCGATTTTAGCATCGTTAGGGTTGGCGGGTTGTGGGACAAGCAATACCACAAACACAACGACCGCAACAAAACATGCAACGACGACGAGTACGACCAAATCAAGCCGGTCAACTAAGACAGTAAAGAGCAAGACAAGTAAGTCGGATGTAAAAAATGCAAGTATAAAAACATCTACTAAGACAGATAAATCAGCCAAAACGAGCACGGATAAGTCCAAGACGTCTACATCTGCTCAGAAGTCATCCAAAACAACGACTGCTACAAAGACCAAGACGACCAAAACATCAACAACTAAAAAATAAAGGCTTAAAACACCGAGTCTGGTTAATTCAGGCTCGGTGTTTTTACAGGGGTCGGAATACATATCCCTTTGCGCGGTAGTACCGAATAATCTCCGGAAGTGCCTGAGCAGTTAGATAACTGTTGGAAATTCCGTCGTGGAATAATACAACCGATCCAGGGCGCGCATGTTCTTCAACGTTCCGGACGATATCTCCGACGGAGTGTACCTTCCAGTCCAAAGAATCAACCGTCCAAAACATCACCGGGTGACCCATGTGTCGAATCACATGAATCTCCCGTCGATCGAGCCCTCCATATGCTGGTCGATAGTAAAGTGGCTTTCTTCCCGTGATTTGAAGAATCGTTGCATCTGCATGTTTGATTTCAGATTCAATTACATCGTCCGGCTGGTTACGTAAGTCTCTGTGGTCGTAGCCGTGATTTCCGATTTCATGGCCTTCTCGCTGAATTCTTCGAACAACAGAAGGCAATTCTTTGCATCTGTCTCCTAAAACGAAGAATGTGGCGTGAACATGTTCACGACGGAGTACATTCAAAATTCGCGGTGTTGAAATCGCTCCAGTTCCATCGTCGAATGTCAAATAGATCACTTTGGATTGGGCAAAAGCAGGCTCATCTGTAAATATTCCCAGAATCGAGGCAAGGCATAGAAACACGCACAGAATCAGGTACTTCGATCCTTTGCACATATGGGATCACCTCTTAACGCTAAAAGGCTTTCCCAGTTTTTGCGGATTCATGTTTGGAATTTATACGCAAACATGTGGTTAGTATGGGCGCTTTGATTTAATAGTAAAATCTATCTCTATTCTTGTCTCCGCGCTCAGAATTGAAAAATTAACTGTATATTTTGCCACTGAAGTTCCGGATTTCCGCGATTTAACCCAGTCCATATTGTAATTTCTACTGCTAACTTTCGCGAAACGTCTGCAGGGAGCAGTATAGTGGTATAAATGGGCATTATGTCGTCAAATGGTGCTTCAGACAATCGTGCTTGGCTCGATCTGCTCGAACGAGCAACAATCTTCGCGAAAACAGCCATATAAAGTAAAAAACCACTTCCTTCCGTGTTTTCAATACAGGAGAGAAGTGGTCGTATGGAGGAATGAAGTGGCTAGCGCTGACCACTTGGTTTTCTTTGCTTCACAAACCGTCGCATAACTGTCTGGTCGGAATGACAGGACTTGAACCTGCGACCTCACGGTCCCGAACCGTGCGCTCTACCACCTGAGCTACATTCCGATATGTCGGAGCGACATCAGCTAATATAACATGCCACGGATTTATACGTCAAGACAGTCAAGCTGGCAAAGGATTGGTATAATGGGAACATATCTTCGTATGAGAGGTGGCTTTGTATCTTGCATCCAGCGATTCCTGAGGTTGACGCAATACTCGACGGACTCAACCCACCGCAGCGAGACGCTGTCCTCTCAACGGATGGTCCTTTGCTGATTGTGGCAGGCGCAGGTAGCGGCAAGACCAATGTTTTGACGCGGCGCATTGCCTATCTGATTGCAGCGAGGCGTGTGGCGCCTTGGAGTATTTTGGCGATCACGTTTACAAATAAAGCGGCGCGGGAAATGCGCGATCGCCTGGAACAGCTCATCGGGCCGTTTGCGGCTGACGTATCTGCATCGACATTCCATTCGTTTTGCGTGCGAGTATTGCGGCGCGACAGCGATCGCCTGGGACTGAACGCAGGTTTCACGGTCCTTGACGATGCAGACCAAGTCGCGACCATCAAACGAATTTTGACGGATCAGAACGTGGACACCAAACGATTCGACGCGCGTGCCGTCAAGTCTGCGATATCTGCTGCGAAGAATATTCTGCGTGGCCCCGCGAAGGTGAGAGAC
Organism: uncultured Alicyclobacillaceae bacterium; assembly: GCA_963758235.1. Classification (GTDB taxonomy): domain Bacteria; phylum Bacillota; class Bacilli; order Alicyclobacillales; family Alicyclobacillaceae; genus CAVWUS01. The sequence continues at coordinate 3,473 of CAVWUS010000028.1, read as the reverse complement.
GACGCGCAAACACCGTTTGAACGTATTGTGGGCGACGCTTATTTGGAATATGAACGACGGTTGAAGACAAACCATTCGTTGGATTTCGACGATCTCATCATGAAGACGGTACGTCTGTTTGAACAGGAACCGGACGTGCTGGCCTTTTATCAGAACAAGTTTCACTACTTGCATGTCGATGAATATCAGGATACCAACCATGCCCAGTACAGACTGGTCAACCTGCTTGCACAGAAACGAAAGAATTTGTGTGTAGTCGGCGACTCCGATCAGTCGATTTACGGCTGGCGCGGTGCAGACATTCAGAATATCCTGCAGTTCGAACGCGACTATCCAGAAGCGCGCGTCATTCGGCTTGAGCAAAATTACCGCTCGACGAAACGAATCTTGAACATTGCAAACGAAGTGATTCGAAACAATCACGAACGCAAAGCCAAGACCTTATGGACGGACAACCCAGAAGGGGAAAAGGCCGTTTTATTCCGAGCGGCAGATGAACGCATCGAAGCCAACTTTGTGGTCAACCAAATTGAATCACTGCAGGCGAATCATCGGCGATACAGTGAATTTGCCATCCTATATCGAACCAACGCGCAGTCGCGTGTGCTTGAAGAAGCTCTGCTGCAACGTGGGGTGCCATACCGGATCTTTGGCGGCCTGAAGTTCTATGAACGAAAGGAAATCAAAGACATTCTCGCGTATCTTCGGTTGATCGCGAACCCTGCAGATGACATTTCCCTGCTGCGGGTGTTAAACGTACCAAAGCGGGGAATCGGCGACGGCACCATCGACAAGCTGCAGCGGTTTGCGGACAGCTATGGACTGTCGCTGTACGAGGCGCTGCCGCAGGCCGATCAGGCGGGCGCAAAAGGCAAAATTCTCAAAGCGATTACGGAATTCGCAGGGCTCATCGACAGCTTGGTGAAGATGAGTGAGTTCCTGTCCGTGACCGAATTGACCGAGGAGATTTTGAAGCGCAGTGGTTACCGGCAGGCTCTGAAAGCGGAAAAGTCGCTCGAAGCAGAGTCACGGCTGGAAAACTTGGACGAATTTCTGACCGTGACGCAGGAATTCGAAAACCGCTGGCAAGGTGATTCACAGCGCGCCATGCTCGCTGAATTTCTGTCCGAAGTGGCACTGGTCGCTGATACCGATTTGAATGGTGGACGCATCGATGCGAATACGGCGGGGGACGACAACCAGGTCGTGCTGATGACGCTGCATAGCGCGAAAGGACTTGAGTTTCCAATTGTATTCATTACCGGCTTTGAAGAGGGGATTTTTCCTCACAGCCGAACGTTGTTTAACGAGAGCGAGATCGAAGAGGAGCGAAGGCTCTGTTACGTCGGCGTAACTCGTGCTCGCGAGCGGTTGTTCCTGACCACTTGCAGCGCGCGCATGATCTTCGGCGAGTATCGTCACTACACGCCTTCCCGGTTTCTGGCGGAGATGCCAAAGGAGCATATCGAAGCGGCAGTGGAATTTCCGCAAAGTACAGTTGCGCCGCGTCCACTATGGCAGCCGCGGCCAGATTCCTCAGGTCGTCGATCAGAGGCGAACGATGTCGCGAGATCGTACGACTACAAGCCGGGTGACAAGGTCGAGCACCGAAAATGGGGTATTGGAACGGTCATTGAGGTACATGGTGAAGGTGAAGATGTAGAACTTGTCATCGCCTTTCCCGCGCCAAATGGCTTAAAACGTTTATTGGCCCGATTTGCGCCGATTGAAAAACTGCCGAAGGAGTCGTGACCGTGGCGAGTGAAGCTTTGCCGTTCGAACAAGCGCAGCAGCGCGTGCAAGTCCTACGCGCAGAAATTGAGCAGCATAATTACCGCTATCATACCTTGGATGATCCGCTCATCTCCGACGCTGACTACGACCGGCTCGTGCGAGAGCTGATCGCACTGGAAACCGCCTATCCAGAGTTGGTCACACCCGACTCACCGACGCAGCGAGTAGGTGGCGCAATTGCAGAAGGGTTTCGCAAAGTGCAGCACGAGATCCCGATGTTGTCTTTGGCGAACGCCTACAGCCCGGATGAAATGCGGGAATGGGATCGACGCGTACGCGCTGGTACTACTAAACCTGTCGCGTACGTCTGTGAATTGAAGATCGATGGGCTCGCTGTCTCGCTTCGTTACGAAGACGGCTTGCTCGTACGCGGCGCGACGCGTGGCGACGGAGAAACTGGGGAGGATATCACAGCAAACCTGCGTACCATCCACAATGTGCCGCTTAAACTGCCGGAACCGGTATCGATTGAAGTTCGAGGCGAGGCATACATGCCGCGGCCGTCCTTCAATCGCCTGAACAAGGCGCGTGAAGCGGCTGGAGAACCGTTGTTTGCCAATCCGCGCAATGCGGCAGCGGGATCGCTTAGACAACTCGATCCGAAAGTCGCAGCGAGCCGGGGGCTTGCAACGTTCATCTACATGCTGGCTGACAGCGATGGAAAAGACATCGGCTCGCACTCAGAGAGTCTTGAGTGGATGGCGTCGCTCGGCTTTACGGTCAACCCGGAGTACCGCGTGTTTACGGATATTGAAGACGTCATCGGGTTTATTGCCTCGTGGGCGGAAAAGCGAATTGACCTGCCGTATGCGACAGACGGCATGGTGATTAAGGTCGATCGATACTCGGCTCAACAGGAACTAGGCTTCACCGCGAAAAGCCCGCGTTGGGCGATTGCCTATAAATACGCCGCGGAACAGGCAGAAACGCGCCTGCGCGAGATTGAACTGAGTGTCGGTCGGCCCGGTGCGGTAACGCCAACCGCGGTATTCGATCCGGTGTTTCTCGCTGGGACAACCGTCACACGCGCCTCTTTGCACAACGAAGACTTGATTGTGGAAAAGGACATTCGCGTCGGCGATATGGTGGTCGTACAGAAGGCAGGCGACATCATTCCAGAGGTCGTGCGCGTGCTGCCCGAATATCGCACAGGTGCAGAGCAGCCGTTCCGAATGCCAGCGGACTGCCCCCAATGCGGCCAGCCGTTGGAGCGTCTCGAAGGAGAGGCGGCCTGGCGGTGTATCAATCCGGCGTGTCCGGCACTGATACGCGAAGGTATGATTCATTTTGTCTCACGCGACGCGATGAACATCGAAGGACTCGGTGAGCAATGGATTGCCCAGTTGATTGAGCATGAGATGATTGCCGATCCGGCAGATATCTATCACCTAACCAAAGAGCAGCTTCTGACACTGCAATGCATGGGAGACAAGCTTGCCAGCAATCTGCTCGCAGCCATTGAAAACAGTAAAAAGAATTCACTCGAACGGCTGCTGTTCGGGCTCGGCATTCGGCTGGTCGGCGAGAAGGCGGCGAAGACGCTGGCGGCAGCATTTCAGTCGATGGACAAACTGCAGCAGGCGAGCGTCGAGGAACTGACGACCATTCGTGAAATTGGCCCGTAAGATGGCGGAAAGCATTGTGACTTATTTTGCGAACCCTGAGTAAGTAGATGCGTA
>CAVWUS010000027.1:0-91748 GCA_963758235.1 uncultured Alicyclobacillaceae bacterium | reverse complement strand
ACTCCTTACTGAGCTTACCCGAGTGACTCCGTCGATACCTGTCAAATCAGGACAATCGAACATGCTGGGAGTTCGAGTCCCACCTACCACGCAAGGAGCAAACACAACACTGATTTCATCAACCAGCCCCGCTCTGAGAAATGCTCCGTTGATTGCCCCGCCGCCAGTCAGTGCAAGTCTGCGGAAACCTCTCTGGTACAGAGCATTCAGGGCCATGTGCAGGTCAACGTGCTCCCCTCGACCTGCTTGAATGTAGTCGATCCGCTTGGCCTTCAGTTGTTCCAAGTATGCGTCCGGCGCATCGTCCCGTGTCACGACCAGTAACCCTCCTGACTGGCCCACTCAATTCTGCCTCGTCCATCGAATACGATATACGCTCTTGATTTCTGCGGCCAATACGATGGCTCATCGAGCTGTACTGGGTGATTTCCATACACGAGGATAGATTCACTGCCGGAGATCATGCCGTCACAATCGAGATCGTCACACAGACGGTGGGCTATCTCATAGGCTCCGCCATCCAACCCTATGGCTGCCCACTCGGTGACATTGCGTCCTGGTGCCGTTGTGACTCTACCGTCAACAGAAGCAAGTACAATGACAATCACCTTTGGCCGTAACGTTCGTGATCACCCTCTCAGTTCACTTCGTACTGTAGCTCCTATCCACATTACACAATCAAACATGACATCTACCGTCATGTTTCTTCGTTAGAATCCCCGCAGAACACATGCACCTTAGGCTCCTGCTCACATATTGTGAAAGGACTCGATTCACGGATGGGGTGAAATGTATGTACGGCAATTGGACTCCCTGGTTCGTTCCGTATGTTCGTTACCCATACGATCCCTACGGGATTCTTCCGAGCTACCTTGCATACAGTATGGACGATTGCCACCTTGACGCATCGAATCTGATGCGTGCAGACAACTGGATTCGCCAGGTTCCAAACTTCCAACATGGCCCGAACGGCGAAGCGAGCGACCGCCCCACACGAACATGTGGACTGGCATGCAAAATATCCAAACGATGTGATTTGCATGGTGCACCACTGACACGAAAGCAGTAGCGTTAACATTCGATGACACCTGATACCCTATGGACTCCGCAAATACTTGTAGATTTCTGTGCCCAACACAATGTAAAAGCGAACTTTCAACTGTGTTGGACAAATGGTGCAACAACATCCCGGCATGTTAGAACAAATTTACCAAGGTGGCCACAATGTTGAAAACCACAGCTGGGATCACCCAAATTCCACAAAAATCTCGGTGTCCGAAGCGAGATGGCAAATTGAACAAACAAACGCGCTCATCGATAGAACAATCGGCGTAAAGCCCCGCTTCTTTAGGCCTCCGTACGGCGCTATCAACGAACCGGTCATCGAAGAGGTAAGATCGTTGGGAATGAAGATCTTATTCTGGAACGTAGACAGCCTTGATTGGGCCAGGCCTTACACGTGATCAAGTCGTTTCGAATGTCTTAGGACATACAGTTCCTGGAGCGATTATTTTAATGCACTTTGCCGGAGGACGAGGAGGAAGTTTAGAGGATACCGTTCAGGCGCTTCCATATATCATTCAGACGCTTCGTCGTGAAGGGTACACATTCGCAACGATTTCCTCCTTGCTTGGAGTATCGGCATACTTGTAGCCACCAACCATGGTCTAATAGCTATGAACGTGCTGATTCAGTGAATTGTCTCCTCACAAATGGCATTTACCTAAGATTGTTGATACCGCTTCATCGAAGCAGCCATGTTTAATGCCGTAAAAGTCGGATCCGTAACAGGTGTAGAAACGACGACCAGATACTCCCCATTTATAGTCCCGAATGACTTGTCCCAGCTTACATTGACCCTAATTATACCTGAGGGTTTGGTGGTCAAGCCGAATCCGGAATCTCATTGCGTTACGACAGAGAATCCACTTCGCCCGCACCGTGACTTGACTTCTCTAATGTCTTCACTTTCCAAAGAGGATGGGACTCAATGTTTCGAAAATCTTGAAACAAATACAGTGTTGCGAATAACAGTGCATTCGCCAGGCCACAAATCAGCAAGAGCTCAGGTACACTGACAAGATGTTGTTGCAAGATGAATGATGAAGCGGTATAGCTTACAGGCACCAATCCCAGTGACATCAAGGTCATTAGGGACATTGTTCGACCCAATTTGTCTGAAGGGACGATGGTTTGGATATAGGTGATAAAAGGGATGTTCACGACGCTTCCCGTAATACCCATGATTCCCATGAGAGCGATACCACCCCATGGCACGTGAACAAACCCAATTCCAGCCATAGCAATCCCCATTACGGCCCCCAGTCCTCCAAGCCAGAGGAATTTACCTCGAAATCCTCGCAAGATGGATACGAGTATCCCACCAACAACCGTGCCCGCACCGAATCCTGATTCATAGCCACCGTAGGTACTTCCAGACCACCCCATGCTCTTCACGAAGATAGGAATGCCAATATTGATGGGGCCCATGAATAGAAGATTGAGTCCGAGCGAAACAATCATAACTAGGATCAGAACTCGTACAGATAAGACGAATCGAATCCCCTCCCGAATGTCTATCCATACGGAAGGTGCGCCGTCTTGCTTCCGATGCGCTAACGCCTGTTCCCCCCTACGCAAACGCAAAAACGAAACAATCAGAGAGCTGACAGCAAAAATCACTGCGATTGCCCCAAACATTCCTTGGTATGCTCGCATCCACAACAATCCGGCAGCGAGCAGCGGTCTCAACACAGTGCTCATTTGCTGCACAGTTTGGACGAGGCTGTTGGCTCGATCAAGTACCGCAGACGGAACGGCACTAGGCACAACAGAACTATTTGCCGGGTAGTAAAAGGCGTCGATTGTCCCAAATACTACAGCCATTCCGTCTACCAACCACAAGGCGGGCCTTCCGTGCATCCCGAACAGAACAGCGACCAACAACCCCAACACCGATGCACGAACCAACAATGATGTAACGAGAATAAGCTTGCGGTCGATGCGGTCAGCAACCACCCCACCAAGCAACATAAATATAATTCGGGGGATTGATGCAAAAGTGAGTGTTGTGCCAAGTGCGAACTCGGAACCAGTGATGCTTAGCACGAACCATCCTAAGACGATGAAATAGGAGCCATCACCAATGACTGAGAAAAACGTTCCGAGGATCAGCGTTAAAAAATTCCGGTCTCGCCACAACCTAAATGAAACTGGCACCGATTCCGCAACTTCGGCTTCACTTACTGTCGGTTCCATCGGAAGCCTCCTCCCGCCGTGCGCTTAATTCACCTGTGTTGGGATCAACATGCAGCTTGTAACCATCTGGAACCCCAGGTTGATCCACTTGAAAGCTCTCTATATTCGTCATGAATCCAATCGTAGTCATGAAGAAGATTTCATCTGAACTCCCTCTATCCTTCGAGTCTTCTATTGGTGCTCTATCAAATTCACTGAGCTCTTTCATGAGCGCTCTAAACTTCTTCTTCCACGCTAAAAGTGCTGCACGGTCTGCCCTTACTTCCCATATCCCGTGAATGAGTGGTCGAAGCTCGCTTCCCTCACCTTGGGATACCTGAAAGAATTCCTCGTTCGTCTCGTACACCCTAGAAAGTGCAATGCGCAACTGATTAGCCATAACCTCTTGCATCATGGACGGATGCCACTGGCCAGATGGAAGGAGGCTCTCACTCACCACATAGTCTATGGCAACTGCCCGGTAAAACTTTTGTATGATCCCGTTCTTCTCTTCAGTACGAACGATTTCAGCGAGTCCATTGTTCTCCAACTCACGCAGATGATAGTGAACCTTTGAAGCGGATATTTGAAATTCGTCTGCCAACTGCTTCCCCGTGGCTTCCTTAACAATGAGTGTTGTCAGTATTCGAATCCGTAACGGATCACTGAGTGCCTTGAGTTGTTCAGGAGTATCGATAACAAAATAGCGTTTCATCCGCACACCACCCATAACCAGCATGCGTTTCATTTATTCAATTCGTTCAAACAATTTTGAACGAATGGCTACATTTTAACACTGTGATTTAACCTTGCATAGATATACTTGATGTAATGAATGGGGCGAACAAAATTTATTCAATTGAATCGCCGAATCGCAGGGATGGTCAATGCAATAGCCGTTAGCAGTACCAAGATGCTACCGTTAATGAGCATGGTCGGTATCCCACCAATCAACCGTGCTTGCGTTCCTGCTACCAAATATCCAATAGGTAGTCCGGCATATGATCCTAACATGTCAACACTCGCCACTCGCCCGTAAACGTCTAGTGGGACTATTTCCTGAAGGCTAACTTCCCAAAGCAAATTATTCGCGGCTATTCCAACACCAGCTAAACACATAAGTCCAATGAGTGCGGGTAACCATTGAATTAGAGCAATAGATACCATCGCTAATCCCGCAAGTATGCCCCCCGTAACAAATTAAACCACGGTGGCGCCAAGATTCCCTACGCCCGTAGATTATGCCAGTAAGGAGCGATCCCAGGCCAAACCCCGATATCATCAATCCGTAAGCATACGACGGCAGCTTCAGGTACACATTAGCCAGCCATGGTATGAGAACCTCAATCAATCCGCCGAATGCAATGTTGGTTACGCAGAAGACAATAATCGAGACCCAAATCCACGTATGTTTCCGTATCTCTTGGTATCCAACAACGAAGTCATGAACTGGCGAACTTTTAGTACGTTTGGTTGTAGGAGAGGATCCTGCGCTGTCTAATTTCAAGAAGAACAGGCTAACCACCGAAATCACAAATGATAGTGCATCTGCACTAAATCCCAGAGCAGCAGATGTAACCGATATGATGATCCCACCAATTGACGGTCTTCCAAGTCTCGCTGCCTGTGTACCAATCGTCGTAAGTGAATTTGCAGCGTTGCGGATATCCGGCGTAAAGACTTCAGCACGCATCGCCGAGTATGCGGTGTTAAACATCGCACTCATGATGCCGTAGAGGATAACGTAACCGTACAAATCATTGATTGTCAGGTGGCCGACCAATAAAAAGATACTAATTGTTACCATCAGTGCGAACCGTCCGAGATCAGCTGTTGTCATTATCAATCGTCGTGAACATGAATCAGATTCCTTCTGCAAGATATGGAGCAAAAGAGCCCGGCCCACATCCCACTTCAAGAACATTCATACCGGGTGCAAGCCCGAAGTAGTTCAGCATGATAGGCCGCATTTCAGGCCGAAAACGTACTAGACGAGATTCTTCCAGAGATTCCGCCGACTGAATCTGTGACCAGATAAACGTTTTAGTCAGAACCTTCGCCTCCCCGTGTTCACGAGCTTTGGTTGATATAGAAAAGTTTACCTTATACGATGGCTATGCGATAGCTGAAACAGAATCGGTGAACAGTACGATAAATAGAGATTGCGGGAATCATTGGCACCGGATTCGGTGTTACTGTCCATGCCCCCATCCTCAAAGAGAATCCTGCTTACGATCTCGTTGCTATCGCCAGTATGCGACCTGGAAGAACTGTACAAGTGGCTGCCACTAACGATATACCGCCATCCTTCGACGGTTGGAGGCAGATGCTCAGTGACAGCGGATTGGATCTACGCCAGAATGGCACTTCGTTGGTTAGAGGATTTAGCTCTGAAGAATGGGGTAAACGAAATCCGCTGCAAAGTTTAACCGTCAGTCGACCGAAATGTTCGGCTATATGAGTCAGTTGGTTATCGTAAGAACGACGAACAAGTCATCGAGAAGAGTTCGGACGTGAAATTAGTAGTGTGGAAGAAGGTCAAAACGCTATGAGGGAAGTCATGAGAGTTCGAGAGGAACCCATACCAGACGTGGGTTCCTCGGCTATTTGGATACCCGGTAAAACGGCCATTCCTGTTATTCCGCTAGTGCAACCCCCTTTTTCCACAATTCCGGTCCGAATGGCAGCATAAAGCGTCTCTGCTGCATGCTTTAATTGTTGTTTTCGCCTCATATGCCACTTTTGAGCCGCTATAAGCCACTTTTCATCCACTGGGTCAGCAACGGTAATTTCACGGAGTGCGGTTTCTGCCTTTCTGTCGTGTTCTAAGGTTTCAATAAAACATTCCACTGTCATGAGAATCAACATTTCATCGACTGTTCGTGTCTTTATCAATCGGCGAAGGTTGCCGGCTGCTGTGTTCCGGTGATAACTGGTCTCGTAGTTTTCTTTGTGTACGGTTTTCAGTGCGTCCTGATAAGAAAACTGTGGAAGGAACTTCATCTCTGTTACAATCGAGCAAAACACTTGCTCTGCTTGGATGCTAAGTCTCACGTGACGTAATACTGATGCCCAAACGGCATGCGAAGCATCCATTTTGCCATCTCCCGTATACAAACTAGTCATCTTCCACACTGTGGCAACTAGGATGAAACCTAAATAGACGAATTCGGCGGATATGAATACGGTTAGTAATACTTTTGCAGTCCGCTTATCAATGGGTATCATCTGATGAATCTTCTCTCGACTATATGCCGGTTGAATTCTTTCCCGGTCACGAACCACCTCAAGCGTAACCATATGTGGCGTGTTTCGAATTACCCTTCCGGCCGCAAAATAGTCGCCCAAGTCAAGCAGTACATATCGAGGTTCCGTACCCTTTTCCCCCACGGCTACACATCCCTTCCATTCGTTCTTTGCTCAATGTATGGGATGGACTTTTGTCCGTGTAACGGGCGAATATCCAACATCGAAGTTTTCCCCTCCACGTCCAATACTCGGACGAGTGTCGAGCAACGACACATTGTGAAGTGGCATCCGACGGCGTTACGGACACAGGCTCGTTAACCGATATGTGATGAGAAGTTCGAGATCGTTCATGTGGTTTTTCATTATGTTTGCGCTCGACCTTGGCAGCTTCAATGTGCGTCGAGTAACACAAAAAACCACGACAAGAAGTCGTGGTTTTTTATGTTTAGTGGATTGGAATTCCTACTCCTTGCCAAGTTAATTTGAAGCGAATGTTTCGCTTGGGAAAATCCGCAAATCCTTTTCCCGCAAGGCTTTACCCTACCTTATGTTCAATCCGCAGCTTGTCAGCAATCATGGCAATAAATTCGGAGTTTGTGGGCTTTGTCTTGGAGGCACTCACTGTGTAGCCGAAGACCGTCCGGATTGCGTCCATGTTTCCACGTCCCCACGCTACTTCGATAGAGTGACGGATAGCACGTTCCACGCGGGAAGGTGTTGTTCGATAGCGATCGGCGATGCGCGGATATAAAACTTTCGTAATTGAACCCAAGATTTCCACGTCCTGATACACAATCCCGATTGCTTCCCGCAGGTAGTGGTAGCCCTTGATATGTGCGGGAACGCCGATTTCATGGATGATTTTCGTAATCGCGGCGTCAACCATATGTTTGTCCGGCTCTGCGGCTGCTATAGGCGAGGATTCGAACGTTGCCTGTCTTCCTGAAGATAAAGTGGCTGCTACGGACGAGACGTTCAAAACTTGGCGAATGCGTTCACCGAGCACTGGCATGTTGAACGGCTTAAGAATGAAGTACGATACGCCCAAGTCAACAGCGCGGCGAGTGATGCTTTCCTGGCCAAATGCGGTCAGCATGATGACTTTCGGCATCGGCCCTGCAAGCGAATGCATTTTTTCCATGACGCCAATGCCATCCAACAGCGGCATGATGATATCGAGCACCAGGACGTCAGGTTTGTGTTCAGTGACCAGTTCAATGACTTCATTCCCGTTATGTGCAACAGCGCAGACATCCATGTCTTCCTGACTGTCAACGAAGTCCCGCAGCATCTCGGTAAATTCCTTATTATCATCGGCGATAAGTACCTTCAGGCTCACAGACAAACTCCTCCCTGCATGATGTCACATGAATGATTTTCGACAACTGCAGGGAGAGTCCTGCCAAATCTTATGAAATACTTTTCGTCGCAGACTGCTGTTTAACTACAAATTTCGACAAAATCAATCGTCTGAAGACCTGATTTTCAGTTCGTGGCACCAAACCATTTGCAGTGCTTGACTCCAGGAATTCGCTGCTTCTTCTGGGCCGTCATCCGCTTCTTCGCAGCATCCAGGCCGCATAAACGCCATAGCCTCTGGTTGGATCCGATACGAATACGTGGGTCACTGCCCCGACCAGTCTTCCATCCTGAATAATGGGACTGCCTGACATCCCCTGAATAATGCCGCCCGTCTCCTGCAGCAGGCGATCGTCTACAACATGGAGTACCATGCTCTTTGGTTGCCGGATGATTTTGTGGTGTAACGGTCTCAATTTGCACGTTGAACGCCTGAACCTGCTGCCCCTTGATAACAGTTAAAATTTGTGCCGCTCCCGTGTGTACTTTGTCTGGTTCTGCTACAGCGATTGGCTGTGTCCGACAAGCCAGTACCGGTGTGTTCTCCATATGGCCATAGACGCCATAAGCCGTGTTCTCATCGATGGTACCGATGGTTTGCGGCGTGCGCACGAAACGTCCTCGCTTTTCGCCGGGATGTCCCCGGTCCCCTTGATGATGCCAAAAACTTCGGACGGATACAGCTCACCTTTACCCGGTATTGGCCGTCCAGTATCTGCGTCTGTAATAACATGTCCAAGCGCGCCATAACGATGAACGGTTGGATCGTAGAAGGTGAGCGTGCCAACGCCAGATGTTTTGTCACGGACATACAGTCCGAGGCGGTAGTCACCGCGTTCTGACCGTACGGCTTTCATCGGGATTGTAAGCATTCTGCCGTTACGACGTACGGACAGCTGAATTGCATCAGGCTTTGGATGCGTATCCAGCCAATGTTTCAATGCATCGATGGACTGGATCGCTGTACCGTTGATCCGCTCAATCATGTCACCGGATTTCAGCCCAGCCGCGAAGACCTGGTGACTCGTGTTCATCGACGCGTTGAAAGCCGACAACCATGATTCCGCTCGATCGTAATCGGATTCCAACAGACTGACCGCCAACATATACATCATGGAGATTAAGGGGTGAGTGGTTCGAGGCAAACGCTGCTGCCGCGTATGGATGAGTACCTGAATAAGACTGAAAACACAGGGTCATGACCATACCACAGGCGGCTGCTGCACAAACTCGGCATAAACGAAAAAAGCTGTTCCAGTAATGCATCACGCTTCCCCCCCAGTGGCACCTCCAATGGCTGTTCGTGATCCTAAGGTGCCCGAGGCGACAGGGATTATGATGCGCAAAAGATGCCACGCTAACCGGTGACGCGCAGTTGTCGGCGAAAGCCTTCCATCAATGCCTGCGCATGCAACTGTGCCGTTTGGTCGGCGTGATCGGCTCCAATCAAACGGGCAATTTCCGCGACCCGGCCGCTGTCTTCCAAAATGGTAACAGCTGTCCGGGTACTTTGGCCGTCCGTTGTTTTCCGAATGACAAAATGTGAATCGGCTGCGGCCGCAATCTGAGGTGAATGGGTTACGCACAGAACCTGTCGATCTTGTGCCAAATGAAACAGCTGGCGTGCAACACTGGCAGCAGCTTCGCCACTGACACCGGCATCGATTTCATCGAAGATCAGCGTCTCGAGTGAATCGACTTTTGCCAATACAGATTTAATGGCCAGCATCGTGCGCGATAATTCCCCGCCTGATGCGATTTTCGCCATGGGTCTTGGTTCAGCCCCTTTATTGGCGCTGAACAGAAATACGATATCATCGCAGCCGTCTACACGGTAGATCTGCGTTTCATCCCCAGAGCGTTTGTTCACTTCAATCCGCAGGCATGCGTCTGGCATGCTCAGCTGCTTCAGGACCGTTTCAATCTGCGTGGACAGCCTGGCGGCTGCCTGCGACCGGAGTCGATGCAGTTCGTCACAATACTGCTCGAGCGTCTGTTTCGCGTCCTTAACTTTCGTTTCCAGTTGCGCCAACGTTGCCTCATGTTCGTTCAGCGCCTTCTGTTCCGCCTCAATTTGATTCAAGTAGTGCAGTACGTCCTCAACGGTTGGCACCATACTTTCGCTCAAGGGAACGGATGAGTTGGAACCGTTCTTCTACCCGTTCGTACTGTTCCGGATCCATCTCGAGTTCGTTCAGGAAATCATTGAGTGAGCGTGCTGCTTCTTCGGCGTGAATGGCCGCGGTCTCAAGCAGCTTGCCTGCATCCTGCAGCGCCGAATCCAATGTTTGCACCGCATCGAGTGCGGCGCTCGCTTCTCCCAGCGCTTCTACTGCCCCGGTCGTGTCGGAAACGCCTTGTAAAGCAGCCAGTGCTGCTGTTACGCCCTGAACAAGCTTGTCGAGGTTCTGCAATTTGCTCCGTAGCGTGCGCAACTGCTCTTCTTCTCCCGGCTGAAGCTTGGCAGCTGAAATCTCCTCAATTTGGAAGGACAGCATGTCCAAACGCTGACTGCGGGTCTGCTCGTCCATTCGCGCTGCTGCAAGTTGTTCCCTAGCCTGTGTCCAGGCATGAAAAGCGGCCTCAACGTTGTGTTTGGCATCGCTGTATTGTCCGAATAGATCGAGCAGCTCAAGCTGCTCACCCGCCCGCATTAAATCGAAGTTTTCATGTTGGCCGTGCTGCTGAACCAGAAGGTTTCCAATTTCCTTCAGCATCTGCACGGTGGCCAGCCGGCCATCAATACGGCAGACCGTCCGGCCAGTTCGATGCAGCGTCCGTGAGATGGTCAAATCCGCTTGTGGCGCATCCAGGCCCCACGCTTCAAATTTATGTTCAAGCAAGCGCTGAACGGCCGGTTCGATGTGAAATGCAGCCTCTACAAGAGCTGAGTCAGCGCCTTGCCGGATCATCTCAATGGTGCCCCGGTTGCCAAGCAGTAATCCAATGGCATCGAGCAGGATCGACTTGCCCGCCCCTGTTTCTCCAGTAAACACATTGAGACCCGCACCAAAATCAAGGTGGAGTTCATCAATCAATGCAATTTTCTGAATCGACAGCGTTACTAGCATGCCGAGCCTCCATTCGCTTGCTTATCGGAGTTGCGTGGAATTGACATCGCCACGCAGTTTGGAACGCAGCACAGTGAAAAACTCGCGCTCCCTGAGTTTGACAAGTGTCGTCTCTACCTCAGACTTGCAGACGAGTATGCGATCGCCCGTCTTCAGACGCAGCCCCGATTGACCATCGACCGTCAATCCAAGATCGTCGTGCGCAGCGTAAAGATTCATCGCAATGGTCTGGTTGACATCGATTACGCATGGCCGGGCAACGAGCGTATGCGGGCAGATGGGCGTAACGACGAGTACGGACAAGTGCGGGCTGACAATTGGACCTCCGCACGAAAGCGAATACGCGGTCGATCCGGTCGGTGTAGAGACAATTACGCCATCACCGCTGTAGGAATCAAGCAACAGCCCATCGACCTCGACCTCTACCGTACAAATCCGGCCCACAGAGCCTTTGCCGACAACTGCGTCGTTGAGGCCAATAAAGCGTCCGACGATTTTGCCGCCGCGTTCGACGACCGTCTCCAGCATAATTCTCCGTTCGAGCACGTAGTCCTTGGCAATCACTCGCTCCACGGCCTGTCCCAAGTCTGTAGGCTCAGCCTCCGATAAAAAGCCCAAGTTCCCCGCGTTGATGCCGAACAGCGGAATACCGTAAGGCGCCAGTACGCGCGATACGCCGAGCAGTGTGCCATCGCCGCCAATCACAAATGCCAGTTCGGCCCGTTTCAAGTGTTCAAACGCTGGGTTTGCAGGGTTTAAGTCAGGCGTATTGACGGCCACCGTATCGACGGATTCCTGTTTCAGACGCCGTTCGAGTTCCGTTCGAAATTCATCCGCACGAGGTTTATCAGGATTTATGAGCAACGCGATCGTCCGCACAATGCGCCCTCCATTCCCTCATCAAGGTTCACCCGTGAAACAGGACGAGTGCCAGCAGCATGCCTGCAAGCAGCCACAGGAGTCGATGAACCATCTTGCGTATCCACACATAAGACGGTGATTTCAGCTCAAAGTCAACGGTGTGCGCCTTATCGTGATCGAGATCGAGATGCAAAATACCATCCACCGCGAATCCCTGCTGCAAAGGATACCATAAATCGCGCATTTTCAATCCATTCAGCGATCCCTCGCGCGCGTTCAACACCTTGACTGCATAATATTTACCGCCGCGGCGCACAATGAAATCAGCGATATACTGTTTGCGAAATTCACGCGCATCATAAAAGCCCACCCATTCACTCCGTTCGCGGACGCGAATGATCTGATAGTTATTTTCTTCGAGCCACGCTTTGGCGACGCTCATCTTTCCCTTAAGCGGCGTGTCTGACCGGTTGTTGCGCCAATGCTGGAACATCGATCGAAGCACAAGCAGGACAAATCCCAAGCCAATAATGAGCCCTACGCCATCCTGCCAGCCCATGCGCTTGTCCCCCCAGCTCTAGTCTCTTGTGTTCCAGACAATCGACTTCTGCTGCAGCTTTTCCCAGGCCATTTCAACCACTGATTTTGCGCGATCCGTTACTTCTTCAGCCATCGCATCATCCCGGTTCGGCGTCCACCAGGCCAGAAATTCAATGTTGCCGTCGCCGCCGGATATCGGGTGAATAGTCGAGTCCGCCGCAGTACAGCCCAAGTCCGGATGCATATGCCGCAAGTTCAACAAGGACGTTCAGATGCACGTGCGGATCGCGTACGATGCCACCTTTCCCGACATGCTCCCTGCCCGCCTCAAACTGCGGCTTGACCAGCGACAGGATGTCGGCTGGCGGCACCAGCAAGTCGACGAGCACCGGCAGCAGCAGACGGGTCGAGATAAAAGACACGTCCATGACTGCACAGTCCGGCCGCGGTACAAACACAGCCTTGTCCACATGGCGGAAGTTGGTCCGCTCCATCACGATGACGCGTGGATCGTTACGCAAACGCCAGTCGAGCTGCCCATACCCCACATCAACCGCGTAGACCATCTTGGCGCCGTTCTGCAGTGCACAATCCGTAAATCCACCCGTTGAAGCACCCACGTCGATGACAACGCGATCGCGCACGTCGACCGGAAACTGCTGCAAAGCGCGCTCCAGCTTCAGGCCACCCCGACTGACATACGGGTGCAGCGGAGCCTCCACTTCAACCTTCGCATTCTCCTTGACCGCAAAGCCAGGCTTGTCCGCCAGTTCGCCGTCAACCCGAACCAAACCGGCCATCACGGCGCGACGGGCCGCTTCCCGACTGGGAAACAGCCCGTTTTCATGAAGCCATACGTCGAGCCGCTGTCCCTTTGCCATGCCTAGCTCCACGCTTGCGAGCTGGTACTGATTTCATCCAGGAAAGAACGGACAGACTGAACGACACCAGCCGGTGTTAAACCTAAATCTTCGAGTAGCTCGCCGCGGCTGCCGTGTTCAATAAAGCGATCGGGCAAACCTAAACGCAGCACAGGCGGCGACAGATGCTCTTCAGCCAGTGTTTCCAGCACTGCTGAACCAAAACCGCCCATCAGTGCGCCTTCTTCCAGCGTGACCATGGGCATGCCGGTCTGTGCCAGCGTACAGACGAGATTTACATCGAGCGGCTTGACGAACCGCATGTTGACGACGGTCACAGAAATGCCGTAGCGGCGGTTTAACTGTTCCGCAGCCGCCTCTGCGACGGAGACCATTGAGCCGAGCGCCAGCAGCGCACAGTCGCTGCCTCTCTGCAATACCTGCGCCTCACCAATAGGCAGTGGTTGGATGTCCGCAGCGATCTCGACGCCAATACCGTCAGTCCGAGGATAACGGACAGCCGCGGGTGCGTCGAGCGCGATTGCCGTCTTCAACATGCGGCGCAGTTCATTTTCGTCACGCGGCGCCATAAAGGTAATGTTGGGTACCGTCCGAAGATAGGCGATATCGAAGGCGCCTTGGTGCGTCTCGCCGTCTGGTCCGACAATGCCAGCGCGATCGACAGCCAACGTGACAGGCAATTTTTGTATGCAAATATCATGAATGACTCTGATCATACGCGCGCTGCATAAAGGTCGAATATATGGCCAGACCGGCCGCCTGCCCGCAGCTGCAAGCCCGGCACAGAAGGTCGCGGCATGTTGCTCCGCAATTCCGACATCGAACAAACGGTCCGGAAACGCGCGGCCAAATGGCGTCAAACCAGAGCCAGGCACCATGGCGGGCGTGACGGCCACAATCCGTTCATCCTCTTTCGCCAGTTGAATCAACGCGTCACAAAAGACAGATGTATAGGCAGGTGTCGCCTTCTCTTTGGCGGCAGACGGCCACGCGTGGAATTTGTCTGGCGCGGCTTCCGCAGACGCATACCCTTTTCCCTTTTTCGTAATGAGGTGAATCAGCACAGGCCCTTGCAGCCACTTCGCATCTTCCAGAACGCGCAGCAGGAGCGGCAGATCGTGTCCATCAATCGGACCGATATATTTAAAACCAAACGCTTCAAAAAACTGTCCGGGCAGCACAAAATTGCGCATGGAATCCTTTACACGTTCCAAGCGTCTTTGGTCAATTTTGAACCAATCGCAGGCAGTTTCTTAAGAATGCTTTCAAGCTCAGCCTTTGCTCGTGAATAGGATGGGTCGGTGCGCAGTCGAGTCAAGTACTTGGACATCGCGCCGACGTTTTCTGCGATGGACATTTCATTATCGTTCAGAATGACCGTCAAATCTGTACCGACATGGCCAGCGTGATTCATCGCTTCCATCGCCATGCCACCCGTGAGTGCACCATCGCCAATGACACACACGACGCGATTCGATGCTTTTTCGCAGATCACGCGCCACCGCCATGCCAAGACCAGCCGAAATGGAGGTACTGGCGTGACCGGCGCCAAATGCGTCGTGCTCGCTTTCGTCACGCCGCGGAAAACCAGCCATACCTTTATACTTTCGCAAGGGTCGGAAACAGATCCTTGACGACCAGTCAGAATTTTATGGACATACGCCTGATGGCCGACATCCCAGATAATCTTATCGGCTGGGCTGTCATAAATCTTATGTAGAGCCAGCGTCAGTTCAACGACACCCAAATTCGCGCCGAAGTGACCACCAGTTTTGGAAACAGAATCGACTAAAAAAGATCGGATTTCGGACGCAAGTGATTCAAGCTCGGCAATACTGAGTTTCGCTAAGTCAGACGGCTGGTTGATCGTTTCGAGTAACAATCGGAACACCTCGTTTCACCTGGGCTACCCGAACTGAACGTGGTTCTGCAATCAACCGCGCTTGAGGCGCGACAGCCGCAGTGAAACCAACACCGCTTCAGCGATTCGCGCGGCCGTCAAAATAATCGGCGTCGGCGAGTGAATCGCCAGCGTCTTTCCACATGCCTTTGCGCCGATGGTGATGGACGTGATGAAGGCGGTCAGCAAAATGATGAGAAACTCCTTCTCCCAGCCTTGCACTGGGAATGACCGCTGCATCTGTACTGCAACAGCAAGCGCCCCTGCACCGCTCAGGACGCCTGCGATATCGCCAACGACGTCGCTGCAGACGCTGGATACCTTTTCTGCATTTCGTACGATCCGAATCGCACGCTTTGCACCAAACACCCGTTTTGATGCCATCGCGTGAAACGGTGTCTCTCGCGCAGCCGCGGCAGCTACTCCTAACATATCAAATAATGCGCCAATAAACACAATAAAAACGACCGTCACGGCACCAATGTACCATGCCGCCCGATTTAAAAAAATCGTGGACGTGTCGAACATTCCACCGATTGGAAAGGACAGCGCGGATACCGTGATGATAAATCCCATCGATCCGCGCAGCGAGTTCCGTTTCATGTTGACCCCCATTATGTAGAAGGGCAAAAGGGTGGCAACTCCCTGAGTAAACGCTGTGGCTTAGGTCCAGTAGGTTTTCCCAGGCGCACACCGATCCGTCGCCGAACAGGCGGTTTCCCTTTACAGCATCCCTTGACAGCGTCGCCGACTGTCAGACTAGATTACCACTTAGTCCACACTATAATCCTCAAAGAGCCACGCTGGTCGCGAACAGTCTAGGCGTTTTCCGCAACAACCGCTACCGTTCCCTAGCCTCTTTTGCAGTACGGATTTCACACAGCACCGGCGGAACTGCCTGGCCGAGGAGCTGCCGCCTGAATCCCGTGATCCTTCAGCACCACTCAAGGCAGGCTACGCTGCACACAGATTGCCTCCGCATGCAGGTTCATACCCCAAGCCATAACCCCGCTGTAAAGCAGGCCACGCACTTGGGCCTCCGCGAAGGCTGGGTCAGGTTCCGCATGCCATTGCGGACTGCCCAACCTTCTTAACTCCCAGCACCAGCCCAAGGCTGGGCGCCTCAAGCCAACACCAGGAACTTCATCGATGTGCCCTTTGACGGATTTTTAGCCCCGCCTTCAAGGCACGGACGGTTGACTAGAATACTGCGCCACCCGATTGACAAATCCTATTATATCATATGGCGGCGGTTCTTTCGCATGCGCCGCCGTGGCAAATTAGTGATCGCGATCCACCACGTACCCGCAGATGCACTCGAGCATCGTCGTATCATAATCGAGCTTTGCGAGTGCTGTCAGCGCTTCATCCTTTTTTGCCTGAATCCGCTCTCGCGTTGCTTCGAGACCAATTAATCCGGGATACGTCAATTTATGCTGATCCGCATCCTTGCCGCTGGTCTTCCCCAGCTGTTCAGTCGTCGCCGTCACATCGAGCACATCGTCGACCATTTGATATAGTTCCCCGAGACAGTGGCCAAACTTGCTGAACAAGTTCAGATCTTTGCTTCCTGTCTGGCCGTGCAGCGCACCGATGACCACAGACGCCATGATGAGCTTCCCGGTTTTATGTGTGTGAATGAAAGAGAGATCGTCCTCAGAACCACCGCGTTCTTCAGCCAGCATGTCTGCTGCCTGTCCACCGACCATTCCGTAAGCGCCGGCTGCGTGCGCCAGCACCGCGATCATGTCGAGCCTCCGGGCTGCCTTGGATGAGACGGCCAGATGTGAAAATGCCTCGGTCAGCAAACCATCGCCTGCGAGCAGCGCCATCGCTTCTCCGTAAACCTTATGATTCGCGGGACGGCCATGGCGCAGATCGTCGTTGTCCATAACCGGCAAGTCGTCATGGATCAGCGAATACGTATGAATCATTTCCAGCGCTGCGGCTGCGGGCAGTACCTCCGCTTCGTATGCGCCGACTGCCGCTGCGCTCGCAAGACAGAGTGCGGGACGAAGCCGTTTCCCTCCCGACAAAAGGGAATACCGCATCGCTTGAAACAGCGACTGCGGCTGGCGAATCGGGCTGAAGCATCGTTCCAGATAGTTTTGCATGGACTCCGTCACATGGGCAAGAAAGGCTGCAAGTTCAATCTGCAGCGACTCGTTCGCTGCCATTACTCAGCCTCCTCGAACGGCTGAACTGGTTCCGTTTGACCGCCAACCAGTTGCTCAATCTCCAGTTCAGCTCGGTCCAGCTGCGCCCGGCAGTACTGAACCAGCTGCATCGCCTGTTTGTACCGTTCGATCGCTTCATTCAGGGGCAGTTCGCCTGATTCCAGCTTGCGTACAGTGTCTTCCAGGGCCTTCATCGCGGCTTCAAATGTCAAGTCTTGATTGCTCTGTTCGTTCATAGTCCATGTCCTCCTCTCGACTATGCTTGTCCATTGGCTGAACCGCTAAACGGCCATCAGACAGCCGAAGCCACAATTTCTTTTGTTTTGCCGCGGCAGCAACGGAATGAATAATTTGCTCGCCATCCGCTGCATAGACGACGCTGTAGCCTCTTTTCAGGACGCTGAGCGGATTGAGCGCTTCAAGGGAAGCAATCACCCGGCTACGAATCCAGCCGATGCACGCGTCACACGCTGTTCAAGCACTGACTGCAGGCGCCGCTCGGCGGTATCGATGCGCGATCGCGCACGGACCAGCCGCGTACCGATATCAACACGGTAGAGTCGCTCAGCCAGCCGTCCGATGTCGTTCCCCGCCTTGCGCAGCGGTCTCGTCAATGCCTGCTGCAGTTTGCCTTCGAGGTAATCCACGTTCTGTCGCTGCATATCGATGATTCGGTGTGGCTGAACCAACACCTGACTGGTCTCTACGTTTGCCAGCCAGTCACGCGACAGTTTCAGCTGTTGTCGCAGCGAGACATCGGAAGTGCGCTGCAGGGCGGCGATACAGGTTCGCAGTTCGATCTGATTTGGAACGGCCAGCTCAGCCGCTGCGGTCGGAGTCGCCGCACGTACATCTGCCGCAAAATCAGCGATGGTGAAGTCGGTTTCGTGGCCAACGGCCGAGATCACCGGAATCGGTGAAGCCGCAATGGCACGCGCGACAATCTCCTCATTGAAGGGCCACAGCTCCTCGAGCGAGCCGCCGCCGCGCGCCACAATGATGACATCCACAGCCCGATCCGGACGTGACCATGCAGCCAGGGCGCGAAGCCCTTCGACGATGGTTTCCGCAGCACCTGGCATGCACCCGTGCTGGATGAAGCAGTACTTTCGCGAGCGGATAGCGGCGGCGCAGCGTCGTGCAGATATCCCGTATGACCGATCCAGTCGGGGATGTGACGACACCAATTCGCTTAGGAAAGAGCGGAATCTGGCGCTTTCGTGCGCGATCGAACAGACCTTCGCGTTCCAGCTTTTCCTTCAGCTGCGTAAACGCTGCGAACAGTGCACCGACACCGTCAGGCTGCATCGTATCAACGTACAGCTGATACTGACCGTCGCGTTCGAATACATTCACTTGACCAGTGACGATAACGCGCATGCCATCTTCCGGTCGAAATTTCAGACTTCGCGCTTTGCCCGCGAACATGACCGCTCGAATCCTGCTCTGATCGTCCTTCAAGGTCAGGTACAGATGCCCGCTGCTGTGTCGTTTGAAGTTGGAGATTTCGCCGGTGATGGTACAGTTCGCCAGTCGGAGATCGGAGACAATCCGTTCTTTGATCAGCGCCGTCAGCTGCGAAACGGTATAGACGGCCTCAGCTGTCTGCATCACTTGAGGCTTCCCTCCAGCCCGCGCCGCGCGATTGCGAGGTCAATCGTGTTGTGCATCAGCGTGGCAACTGTCATTCGTCCGACGCCGCCGGGTACCGGCGTAATCCAACCGGCTACAGTGGCGGCGGAATCAAAATCAACATCCCCGACAACCTTGCCATCCATTCGGTTGATGCCGACGTCGATGACCGCTGCACCCGGCTTGATGTATTCCGCCGTGATCATGCGGGGCAGGCCAACAGCCACAACAAGAATATCAGCCTGCGTTGTGTACTGTTTTAAGTCGACGGTCTGCGAGTGGCAGATGGTCACAGTGGCATTTTCCTGCAACAGCAGCTGCGCCATCGGCTTGCCAACAATTTGGCTGCGCCCGATGACGACTGCATGCCGCCCGGCAATCTCAATGCCGGAGGCTTCGAGCATATAGAGAATGCCTCGTGGCGTACACGGCCACACGCCTTCTCCGCCGGAAGTCTTTCGGCCGATCGTCAGTGGATGAAAACCATCCACGTCCTTCGCCGGGGAAACGTGCTCAAGTACAACCTGCTCTGAGATATGACGGGGAAGCGGCAGTTGAACCAGGATTCCGTCCACTTCAGGATTGTTGTTCAGTTCTTCGATCACGGCAAGGAGATCTGCCTGTGATACATCGGCCGGCAGCCGAACGATATCGCCGACCATGCCAATCTCTTCCGCCATACGTTCCTTTGAACGTACGTACGTTGCCGATGCTGGGTCGTCACCGACCAATACGACCGTGAGATTGACCACTACGCCGATTTCACGCAGCCGCTTGAGCCGATTAGCCGCTTCTGCCTTCATCTGTAATGACAATGCTTTCCCATCTAGCAGGTTTGCCACTGGCATCATCACTCCTTGCGATTGCTGCTGTGACCTGGACTGAGTCGCGCCTTCGGATCGATAAACGTCTTTGCGTTGTTGACAGCAGTCGGCGCTTCACCAAATCCGGTCGCAATCAGCTTCACTTTTCCCGGATAGGCGACGATGTCGCCCGCCGCGTATACACCAGGAATATTGGTTTCCATTTTCGTATTGACGACAATTTCATTGCCCTCGATTTCGAGTCCCCAGTCCTTCATTGGTCCCAGTGCTGCTGAGAATCCGAGGCCGCTGACGATTTCATCAATCTCAATCATTTCTGTCTCTTTCGTCTTGTTATTGATAATCGTAGCTGCAGTCAGCCGTTCTTCACCGTGCAGATCATGCAGCTCAGCAAACGTCCTGATTTCAATCGAGGACTCATACAGCTGTTTCACACTGTCTTCATGCGCCCGAAACTGATCGCGGCGGTGAATCAGAATAACCTGTTTGGCGGCCTTTTCTACCATCAAGGCGTAGTCAACCGCTGTGTCGCCGCCGCCGACCACCATGACCCGCTTGTCCTTAAACTTCTCCACGTTGTCAATGTAATAGGAGACGCCTTTTTCTTCGTAAAACGACGCTTTTTCTGTTGGCAGAGCGCGGGGTGTAAACACCCCGATGCCGCCGCAAATGATGACTGCCTTGGAGCGGTGCTCTTGTTTATTGGTCGACAGACGAAATGTACCGTCCTCCAAGCGGGTCAGGTTGACAACCTGTTCATTCAGGCAGACGGTCGGATTGTATTGGAACGCCTGTTGTTTCAACTGCTCGACTAAATCGCGAGCGAGCACTTTATAATATCCGCCAACGTCATAGATGTATTTCTCTGGGTAAAGCATCGCGAGCTGGCCACCGAGTTCCGGCAAGTTGTCGATGATTTTGCACGACGCCCCGCGCATGCCGCAGTAGAATGCGGCAAATAATCCTGTAGGACCGCCGCCAATAACCGTAATATCATAAAGTTCCTGTTCTGATGTAAGACCTTCCGTCATCGCTCTTCCTTTGCCCCTTTCACTCGGTCCGAACTGAACTAGATTTAGCAGAGGTAGCTTCATATACTTGGTCAATTATAACGTAGGCCAATTCACCGCACCACCCGTCCCGCCGAACCGAGCAGGAAGCGGCGTGCGATACCCGCCACGCCGACCGCATTATCGGATGCGTAGCGCCTGTCAGCGAAACAGATCTCGAGCGTAGGACATGCCTGCTTGAGCTGGTGCCTGACTTGTTCCCGAATGAACTGATTGGATGCAACGCCGCCAGCGGCAATGATTTGACGGATAGCGGGCGCCATCTCAGCCGCATTGGCCAAAACTTTAACCAGCGACCGTACGATACAGTTCTGAACGCCCTGTGCCACAGCGGCGGGTTCAGCACCTCGCTCTATCATGCGCAGCGCGGCGGAACAGGGGCCGGAAAAGCTCATCGCCAGTCCTTTCACCGCTGTCGGAATATGCACGGCTTCCTCCACCGAAGTCGCAGCCAGTCGTTCGAGGTGCGGCCCTGCGGGAAACGGCAAGGTCAGTGCAACACCTACGCGATCGACAAACTGTCCGACATGCAGGTCCGGGTCTTCAGCAATTAGGTTGATACGATAGCCAAATCGTGTCTCCTCGGCAATCATCAAATCGGTGGTACCGCCCGAGAGATGGAGAGCAAAAAACGACGTGCCCGCTGCCGGAGCCACCCCATCAAGGGTCTCGATGGCAGCTTGGACGTGCCCCTCCTGATGGCTTGTCCGAATGACAGGTACCCGCACCGATTGTCCAAGCACCTCTGCGAACGATTCAGCAGCGCGAAAGACAGGCATATACGAAGCGGAGAATGGTCGCGGATGAACGGACGCACCAATGCCGCAAAGCCGTGCCGTTACCGGTAGATGCCCCCGTACCTGTGCGAATAGCTGCGGCAGGTGCTGTACATGAAAAAAGAGCGCATCGCTCTGGCGAAGCCCTCTTTTACCTTGCGCAACCGGAAGCAGCTGACGCGCGTCGGCGAGCATCTCTCCGGCCATGCTAACCGCCGCAACGGATGTCGTGTAATTACTGGTATCAATCCCTAGTACGTACTCCACAATCTGACCTTACTCCTGTTCTGCAGATTGTTGTTGGCTGGCGCGTTTGGCTGCTGCTGCAGGAATTACTTTTGCCAGTACGCCATTGACAAACCGCCCAGATTCATCCGTGCTGAATGTCTTCGCCAGCCGTACGGCCTCATCCGCGATTGTCGCCAAATCGACGTCCAGTTCATGATACATTTCAAAGACAGCCAAGCGCATCACACATAGCTCTACTTTGGCAACCCGCTCGAGCTGCCAGCCAGTCACGGCAGCACTTAGCTCTGCATCAATTTCCTGCTGGTGCGCGATTGTACCAAGAACGAGCCGTTCAACATAAGCATAATCGGAAGGTGTGGCGGTTACGTCCTCCATCACATGCGCAATCGCATCCCGTGTATCCGCCTGTCCTACATCAATCTGAAAGATGGCCTGCAGCGCCTTTTGTCGAGCCTCATGCCTTTTCAACTTGCGTCCTCCCCAACCGTAAACCGCTGTGGGCCTTACGTATCTTCACCGTTCATCAAGAGTCGCCATATCGATCGGATAATAACTTCTCGATAACATCCTTCCACGATTGGTGCTCTTCTAGTACCCGACCGACCAAGTAACCCACTGCCGTGAGCACAAGGAGCAGCACGGTCACCATAGTCCAAAAATCAGCCACAGCAGCCATAGCAGGCAGGCGGCAGCAACACCGTGCCAGCGTCGCTTTAATCCGAGCCACCAAGCTAGTGCCGCACGCAATCGAGACATCATCAGTCAGCCCAGGCCCTGGCACTCTTGGCCGCTTTGTTTGCAATTTCGGTGATATGTACCGTGATCCGCTCAACCACCACACCGGCCGTCTTTTCGACGTACGTCTTGACCGCGGTCTGCACCGTCTGGCTCATTTCGGCCAGTTCCACGTCTGCCAGCGCGCGCACTCGCAGCCCAAGCATGACACCCGTTTGTCCATGCCGAACACGCGTTTCCAGTTCATGTACGCCCTTAACGGGCCGGCCTGTCCGGTTGGACAGTTCACGAATGGTATCAAACGAGATGCGGATCTGCCCGTCTTCACCGGGCAGAACCACATAGTCTACATCATGCGTCCCTGTGCGATAGAACAAGAAGCGGAGGCCAAGCATTAAAAACACGACCGCAATGACGATGGTATAGATGTCACCAGGGTAAGTAGTCATGTCATATACAAGTGAATTTTGAAAAGAAGTCGCTGCATCAATGCCAAAGATAAAGACGACGACAGACGCTCCCAGGACGCCTAATGCCATAATGGCCATCAAGATACGGTCGAGTATGCTCACAGTAACCCTCCTAAGTGTGCTCTCAGGAACGGCTGCGTTTTTCAGCCGCATCCTCCGAGTCAGGCAGCTTCTCGTTCTCCAGCAGCACACCTGCGACATGCACGTGCACGCTCGTCACTTCCAAACCGGTCATCCCTTCAATCGCCTGCTTCACATGCTCCTGTACGTTCATACAGACCGAAGGGATATTCGTGCCGAAGCGCAACACGACAAACAAATCGATGCTGCAGGTTTTATCTTCGTCGCCGAAATTGACGCGGACACCCTTGGCAAAATTTTTACGACCGAGCAGCGATTCTGTCAGGCCGCCAGCAATTGAGCCGCTCATGTCAGCAACGCCGTTTACCTCCGTCGCCGCCAGACCTGCAATGATTTGAATCACCTCATCTGCAATCTGAATCTTGCCGAGTTCCGTTGCCTGAAACTCCATATCCTGCATGGCACGTACCTCCCCGACTCTTAGTCGCAGTATATCAAATGCAGAGCAGAGCTCAACTGCGAGCTATTCCAGCGTCTCTTCTTCCAGGAATCTCGTACTGACGTCACCGCTCCTGAATCTCGGATGGCGCAGTAATTTTAAATGAAATGGAATGGTGGTCTTAACACCTTCAACAACAAATTCGGACAGTGCCCGTGACATCCGATTGATGGCTTCCGTCCGTGTCGGCGCCCAGACGATTAACTTCGCAATCATTGAGTCATAGTAAGGCGGAACCGTATAGCCAGGATAAGCCGCGCTGTCGATACGGACACCAATGCCTCCTGGCGGCAGATATTCAGTAATAAGGCCTGGATTTGGCATGAAGTTTCGGTCTGGATCTTCCGCATTAATGCGGCATTCAATCGCATGCCCGGATATGACAATGTCCTCCTGCTTCACGGACAGTGGTTCGCCGGCGGCAGCCAAGATCATTTCTCGTACCAGGTCGACGCCCGTTACCCACTCCGTAACCGGATGTTCGACTTGAATGCGCGTGTTCATTTCCATGAAATAAAAATTGCCATCCAGTGAATAAATAAACTCGATGGTACCGGCGCCAACATAATCGACGGCCTTCGCTGCAGCAACCGCCGCCGCACCCATCTTCTGCCTTGTTTCTTCGTCCAAAACAGGACATGGCGATTCTTCCACAAGTTTCTGCAGCCGCCGCTGTACAGAACAGTCGCGCTCGCCCAAGTGAATGACGTTGCCATGGCGATCGGCCATCACCTGAATCTCTACGTGACGCATCCGTTCGATATACTTCTCCAGATAGACACCGGGGTTGCCAAACGCTGTTTCCGCTTCACGTTGAGCCGTCGTCACAGCTTTACGCAGCGATTCCTCGTCGTGAACGACGCGAATGCCTTTACCGCCGCCGCCAGCCGTCGCTTTGATGATGACTGGGTACCCAATCTCAGCTGCAACCGCGACTGCTTCAGCAACATCTTCAATCAAGCCATCGCTGCCGGGGACAGTCGGCACACCCGCCGCCTTCATGGTCGCTTTGGCGATCGCTTTATCACCCATCGTCTCAATGGCTGTCGAACTCGGACCAATGAAGGTGATACCGCAGGCTTCGCACATTTCGGCGAAGTCACTGTTTTCAGCGAGAAAACCGTAGCCCGGATGAATGGCATCGACACCGGTCAATGTTGCAACCGACATGATGCTTGGTATGTGCAAATAGCTTTGAGCGCTGGCCTTCGGACCGATGCAGTACGCTTCGTCCGCCATCTTGACGTGAAGCGCTTCCTTATCGGCTTCCGAATACACCGCAACCGTTTGAATGCCAAGTTCACGACATGCTCGAATGACGCGGACTGCAATTTCACCACGATTCGCAATTAAAACTCTTTTAAACATGATCTGGCTCCCTATGACAGCTTGACTTTAAACAATGGTTGTCCGTACTCGACCAACTGACCGTTTTCGGCGAGAACTTCAACAACTTCACCGCGAACCTCTGCCTCAATTTCGTTCATCAGCTTCATGGCCTCAACAATGCAAACCACTGTCTTTTCTGTCACAGCCGATCCTTTGTCTACGTACGGTGCTGCGTCAGGTGATGGCGAACGGTAGAAGGTACCGACCATCGGTGAGGTAATCAGATGCACGCCTTGTTCCGGCTCAGTGGTTTCAGGTGCCGCCGGAACTGTCTGTACAGGACTCACTGGAGCTGGTGCCTGGACTGCCGCAGTTACTGCAGGCTGCGTGACAGGCGCTGCCATCTGACCAGGCGCAGTTGTTTCTACAGCCTTGCGAATTACCAGCTTCGCGTCTCCATTTTCCACATTCAATTCCGTCACGCTCGTCTCATCGACAAGACGGATAAGTTCTCTAATTTCCCCAATTTTAAACAATACAAAGTCACTCCCAACCTGTCCGACTCGAATCACACAGCCAAGTATAGCACACGCGAATTCAACATCGCTATGCTAGAGACGGACAGGTGACCTTGTGCGAGACAGCGCCCCGGCCAACTGAAACGTTTCCGGGGCGCTGTCCTTGTAAAGAGTGACTATTGATGTTCATGAACAACAATGTTATTGATGCTGATGCCCATATTCTGACTCACGACGTTCATCACTTTGACAGCTTGGTCACTCGTGAGGTTATTCGTCTGTACGTAGACGCTGACTTTTGTCACTTGCCCGGTCTTTGGATCTGTCGTCGGGAAGATGACGCAATCCGAAAAGCCTTCTGCCAGAACGGCATCCTGTGCTTGAGCAACCGCGCCTTCAATCGCTGTCAGCTGGTTGTCAGCCTGCTGCGCCTGGACTACTTGCGCATTGGTGGAACGGTCGGAGCTGATGATTGTCTTATAGACTTCATCCTGCTGCGCGAATTTCTGCTGCTGCGTCGTCTTTGATTCTGCGAACCAGTCTACGGTTTGACCGCTCTTCTGGCTGCTCACAGTGTTTGCTTGCCCGCTGCTCGCCGACGAAGTTGAATTCGTCGAGGTGCTTGTTGAATTGCCTGCTGGCGCCTCCGCCGTCGTGATGCTGTCCGTGCCGGTGGTCGACGATGTACCGCTGCCTGCGCCATTGTTGACAGTATAGTAACCTATCAACATGAGCGAAAGCACCATCATTGTCGAGAGCCAAACCGTCTGCCGTTTTACCACTTTACATTCCTCCCCGATTCTTAACCAGCCTTTTGAGGTTCTACGGTAATTTTATATGCAGGCACGTCCAACACATTCGTAATTGCGTCAATGATTTCTTCTCTTGCAAGATAGAAATCGTCTGCCTGCACCGTCACGAGAACGCCTTGAACCGTTGGTGCAGTGCGCTTTACGACGTATGGGACACGATCGCCGCTGCTGTTTGTCTCTGTAAAAATATTTGTGGACTCCGTGGTAGATAGACTATTTCCGGAACTTGATGTCGTCTCCGTCTTCGTTGTATTGTTGGCCACTTCGACCGAACCGGTCGAGGTGTACGTGATCATGACGGAGACGGACTGAATCCCTTCGATGTTATCCAGCATCTTTGTCAGCTCGTCCTGCGTTTGCTGTTCGATGCTGGAGGCGCTGTCGCTGCTGGAACTAGATGCACTCTGTGTCTGTCCCTGCTGCGCAGTTGTCGATGGCGATCCCGCAAGTGTTTGAACAGCTTTCCCCTTGCCGAGAAATGAACCGAAGATGAGGAACAGTACACCCAGCACCGCCAGCACCATTAACCACTTGTTCTCCTTCAATGGTTTCCAGTCCATCACTCTGCCTCCTCACCCGTTTTAACGGTTACGCGCTGTTTTGGAAGTGCCATCGCAGTCGCGACAAAATCCTGGATTTGCTTCGCCTCGCCCGGCGCGTCGGTGATGGTTACCGTCACAGCGAACGATGCATCGCCAGGCGCACCGGTTATCTGAACGGAAGACACATGTGCCTGAAACTTCGACGCGATGTCTGCCTTCAGTGTGCTCGCAAGATAGCGGTTGGTCTGTGCGGTCTGCTCTGACTGCAATACAGATTCAAACTGCGAAACAGATGCCGACGACGCGTCATTACTGTTGCCGGCGAGTACTTCCGATGCAGCTGCGCCGGCCAGCCGATCTGACCAGCCGGTTTGCACAATCATGTGCAGCGGCTGCAGCATCGCGGCGATGACCGCCAATCCAAGTACCATTCGGACATAGCGCTGCATCTCCTTGTTCGGCAGCAGCAAATCAGCCACAACTGCGAACATGACAATCAGAACAATCTGCCGAAGCCACTCACCAACAGCTGTCATCCCATGATCACCGCCAGATTGGCAGAAGCCAGGAGAATACATATCGCGACAAAGAACATCATCGCAACCGCAGCGACACAGGCAAATACCAAGATCAAACTTTTGCTCAGCGCTCCGAGACAATCGACGAGCGGGCTGTCCCCCAGCGGCTGCATCAAGGCGGCGCTGCCGTTGTAGATGAGCGAAAGCGTCAAAATCTTGATGGCCGGAAAGAGCGCGATGCAGGCCACGACGACGAGTCCAGCAATACCGAGCGCGTTTTTGACGAGGAGTGATGCACTTGCGACTGTTTCCGCGGCATCGGAGATTGCTTTTCCGACAACTGGAACAAACGTGCTGACAGCAAATTTGGCTGTGCGCAAGGTTACACCGTCTGCAATCCCGCGACCGAGTCCCTGAATCGACGTGATCCCGACAAAAATAGCCAGACAGCCGCCGATGACAGCGACGCTGACGCTGCGCAGCAGCCCTGCGAGCCGCGTCAGCTGATAGCGCGGCGACAGTGCCGATGTCAGGTCGAGGACGGCCGCAAACAGGATCAGCGGAAAGACCAAAATGAAAACGATGTTGCTGATGAGATGCACGGCAATCAATAAAATCGGATGAAAGAACGCAGCCGTTGCGGGTGCGCCGGACGCAGCCAACAGTGTAATGACCAGTGGAACCGTCGACAGCATAAAGTCGGTCATCCCCTGAATAGCATGGCGGGCATAACCCATGGCTTCCGTGAAACTGCCGATGGCAAGCAGCATGAGTACGAATAGAATCATCGCGTGGCCGACCTGGCTGACAATCGGTTTTTCAAATGCCGACTGAAGTGAACCGAGAACAGCTGCCAGTACGGCCAGGATTAAGATGCCGCCGAGCAGCCGAATATTGTCGAACAGTTCGGCGAAGAAGTAGGACAGGATCCCGCTGACAATGCCATGCCAGTTGAAACCGCCGTGATCGAGTACGGCTCTGACCAGACTCGGACTCGATGTATCGGGCAAGTAGCCGCCATATTGTGACTGCAGCTGCTGCCAGTAGTGATCGATCGACGCTGTCGGCAGGGAATCAAGTTCCTGATTGGCTTCTTCCTGAATGGCCTTGGTCGCATGCTGTTCCGCTTGCTCTATCGTCGTCTGTTCATTCGCCTGTCCAGCTGGCTGGTTGGCGTCAGCAAATGCAGGCTGAAGCCAGAAGCTGAAAACACACACGAGGCTGATAACTGCCAGCAACCAGCGAACCAGTCGCGCAGGCCGCATGGCAATTCCTCCTTTTGCATCGGCGATTACGGCAACAGGTGTACAAGCGACGACACAACGTCTGTGATAATTGGCACTGCAAGTACGACAATTCCGACTTTCCCTGCCAGTTCAATCTTGCTGGCAAGGCCGCCTTCACTCGCATCACGCGCAATCTGCGCTGCAAACTCCACGAGATAGGCGATGCCGATAATCTTGAGCACCGTCGCTAAAATCCCTTGATCCACTTTGGCTGCAGCAGCAAGATCAGACAAAGTCGCAATCACCTTGTCGACACCGTTCACCACCATCAGGAGCATGATGGCTCCTGCCAGGATCCCAAGTGCGAAGGCGAACTGCGGCACATGCGGTCGCAGCAAAGTCACAAGTACAGTTGCGGTCAGTCCAATACCAACAAGTTGCAGAATATGCACGCTGTCACCTACTGACTGAGAAAGACGCGCTGAATTTCGGTATAGAGATGATCGACATAACCAATCACAATCAGAAATACAGCCACGAAGCCGACAAACGTCGTCCAGTTCGCGAACTCCTCCTTGCCGCTCTGTTTCAGGATGGTATGGAGGATCGCCACCAACAGGCCGATTCCGGCTATTTGAAAGACAGCGCGAATCTCCGGCGTCACAGACCATTTCCCCTTTGCCTGCATGTCACTACGCGAGCAGAATGACAATCATGAGCCCCGCAATAACACCGAGATATTGCCATAAACGTTCATTTTTCTGCTGGCTGTCGCGTGCTTCGGCGAACAGGCGATCAAGCTGTGTCAACAGCACCTGTATCTGTTGTACCTGCGTGATCCGATCCGATGTCCCAAGTGTTTGACCGAAATCTGTCAGCACATCGAGATCGGCCGACTTGAGCGCCAGCTCGCTTCGCACGCTGTCAATCGCCTGTGAAAAGGCCGACTCAACCGTTGCATCGCCCGCCTTCAGGCGCTTGCCCGCATCCAGAAACAGGTGTGACACCGGTGCTTCGTCGTCTGCCTACGCGCATCAATGCTTGTGGCAGCGGGGTCACCGTATACTCGATCTCGGATTCCAGCAGCCGGATGGCCTGGCTCAGCACGCGCAGCTGCTGAGGACGCCGGCGAAAGTCACGCGCGATGCGAAAGCCAATACCGGTACAGGAGACAACCACCAGTGCAGCACCAATCATGCGCAGCATGTCTATGACCTCCGCTCATACTGGCTGCCTGGCGCGTTCAGCTCGCGCGTAAAGACGCGAATCGGCTGGCCTGCTTCGTCGAGAATGGCGTCAATTGTGCCCGGTCCATTACGGCGGCTGAGAATGACGTACCGCTGGAAGCTTCTTGCTTGGAACAGTTCCCGCATGTACGGTCGGTTCTGCCATTCGGTGAGATTCCTGGCGTGTGCGCTTGCCAGCACAGCTACACCGGCATGTGCTGCCTCGAGCACAGCATCGCGATCGGCTGCCCGGCCAATTTCATCGGTTACAATCAACTGTGGTGACAGGCTGCGCACCATCATCAGCATGCCTTCTGCTTTTGGGCAAGCGTCCAGTACATCCGTACGCGGACCGACCTGAAACTGGGCGATGCCGTCGACAGAACCTGCAATCTCGGAACGCTCGTCGACAATGCCAACCTTCTGCGGATGCCCTGGTACAATGGTGCCTTCGCTCCACTGACGGGCACAGTCGCGCAGCATGGTCGTCTTGCCGCATTGCGGCGGCGACAGAATCAAGACGCTGTACGGCAGCTTGGTGGCATGATCGTAGAGAAACCGTCGCATGCCATCTGCAGCGCCCAGACGCTCTTTTGCCAGCCGGAAGTTTGCGGCGGTAATGTGGCGAATTGAACGCACCGTCCCGTTGTCATTCAAAATCACGCGCCCTGCCATGCCAACCCGATGTCCGCCAGACATGGTCACATACCCTCGCCGCAATTCTTCTTCAACTGCATATAATGAAGACTGAGTGACAACTTGCACCAGCCTGCTTAGATGTGCTTCCGTCACGATGAAACCTTGTTCCGGCCGATTGGTGAATTGACCGTCGCCAGTGACAAATGAATCCAACCCTTCGCCGCATACCTGCAGCGGTTGACCCAGACGAAACCGCACTTCCTCAATACGTTCGCGAATGGCGGGCGGAATCTTCAGCAGCACCTGCTCGAGCTCTGGTGTACATACACTCTGCAGTTGAACCCAGGCGGACGGAAGGGCTTGGATCTGGCCTGAATTCACCATGAAGCGTAGCACCTCCCTGGGTCTAGTCCATGTATATGGACGAGATCATGGGCATATGCCAGGCCGATCTGCGGGGTACCTTGCATAGAGTGAAGGGAACGGGCGAATTTCTGGGTGTAAGGGGGAACCAAACCAGTGGATATCGCCATGTTAGTGCGTTGGATTGTTGTGTTTTTGGTGATTTTCATTCTGCTGATGTTTTTCGTATTCAGTTTCATGAAGAAGAAAAACGCGTAATGGAGATTCAACAATGGCTGCAGGCACGATGTCGGGGACGGCGCATCCTCGGTTGCTGCGAAGAAAAGGGCCAACTCTCACCCGTCGGTGAAATTGGCCCCTTTTGGCTGATATTCCTGTAGAATCCCGTTGATTTATGCCCGGGAGATATAGTCGCCGCTTCTGGTGTCAATCAAGAGGCGATCACCTACGTTAATAAACAGCGGCACGCTCAGGGTGTAGCCAGTTTCGACAGTTGCTGATTTGCTTCCACCCTGTGCAGTGTCACCCTTAATGCCCGGTTCAGTCTCCGTCACTTCCAACTCGACTGTGTTGGGCAGGTCGATGCCGATTGGCGCACCTTGATAAAGTACAATGTAGCAGTTCATATTTTCCTTCAAGAAATTCAATTCATATGTCAGCTGGTCTTTCGGAATTTGAATCTGCTCATACGTCTCTGTATCCATAAATGTGTACAGTTCACCGTCAGCATACAGATATTGCATTTCACGCGTCTCAATGCGCGCTTCCTGAACTTTTTCACCGGCGCGGAACGTTTGTTCCTTGACGGCACCAGTCTTCACATTCTTCAGTTTTGTACGGACAAACGCCGCACCCTTGCCCGGTTTAACGTGCATAAACTCGATGACGCGGAAAATCTGGCCATCCAGTTCAATCGTCGTACCCGTGCGAAAATCATTGCTTGAAATCATGCACTCGCTCCTCCAGTCAGTTCGAATCGAGTTTACCATACCAGATTGCAGTACTGTATGGCTAGCCTTCCCTTGAAACCGTCTGACATAGATATTCTGCAGCCAATTCATAGCCACGTACGCCAAGACCGACGATTTGCCCTGTGACGACGGCTGATAGCACCAGTGTGTGACGGAAGGATTCACGCGCATGCACGTTCGAAATATGTACTTCTACGGTCGGCTTGGCCAAGTCTTCGAGACAGTCGCGCAAGGCATAGCCATAATGTGCCAGTGCACCAGGGTTGATGATGATGCCGGCCGCTTCGGCTACATGTGCCTGCAGAAAGTCAATCAGCTCGCCTTCATGATTCGATTGATAAGCCAACAGTTCAAGACTGTATTTGGCTGTATAAACCCGTAGGCGTTCAACGATTTGTTCAAGGGTTGTACTGCCATATACGTCTGGTTTGCGTACCCCGAGCCGATTCAAATTTGAACCGTTCACAAGCAGAATGGTGCGGTTTGCCATTGGATGCAATCACCCTTCGCCGGATTTTCAGCGGACAAACGCCGCAGTCATTGGTATTATAGCATCTGAATCCCCTGCCACAGCCCGGTCAAAGTCCTGACACAGAGAGCACCCATCGGAGGGACGTCACTTGAACGAAATCTGGTTGATACGACATGGAGAAACCGACTGGAATGCAGCGCAGCGTATTCAGGGCTGGTCCGATATTCCGTTAAATGCAGAAGGCCGCGCACAGGCACAAACACTGGCACGCTGGTTCAAACACATACAGGCAGAACAAGTACGGACAAGTGATTTAGCGCGCGCTGTTGAGACGGCCAAAGCCATTACGGATGCGATGGCCTGCCCTTTGCTGATAGACGAACGGCTTCGTGAGCGTGGTATGGGCAAAGCTGAAGGCCAACACCGTTCGCAGCTCCGTGATCGCTTTCTCATGGAATTGGAAGATGCCGAACCGCTCGCAAGCGTTCGCATCCGCATTGAAGATTTGCTCCGAGAACTTGCCTGCATCTCATCCTTCCGTCCAATCATCTGTGTCACACACGGCGGCTGGATTCGCAATTTGCTCGGACTCCTTGGCGTCGAAGAGATTCCCCTAATCCGAAACACCAGTGTAACAAAACTCCGATTTGACGGGACGAAGTGGCGGATCCTCGAAATCGGCGCAACGCCGCATTTGACGTAAGACGACAGCGATCGCTATCGCTTGTACCACCTCGGGCATAGCGATCCTTTCAATCGCTATCGCGCGCAGACCGGGACTAAGGAAGGTAATCCTCCCTAACTGCCTCAAATGACTAGGACTGCCGCCAACCTAGGAAAGTAACGTTCCCTATTGGTTCACATCCCCTTATTAGAAATAGGGAAGACTGGGACGCCCCGGCCGTCCTAGCAATCACCATAGCGATCGCCATCGCACTGACCAAACCATGGCCGGCATGCACTATAAACAATCCGTCACACAAGACAAAAAAGGGCTGTCCCATAGCAGCCTCGCTACTTTTCGGACAGCCCCTTGGAAAACCCTTTACTTCATGTTTATGCGAACTCGTACCGCAGAACCGGCGTACGTGCCGCCGTGACCTCGTCGAGACGGGAGACGACTGTGCGATGCGGTGCCGATTTGACGTACTCCGCGTTCGTCTCCACTTCCTCTGCGATGGTCAACATCGCGTCGACGAATGCGTCGAGCGTCTCCAGGCTTTCGCACTCGGTCGGTTCAATCATCAAACATTCATCGACAATCAGCGGAAAGTACATGGTCGGCGGATGGATCCCGAAGTCGAGCAGCCGCTTGGCGATGTCGAGCGCCTTTACGCCGAGTTTCTTCTGCCTGGTTGCAGACAGCACAAACTCATGCTTGCATGTCCTCGCATACGGGATCTCGTAAGCATCAGACAGGCGCTTCATCAAATAGTTGGCTGCCAGTACAGCGTTTGTGGATACCTGCTTCAAGCCGTCCGGCCCCATCGTCCGGATGTATGCATACGCGCGCACAAGGATGCCGAAGTTGCCGTAGAAGCCTTTGACTTTGCCAATGCTTTGCGGCCGATCCCAATCAAACGCATACGAGTCCCCATTGCGCACAATGGTGGGTTTCGGCAGGAACGGTTCAAGCCGAGACTTCACACCTACCGGACCAGCGCCAGGGCCGCCGCCACCGTGTGGCGTGGAAAATGTCTTATGCAGATTCAAGTGAACGACGTCAAATCCCATAT
Organism: uncultured Alicyclobacillaceae bacterium; assembly: GCA_963758235.1. Taxonomy (GTDB): domain Bacteria; phylum Bacillota; class Bacilli; order Alicyclobacillales; family Alicyclobacillaceae; genus CAVWUS01. The sequence continues at coordinate 57,785 of CAVWUS010000027.1, read as the reverse complement.
CTCCAGGACGGGCGTATCCGAGGATCGCGTTCGAGTTGGCACCGTCGTAATAGATCAGCCCACCGGCATCGTGCACAATCTGCGCGATTTCAACAATCTGCTCTTCAAACAACCCAAGCGTACTCGGGTTCGTCAGCATCAGGGCTGCCGTATCTGGGCCGACTGCGCGCTTCAGCGCATCGAGATCGACAGAGCCATCACTGGCGGACGGAATGGTCACAGCCTTCAATCCAGCCATCGTGACACTGGCCGGATTGGTGCCGTGGGCTGAGTCAGGAACAATGACCTTGTCTCTGTGCTCCCCATTTTCCTGATGATACTTTGAAATCATCATCAGACCAGTCCACTCGCCCTGAGCGCCAGCTGCGGGCTGCAGACTGACCGCATCCATACCCGTAATCTCCTTCAGGTCTTCCTGCAGCTGATATAACAGTGCGAGCGCACCTTGTACGGTTTTCACCGGCTGGAGCGGGTGGATCTGTGCCAATCCTGGGAGCCGTGCTACTTTTTCATTGCGCTTCGGATTATATTTCATCGTGCACGAGCCCAGCGGATAGAACCCTGAATCCACGCCGTGATTGCGCGTCGACAAGGCTGTGAAGTGGCGAATGACGTCGACTTCGCTGACTTCAGGAAGATGTGCATCCTCTGCGCGTACGAGATCGCCCAGATCGACAAGATTCGTTTCCGGCACATCCAGTTCTGGCAGTGTATAGGCACGACGGCCTGGTTCACCAAGTTCAAAAATCAACGGCAGATCGCCTACAGTTCCGAGACTCACAGGATCCCCTCCAGACTCTGAACGAGCGCATCCATTTCAGCGCGGGTTCGTAGTTCCGTCACGTTCAGAAGCACCGCGTCCGACAGCGCCTCATCGTAGGCAGCGATGGCCGAAACCAAACAGATACCCTTGGTCGAGCAGCTGCTCCTGCACGGTCGCCACCGGACGTGGCAGACGTACCACAAATTCGTTGAAGAACGGCTGTGTAAAGGCGAGCGAAACACCTGGCAGCTGTGTCAAACGCTGCGCGAGGTAATGCGCCTTATGATAGTTTTGTAAAGCCAGTTCACGCATGCCGGCCTGTCCCATGTAGGAGAGAAAGACAGTGGCGGCAATGGCGTTCAACGCCTGATTGGAACAGATGTTCGACGTTGCCTTCTCCCGTCGGATATGCTGTTCGCGAGCCTGCAATGTGAGTACAAAGCCGCGTTTGCCATCGTGATCATGCGTTTGCCCAACGATACGTCCAGGCAGGCGGCGCATCAGCTCTTTCTTGGCGGCCATGATGCCGAGGTACGGCCCGCCAAAGCTCATCGAATTGCCGAGCGACTGCCCCTCCGCCACAACGATGTCCGCACCGAGTTTGCCTGGGGTTTCAAGCAAGCCAAGGGCAATTGGATACGTATTGACGACCAGTAGCGCCCCCACTTTGTGGGCTGCCTCGGCCAATTTGCGGAGGTCTTCGACACCACCGTAGAAGTTCGGATACTGCACGAGCAGGCCGGCCACATCTTCTGCGAGGAGTTGTTCCAGTTGAGCCTCGTCGACGCGCCCATCAGCGGCGTAAGGCACCTCAACCACCTCGACCGACTGACCAGCCGCATACGTCGCCAGAACCGCGCGGTATTCGGGATGCATCGTACGTGTAATCAGCACCTTGTTACGGTGCGTCTGCGCGCATGTGACCAGCGCTGCTTCGGCGAGTGCCGTAGGTCCGTCATACATGGAGGCGTTCGCCATATCCATGCCTGTCAGTTCCGACACCATCGTCTGGTATTCAAAGATTGCCTGCAGCAGCCCCTGACTGATCTCGGCCTGATATGGCGTATAGGATGTATAAAACTCAGAGCGGCCAATAATCGCATCTACGACCGCTGGTTGATAGTGATGATAGCTGCCAGCGCCGAGGAATGAGACCACATCTTCCGCGGACAGATTTTTTGTCGCGTAGCCGCGCATATGTCGATCCAATTCCAGTTCAGACATTGCAGGCATCAAATTCAGTTCGCGCTGCAGCCGGACGGAGTCTGGAATATCGGCAAACAGTTTTTCAACGTTTGAAATGCCCAAAGTTTGCAGCATTTTCTGACGGCTTGTATCCGTGTGCGGAATATAGCTGAAAGTGGACAAGGCAGCGCCTCCTCACATGTTTTAGGCTTGTGGCCGCCGGTAAAATGGCGTTTTGACAACTGTGGCAGCGACCTTTTTGTCACGAATTTGAACGAAACACGCTGTTCCTACTGCTGCTGCATCGATTTCCACCAATGCGAGCGCGATGGGTTTCTTCAACGTCGGCGACATCGTACCGGAGGTGACCACGCCTACCTGCCGATCATCCATGAGCACGGGATACCCAGCGCGCGGAATGCCTCGCTCCAGCATTTCAATGCCAACCACTTTGCGTTTTAACCCAGCCTGCTTCTGCGCCGACAGTGCAGTACACCCGATGAAGTCGCCCTTGTCCAACTTCACGGAGAAACCAATCCCTGCCTCTAGCGGTGAAATGTCGCGTGTCAATTCGTGACCATACAATGGCATCCGGGCTTCGAGACGCAACGTATCACGTGCACCAAGTCCACATGGAACAAGACCGAATGATTCTCCTTTTGTGAGCAGTGCCTCCCACAGGCTAACTGCATGCTCGGCATCCACATATAATTCAAAACCATCTTCGCCTGTGTAACCCGTACGCGAGATAATTGCCTTTACACCGTTCACGCGGCCTTCTTCAAACTGATAATAGGGTATATTCTGAACGGCCGCGTCCGTCAATTGCGCCAAAATGTCGACTGCCTTTGGTCCCTGCAAGGCAAGCAGCGCCACCGCCTGCGATAGATTCGTCAACTTTACCTGGTAACCAGTCGCCTGTTCGGACATCCAGGCGAAGTCTGAATCGATGTTGCCAGCATTGACCACAACCCAAAAGCGATTGTCTGCGAAACAGTAGATCAGCAGATCGTCAATGGTACCGCCCTGCTCATTACACATTGGGGAATAAAGGGCGCGCCCTGGCGTCAGTTTGTCAACATCGTTTGTCACAACATGCTGCAGGTATGGACGCGCATCCTGGCCAACGACCTCAAACTCGCCCATGTGCGAAACATCGAACAGGCCAGCCCGCTGACGGACAGCCTCGTGTTCGGCAATGATGCCCGAGAACTGTACAGGCATGTCCCAACCGCCAAACTCTACGGTCTTCCCCCCGTACTGGCTGTATACCGAATACAAAGGTGTACGCTTTAACCCGGTCACCTCATCATCCTCCCATTTCACATAAACACGATAGGATCTGGGCACGCTACGTTCAGTGTGATTGTGAATCAAATCAACATTAGGTAGGTGCTCGCATGACAACCAGTCAGACCACTATGCTCGCTGCAGGCACCCCGCCAATAGAGTGGCATGTCGAAAAAGCGCAGTCAGCGCTTACAGCATACCTAGAAAGTCCTCCTGTTGGCAACACCGGAAAAGCGACGTGGGAACTTTATCAACTTGCAGCGGAAGCGACGGAGGCTGGGATTGCCAGCGGCTTTGATACCTTAGTGTCCCTACAGCACGTGAACGGCTTTCAGCCATTGGCTCACCAGGTGGAAACCGCCAAACAGGTGCTGCAGACACTGCGCGGCAGAGCCATCCTTGCGGACGAAGTTGGTTTGGGGAAGACAATTGAAGCCGGCCTTGTGCTCAAAGAGTATTTGCTCCGCGGACTGGTCCGAAAGGCGCTGATTCTGACACCTGCATCCCTGGTCCTGCAATGGACGCGAGAGTTAAATGAAAAGTTTCGCATCCCCGTCTTTGCCCAGCGAAATGAGTGGTCCTGGTCAGAGTACGATGTTGTCGTCGCGTCACTTGACACAGCCAAACGCGATCCGCACCGGGAAATCGTCATGAACCAGGCTTGGGACATGATCATTATCGACGAAGCACACAAACTCAAGAATCCGAAAACAAAGAACTGGCAAGTTGTCAATCAACTGCCCAACAAGTACATGCTGCTGCTGACCGCAACACCGATGCAAAATAACCTGCGCGAACTCCATACACTGGTCACACTGCTGAAACCGGGCCACCTTGGGAATCAGCAGACGTTTACAAGCGACTATCTTGTCTCCACCAGAACACCAAAGGACGCCTCCAAACTGCGTGCGCATGTCGGTGACGTCATGATTCGCAACCGCCGGATGGATGGCGGTGTGGTTCTGCCAAAACGCAATGTCCGGGCCGTGCCGATTGAGCTCAATCAGGCAGAACGCAAGCTGTATGATGCTGTTCACACGTTTTTGCGCGATGAATTTCAGGAGCGGACAGAACTGCGCAAATCTGTTCTGCCGCTCGTTACTTTGCAGCGTGAAATTTGCAGTTCTCCCTATGCTGCCATGATTACCATGGAACGTATGGCAAAGCGGACCAAGTCAGAGCGGACAAAAGAAAGTCTGGCACAACTGATGGCGATGGCTGAGCAAATCACCGAATATACCAAAGTAAATAAAGTGGTCGATCTCGTCGAGCAAATTGGCGACAAGTGCATTGTGTTCACGGAATATCGCGCCACACAGGATTTTTTGATGTATATGCTGCGCAAAAGAGGCGTCATGGCAGTTCCCTTCCGCGGGGGGTTTGGCCGGGGGAAAAAAGACTGGATGAAGGATCTGTTCGCTAAACGCGCGCAAGTGCTGGTTGCAACCGAATCAGGCGGTGAAGGCATCAACCTGCAGTTTTGCCAGCACATGATCAACTTCGATCTGCCATGGAATCCAATGCGACTGGAGCAGCGTATCGGCCGCATTCACCGTCTCGGTCAGGAGCGTGAAGTGCAGGTTTATAATTTTGCGACCAAAGACACGATTGAAGAACACATCGTCTCCCTCCTTCAGGAGAAGATCCGCATGTTTGAAATGGTCATCGGCGAACTCGATTATATCCTCGCGGAGCCAGAACAAGTTGGGCGAAAGTTTGAACAGCAGGTGCTCGAATGGTCAGTCACTGAGAGCACCAAAGGACTGCGGCGCCGTTTGGATGAATTTGCACAAGAGTGGACAGAGAGCAAACGAACGGAGTGACAGACCATGACGATGTTCAGTGCTTCGGCCAGAGAACGGTTTTGCGAACGCTACTTTGCAGCAGTGGGTGCCACTTGCCAACTGAAGAAAGCAAATTATCGTGAATACGTCCTGCCCATTGATGTCGACAAGGAGCTCACGGACAGACCTTATTATTGGCTGTGGGTTGAGCGTACGGGCGAACCAGTCAAACCGACCATTCTGCGCCTTGCGTTTACGGAAGAAGCAGCCGCTACGGAGAGTGAACGGCTGAGACAGGAAGCGATGGCAAGCGATGAGTGGCAGCAACTCGATGACGTGCAGCGTATGTTCTTTCGCCCGCCAACAGCGGAATACGTGGCGTTTGGCAGCTTTCGACTGGCGAAGATCTTTCAGTCGACAAAGGCTCGCGGCAGCGTGGTGGCAGCCAGTGACGGCAAATCTGGTGCCAGCCCCTGGCTCCTGTGCCAGTTTCTCGTCACGTATCATTGCGACCTGAGCAAGCAGCGCGTGGCATCGATTGGCGTCAACCTCAAAACAGGTCAAGTTATGAATGGTTTTTTGCAGAAGTTACAGTCATTAAACCTGCAGACCGCATCGCCGTCTGACTGCCTTCGGTCAGCGCGTGTCACGATCGACGCAGGCATTGATGCCGCGAAGCAGGAGCTCGGCCTTCAGCTCGCAGCCGAGTCTCATACTTGGGCTGCCGACGCTGCCCGAAGGCTGCAGAGTGAACTGGAGAGTGTAAATCTATATTACGACAGCATTATCACCGACGTGGCTGAAGAGGAACGGGCGCTCGTCGAAGCGGAACGCCAGCGGAAACTGCGGGAGCACGAAGAACGGATCCGCCCCTATATCGATTGTGAACTGACGCAGTTGGGCGTGATCCGCTGCAAACTGGTCTGAGATATACGGCCAGGTCAGACCCAATCAATGTGCCGCTGCCGCGCATCCTCGCCGGTGATCCTGGCCATCTTTCCCATCTGCATCACGCGACTGCGCAGCGGTGCGACTGTGTCGAGGATGTCTGCTCCATCTTTTCCTCGATAAATCTCCGGCGGCGCGAAGTTGCTGGTGAACCAGGTCGGCAGTTTCGCATGAAAACGGTGGTTGATGATGCGAAACAGCTTTTCCATGGTGAACTCATTCGCGCGCTCCTGTGCGAATTCATCGATGCCGAGTACGGGAACCGTGGCGCAGGTGTCGAGGAAGCCGTCGAGATCGGCGCCTTCAGCGACCATCTGCCTCATCCGGTCGAACACAGAATCAGAGCGTACGAACAGTGCCTGAACACCACGCTCCAGCAAACGGTTCAAGACCGCCAGCATCAGATGCGTTTTGCCAACACCAGGCGGTGCCGAACAGATAGACCCCCGCCATATCCTGTCCAGGTGTATAGGTGTTCGCAAACTGCTCAGCATACGACAGCAGGCGCGGATACTTCGCGCGCTGCTCGCGAGGGAAGTTGGCCAAAGTAAACTGTGCATCCTGTTCGACTCTTCCGTAATACCCTGACCAGCGGTTTATCCGCTGTGCGCTCGCAAAGTCCAGGTACGGTTTGCATCGTTCGACGCCAAGCGTCAGTTGACTGCCATAGCGGCCAAGGGTCTGGGTGAATCCCTGAAGATCGCCCTCTTTGCCGCACGCCTGATAGCCCTTGCAGGCCTTGCAGATCTGCTGTTGATTGAGGTACTCCAGCAATAGCGCGCTTTGCCGCCTGATTTCCCCGTCTGAGACACCCCAGGCATCCAATTCCGGGATCCGTTCACGAAAGTAAGCAGCATCCGGTATGGTTGTCTCGCGTCGTAGGTGGGCCGGAATTGTTTCGCGAATATGCTGCATGTTTCCGCACCTCTTTCTATCTATTTCACCGTAAGATGTAAGTGGCTGCCGGCATATCAATGTTGCTGAAGTCGAGTTTGGATCCATTCGACAAGTTCATCTGGTTCCCTGCCGTCGACGTCGACGATCACATTGGCACATTCCGCATATAATGGATTTCGTCTGCCAAGCAGTTGATTCACATGCTCGAGCGGATTGATGCCATTTGCCTGCAGCAGCGGCCGATCGACTGCATCCTGCTCTGCTCTTTGCAGAACTGTGGTCGGCTGGACGCGCAGCCAGACGACCGTTTCACAGGCACACAGCAGCTTGCGGCTGTCTGGGTAAGTGACAATCCCACCACCGGTCGAAATGACCGCGTCCGTTGCCCCAACCTTCAGGGCAGACTGCAGTACTTCATACTCACAGGCACGGAATGCATCCTCACCATGACTGCGAATGTACGCTGCGGCCGTCGTGGCGTACCGCTGCTGAAACAGCAGATCGATATCCACTGCAGGCAGTTTGAATCGTTGCGAGACGACGTCCTATGGTTGTCTTGCCGCTCGTCATAAAACCGATGAGGACAATACTGGCCACCGTGATTCCCCCTGTTCCATGGTTCATTATACACTGACGCCTTCCTGCCAGGAGACAACCTTTTCGGCCTGCAGATCATACGCGAACGTTACCGCATAGGCTGCATGCGCTGTCTTCGCCGATTCTGTCACGGTTTCAAGAGAATTCGTTTTCTTCACGGATTGAACCACATCGCCCATCGGCGAATGCAACGTGACGGTTCCAACCGTGGCATGAGCCTGCAGACGCTGAACAGCCAGATCGGCGGTGCCGCAGGCAAGCCAATAGGCCTGCTCAACGTCACCCTGTGACTCACTAATTCGGATGAAGGACGTGAGGACGGACATGAACATCGCAAGGCTCGCAGCAACTATAGACGCCAGCAGGAGGAAAGCAAGAGACGTATAGCCGCCGTCCGAGCTCCCGCTTAAACGCCGCCAGCCACGAGCGTGCCAAAGGTGAACGAGCGTTCGACGCCACAAGACCACGTGATTGTCACCTCGACTAGTGAATCCTTCAAATTGAACTGCCATGTCCAAATTCCACTCGCTGCCACAGCCGTCCCACCCGCGTCGCCGACGCGTACCAATTGTCCACTGCTATTGAGCCAGTAGGCGACAGACTGGCCATTTGCTTCCGTCAGCGTCAATTCATGATTCGCATCTGTGATTCGGACAGCGCTATGGACATCTGAAGCAATCATTCGCTCTGCGACCTGCGCCTGGTAAGATGCATCCGCAACCATGAGCGAGCGGCCAATCCCACGTTCAATCAAAATGTATACGTGCACTGCTGCCGCCAGGACGAGACTTGCTAACGTCAATGCGATGATTGTCTCCAGCAGCGTAAACCCTTCAGTTGAGCGAACCTGCCTGCGGCAGCCACAATATCTGCTTTGCTTGTCCAACATCTGCTTCAATCGAAATCCATCCTGACTCAACATCCGTTGTGATGTGGCATGATCCATCACTGACAGCTGGCTTTCCGCTCATCATCAATGTGGCGGCTCGCCCCGCGCAGATGTCAGCTGAGCTTGCATCTTCCACCTGCTTCTGCCGCTGCAGCGACTCCTCGTAGATAGACACTGATCCCATCAGCACACCGGTCAGCACGGCGAGTGAAACAATCACATCCAGCACACTCAAGATACGCCATCTCCCGTGATGGTCTGCAATCCCCCGCCACGATACAAAGTTATGGCCGTTTTCTCCTGGCCGTCCGTAAGTGTAATGACCCCCATGACATCGGAGGCGCCTGACGAACCATAGCTGACGCGGTGATTTGGCATATGCAGGTAGCCATCGACATAGTTCACCGGTGGAATAAACTGTTGAAAGTCAATCAATGTCGTGCCGTGATAGATGAAATAGGAGGGCTGGTACGGATTCAGGTCGACTGTCGCCGATGTATCATGGGCCATGGCCCACGTCTGCGCGCTGCGCATTGCCCAGAGCAAGGATTCGCTGGAGTCGAGCAGTGCCTGACGATTTCCAAAGTGAACCCACGCAGGGACAGCCACGGCTGCCGACAGTGCGGTGAGCCAGACTGCAATCGCCATCTCCAATAAACTAAATCCACCGTCGCTTTGCCGGTGCCTGAACCTCATGATCCACTCTCCAGCGTGCCATGGAACCGAACAGCTGACCGTTACCGTATCGTTTGTCTCTGTGATCACGTATGTGCCCCCTGCAGGTTCCTTTGGCACCGACTGCAGTTCACCGTCATCCACCAGCGTCTGCAATTGCGCCGCACTGTCTCCCGTCGGGTACGCATGGTGGATCAAATGATACTCGGCCAATGCCGCGCGAATCGTATCTTGATTTTCAGCGCACGCAGTCTGTTCTGCCCGCTTGCTGATGCCAGTCAGCTGTGGCGTGGCAACGGCCACCATAATCGAGACGATGAGTACTGCAATGACCATTTCCAGCAGTGTAAACCCTGTTTCATTGCGGAGCAGATTCCGCATTGTGCATTCCTCCACTCTGTGTTGATCCTGTCGATATACTGGCTGCCAGGTTGTACATCGGCACGAAGACTGCCAGCATCACGAACGACAAAATGCCGCCCACCAGAAGCAGCAACAGTGGTTCAAGCCGTTTCAGCCGCCGATTAAATCCATGTTCGAGTTCGTCCGCAAGCTGCACGGCAGCGCGCTTCAGCAGCCAGCGAATGTCACCGGTTCCTTCACTCAACTGAAAACTCATACGCAGCAGCGGGTTCCACTCATCGCCAAGGACTTGGGACAGAGGATCTCCTTGCAGCAGGTGGTCGTGTGCACGCTGCATGCGTGAACGCAGCCATACTGGTCCTTCGGCAGCGAGGATCTCAAACGCATTTGCGATGGGCATACCGCTGTCGACAAACAAAGATAGAAGCTGACACAGCCGCTCGGTCCGAAAGTGCCAGACCAGGCGCCAGATGCCTCGAAAGAGCGGAAGTCTCGGCGCCAGTTCCTGCCAGAAGGCTGGCGCAAATCGGCGCAGCAGAAGCAAGCCAAGCGCAGCTACGCTTGCGCCAGCGCAAACACCGAGGAGCAAGACAGGTGTACGCTGCAAGCTCTGGAATATCAGTGCCGACTGTGCTGGCAGTACAAACCCGAGCGCATCGCACATGGCACGATACGCTGGCACCATGACAAGCGCAATCGTACAGACGAGTGCGACAAGCGCGGCGAGCAACAGACCCGGATAAGAGAGGGTTCGGAGCAACTGTTCCCGCTTGGCGACTGACTGCTGTCGATGTTCCGTACACAGCTGCAGTGCATGTACCAGATTTCCAGACGCCTCGCCCGCTCGCACCGCTGCCATGTAGATCGGTGGAAGCAGATGTCCAAGCGCATCGCTCAAGGGCTCACCAGCTGTAATTTCAGCCGTCACCGCGTCCAGCAGAAGTCGTGACCGCGTGTCTGTACGAACATGTGCCAGATACATGAGCGCAGTGTGCAGCGAGAAACCCTGTTCAAGGAGATGGCCGAGCAGCTCGAGAAGCTCAAACACACGTAAGCGATCGCGCTGGATACGAAGCAGAGCACCTGCATTTATGAGCGACTCTGCGCGAATGGCAGCAAGCCACTGCATCTGGTTCTCACCTCCAGCCACGACAGATCGGAGGACAAGAGTGCGCGCGTCTGCGCAGTCATAGGAGCGATCTCGAAGTGAAACTTGGGGGTTTCATCTGAATCGTACGCGTGGCAACGGACACAGCCGTGCCCTTGACAGTGCGGGCATACGCTTCGCTTGAACGACTGCACGATGACGGACAACAGTACATCGCCAACCAGCGGACGAGGCAGGCCATATTCAACCAGGCGGGCGGCCGCGCCGATGACATCGGTGGCATGTGTCGTAGAGAGCACCAGGTGGCCAGAGAGCGCAGCGTGCATCACTGTGCGTGCGGTATCGCGATCGCGAATCTCGCCAATCATCAGTACATCCGGATCCTGCCGCATGGCGGCGCGCAGCGCGCGTTCGAATGTCATGCCCTGAGTTTCACGCACTTCCAGCTGCCGAGAGAATTGGATAGGCATTTCGACTGGGTCTTCGATACTGACAACTGCTCGGCCGCGCCGGGCCAGATAGCGCATCATTTCGTACAGTGTTGTCGTTTTCCCGGTCCCCGTCGGACCTGCGACCAGCAGAAGCCCGATTTCCTCCTCGAGCATCTGTTCGACCAGTTGCACCTGTCCCTGCGTCAGTCCAATGGCTTGCAGGCCAACATCGCGAACCTGACCGAGCAGACGCAGAACCACAGCTTCACCAGTCGCTGTCGGTGACGCTGAAACACGCAGGTCAAGCGTGTTCTCTCCAACTACCTGCCAGGTAAACGATCCGTCCTGTGGTTGCCAGCGACTTGTCATATCCATGCCTGCCAACGCCTTGATCCTCCGCAAGAGTGCACCGGCCGCCTCGGTCGACACGTACGGGGTCAGCCGCCCGTCAATGCGAAATGACACGGACAGCGAACTTCCGCTTTGCATCAAATGGATGTCGGTCGCTCCCTGCATGTGTGCATCCGCCAGAATTTGTTCCAGCAAAAAAACAGCCGCCGAGTCTTCCACGCGAATCCCTCTCTTCCGTGACCTTCTGGCCACTGAATTCGCGTTTCGTGAATCGCCGACCTGTTTTCAACTGTGAGCATCGATATTGATTTGTGATATTGATACAAAATAATTTAAATGGCGTATTTTTGTATGACCCACGCCGATCACGCAAGTCGTCCCCACAGCCATTCCGGCTGGTGCTGGGTGTCTGAGATGAGCAGATGTATCCGGCCCCACGCAAACAAAGGCCGATCACGTTCGGAGAATGCAGGCGTCGCCTGTGGATGTGTGTGATACGTGCCGATCATTTGTGCGCCGAGATCGTCGCAACGGTAAACCGCGGCGACGAGCCAGTCCGGATCGACCGTAAATGAATCGGGTGAAGTCACCGCAACAGCCGGCCACGCCTGCACAACATCGCCATCACGGACAAACAGACCAGCTGTTTCGTTTGGCAGAGCCACCTTCGCCTCGGCGAGCAGCTGCTGTTGCAGGCGCACCGAAAACCAGCTGGGGGGATCAGTCGACAAAATCAAATTCCATGTCCCCAATGCGGATAACGTCACCTTCCTTGGCACCCTTCTTTCGCAACGCATCGTCGACGCCACGGGCTTTAAGAATTCGCTGAAAACGTTTGACCGCATCGTATTGTTGGAAGTTCGTCATCGTGACGAGCTTTTCCAGCTCAGCGCTGTGAACTGTAAACAGCCGGTTTTCCTGTTCAATCGTAAATGGTTGTGTTTCCTCAAAGCGATAGACCTTCCTGCCTGTTGTCTCGTTCTCCACTGCTTCTGGCGCAGCTGACTCTGGCTCAGCTGGCATCGATTCCAGTCGTACCAACACTTCGCGCATCAGATTTTGCAAGCCTTGTCCGGTCGCTGCCGAGATCTGATAGACGGGCAGTTCAGGATAGCGATCGTGAAATCGTTTCAGATTTTCCGCAGCCCCGGGCAGGTCCATTTTGTTCGCTGCGATGATCTGTGGGCGTGTAGCCAATACAGTCGCATAGGACGATAGTTCCGCATTGATAATTTCATAGTCTTCGAGTGGATCACGCATGTCGACCGCTGCCATGTCGATCACGTGCACGAGCAGTCTTGTCCGTTCGACGTGCCGTAGAAATTCGTGTCCGAGCCCGTGCCCTTCGGCCGCACCTTCAATCAAACCTGGAATGTCAGCCAGCACAAAGCTTTTGCCTTCATAGACCTCAACCACGCCAAGCTCAGGCGACAGCGTTGTGAATGGATAGTCTCCGATTTTTGGTCGAGCCGCCGACACCTTTGACAGAATCGTCGATTTACCCACACTTGGAAAGCCAATCAGGCCGACATCAGCGAGTACCTTGAGTTCCAGTTGCAGCCACCGTTCCTGCCCAGGCTCACCTTTTTCCGCCATGTCCGGCGCTTTGTTCAACGGAGAGGCAAAACGCGTATTTCCGCGGCCGCCGCGGCCGCCACGTGCGACTACGAGCCGCTGACCGTGATGAACGAGATCGCCTAAAAACTCCCCGGTATCCGCGTCACGGACGGTTGTCCCCGGCGGAACCTTCACCAGCATCGGAGCCGCGTTTTTGCCGTGACGATTTTTCGTACCGCCATTCTCGCCTTTTGGAGCCTTATAGTGGCGATTGTAACGAAAATCAACGAGCGTGCGCAGCCCTTCTTCAACCACAAAAACCACGTCTGCCCCGTGACCGCCATCTCCGCCTGCTGGTTCACCAAGCGGGACATACTTTTCACGGCGATAGGAAACAGCACCATTGCCGCCGTCTCCGCCTTTTACGTAAATTCTCGCTTCATCAACAAACACACAATTCACTTCCTATCTATCTATTGCTCTACCTGTCTGTCTATTTGGCTCCACTTGATTGTGGCTAAGCCCGGTCGTTCTGACCACCAGTCGGCCACTGTTTCGCCCGCATCGACAGTGAGTTCAATGATTGAACCATTCTCCTCAGTTTTCCCAACCGCATCTAATCCAATTTCAAGAATGCCGTGAAGTGCCGCAATCTCCTCCAACCACCGCCAAGCCGCAGCCAGACTCATATCCTGCTGTTGGGACAGCGCTGTGACTTCCGGCCGATTCCGAAGGAGAACGTGCGGTGTGACATGACTGGCTTGAAACCAGGCAGTCCACTCTGTACTTTCAGTCGCTGCTTGAATCCATGAGACCGTGCGGAGCCAGTTCGCCATCCGCTCAAGCGACTGCAGGGCACGTTCAGGCTTGTCTAACTGCAAATACCCTGAAACAAGCTGCAACCCATTCAGCATGTCGTGACGATGCATACGTAACATCTGCAGCCAGCCATCGTCTGCTGTACCTGCCATATGTGCTTTCCCTCCAAAAAAAGCCCGGCAACCAATGTCGCCGGGCTTGATGTAATCCCTTAAGTCCCGCTATGCTGCTGCCCCGTCGGCATTAGGCCTCGGCTGCGACAGCTTCTTTCACGGGATAAACACTGACGCGCTTACGGTCGCGGCCATAACGCTCGAACTTGACCTGGCCTTCAACCATTGCAAAAAGTGTATCGTCTTTGCCGATACCTACATTGGTACCCGGGTGAATCTTGGTTCCACGCTGACGAACCAGAATGCTGCCAGCAGTGACCAGTTGGCCGTCTCCGCGTTTTACGCCAAGACGCTTGGCAATGCTGTCGCGGCCATTTCGTGTACTCGATACACCTTTCTTATGCGCAAATCTTTGCAGATTCAGCTGTAACATGACCTTCACTCCTTATCTTGTCGTACCTTTACCTGGACGTGTTTGGGGTACTGTTTCATCAGTTCTTCGAGCCCATACACCATACTGTTAAACAGTAACTGCGCCGAATCATCCTGCGGTACCTCACAGAGCAACGTGTCGTTGTCATCCACAGTAGCCGGTTCAATCCCCAACAGAACTTCACAGCTGTTGACTGCATTGATGACCAGTATGGACGCTGCGGCGCAGACAATGTCTGTTCCAATATCCGCAAAACCTGCGTGCCCGCGAATGCTGAATCGCTGCAGCTTGCCGCTCTGGTGATAGACTTCACAACGAATCATCGGTTCTTACGCTTCTACGGATTCGATGACAAGCTTCGTGTACGGTTGACGATGCCCCTGCTTCTTGTGGTAGTTTTTCTTTGCCTTATACTTAAACACCACAATTTTTTTGCCGCGGCCGTGGTCGGCGACCTTGGCTGTGACTTTCGCGCCTTCAAGTACAGGCGTACCAACCTTAACGCCATTGTCGTCTCCGACTAGAAATACTTTGTCCAATGTGACGGTGCTGCCGATTTCGGCATCCAGTTTCTCCACATAGAGTGTGTCGCCCTGGGCTACCTTAAACTGTTTGCCGCCCGTTTCTACGATGGCATACATGAATAAAACGCTCCTCTTTACCTAGACTCGCTGTGGAAGGTACTGCGACTGCAGTTTAAGACCATTCCCACATGCGGTTGAAGCAATCTGATTCAGGATACCACAATTGGACATACTTTTGCAATGACGGATTGAATCTGATAGTGGGTGTCCGAAAAGGGTTAAGGTAAGATGCCGTGCAGTGTAAGGAAGTGGATAAAAATGCGTACGGCGTCTGGTCCCCAGTGGGGGGCGCAGCCGGGTGTCCAGTGGACACCCCGGACCCGTTTAGACCGGGCGATAGCCCCCTGGTAACCCTTTTCGGAAAACCTCTGCTAGCGAAACGCCGCTACCGGCTTCAGCCAGCCACCTGCAAATACAGCATCCAGCAATTCGTCTTCAGCAAGTACGGACAGAACGTCTCCTTCTGGGCTGACAACGTAGACCAAATGGTACCTGTCGGGGCCAAATCTCGTGACCACGTCTTTGAGTACGGTATGCCCTGGCACGACAAACGCCCGCACCTCATCCACAGCCGAATCTCGTCTGCGCCGTTTGGCGTCCAGAAATCGCATGAACTCCATCCGGATGGAACGGTGCCCGACCCACGCGCTGACAAGGAGGAAGATACTTAAGATAACGAGGCCAAAATGCGGATTGCCTGCCCACAGCGAAATTCCGCCGAGGAGCAACAGCGCCAACGCCAAGAGCATACCTAGACGATATGCTTCGCGCGTCGCCTGCTCAAATCCGCACGATCGCGATCGGGCGGCGCGCAGTATGCGCCCACCATCGAGCGGCATCACTGGCAGCAGGTTAAAGATTGCGATCCACGCATTCAGTCGTACGGTTTCCAGGGCGAATGCATGCGACCAGAATCCACTCACCGTCAGAGCGAGGGCAAACCCTGCAAGCAGTACGTTCACAAGTGGACCTGCTATCGCAATCATCGCTTCATATTTCGGAACAAAGCCAACGCTGCCATACGACATCCGGGCCACCCCGCCAAACGGCAGCAGTGACACCGTTTCCACTTCGTACCCGAGGCTGTAGGCGACCGCTGCATGACCGAGTTCATGCAGCATCACCAAAATAAACAGGACAATGATTTCCCGCCAAAGCCCAACGCCGCAGGCAACCAATATCAATAAAAAGGACAGCGGATGAATCCTGATTTTACTGAATATCCCACCCTGTCGAGAACGCTGTGCGCGTCCGACCATCCGCTGAAGACTCATATACCTGTATTGGAACTGGCCAGATAACTCGTAGGATTGACCATTTTACCGCCGCGCTCCAAACCGAATTCAAGCGTCGGTTTCGCTGTGTTCTGTAAGTGACCAATGACTTGCCCGCTGGTTACGAATTCTCCCTCTTTCACTGCGATAGTGGCGACACCGCGGTAAGTGGTCTCTCCCGCACTGCCGTGGTCAATGATGATCTGGCCAGAAGAAGCATCCGCATTCGTCACCGTTCCGCTGCCAGCCGCGTAGACTTTCGCACCTGACGCAGCCTGGTAAGTCAACTCCGGATGATTGGTGCTAAAGGCGGTGATGACCTGCCCGGATACTGGGGCGTGAAATTTTAGCGTGCTGTTTAGATTGAGTGCGGTCGGGACAGGCAGATGATGGTTCGACAGAAACGAATCGATGGCAGGCAAGATCGCTGGCGCATCGTCTTGGTTGAATGCGCTCTGATAGATACCATCCACCTGATTTGCAAGCGGCGTATGTACCCTTTGCGCATAGAGGCCACCAGCTATCAACACCGCCGCGGCAACGGTCTGAAGCAGCCAGGTGGAACCTCTGCTGTTCAAGACTTGTGAACTGGACCGTGCGCCCGCCGACTGCCACCGGGATGACGATCGATCGCGCGGTACAAATCGATTCGTTTTCCGCTTGGTGCCAAATGCCTGTCGCCAGACAGGGTGATCAAGCTGTTTCAACGTACCATCGTCATCTGAAAACCCGAGTGGCGAGCTGTCGTCGCCCATCCAACGGGTGGAGTGATTTGTTATCCCACCAGGGGCATAGCCCTGACGGAATTCCATATCCGTTGGTCGATTCTGCAAGGCAAACCAGGGGTTTTCCTCATCTATCTCCGTAACTTGCGCCTGCTCATCCTGTTCATGATGCCGATTGAATAAACCTTGGAACCAATATCGTTTTTGGTTGCGTCCCGCGTCTGACATCACATACACCCCCAGAGGCTTGTACCCTATGTGTATGGGAATGCGTGTTCAGGTATGCTACAGGCGATAGAAAAACACCCAAGCCTGTGCAGCCGAGTGTTTGAACCAAGAACGCTTTCGCGCATTTCAGCGCCGATGGAGCCGGCGCGCAACGAATAAAGTTTTTCCTACTTACCGCCCATCATTCTTCACAACCGTCCCCACAGCCCAGGCTGGTCGTCGAGCTGGAGTAAAGGAACGGAGTCACCCAAAATTCTACGGCCTATGTTGCGATAGGCGATTGCCGCTTTTGTATCCGGCCGCATGACGGTCGGCTCACCACGATTTTGCGTTGCGATGATCGACTCATCGTCCGGCACAATACCGAGCAAGTCGATGGACAGCACCTGTACAATCTCGTCGATGTCCAGCATGTCGCCGTGTTTGACCATGTTTGGTCGAATTCGATTGACGACCAATTTCGGAGATCGGATATTTTCCGTCTCCAAAAGCCCGATGACGCTGTCCGCATCGCGAACAGCCGGCATGTTTCCGGCGTAGTAACGACGATTGCCTGGTCTGCGCCTGCCACCGCCACCTTAAATCCGTGTTCAATGCCCGCCGGACAGTCGATAATGACGTAATCGTGGGACTCTTTGAGAGATTCTACGATTGAGCGCACCGCTCCGGACAAGCGCGTTCTTGTCCTTTGTCTGGGACGCGGGCAGCATGGACAGATGGTCAAATCGTTTGTCGCGAATGAGCGCCTGCTCAAGTCGGCATTCGCCGGTCGCGACATCGACAATGTCATAAATGATGCGGTTCTCGAGGCCCATAACGACGTCCAGATTGCGTAACCCAATATCGGCGTCAATCAGGCAAACCCGTTTGCCGAACAGCGCGAGCGCAGTTCCAATATTGGCGGACGATGTCGTCTTGCCAACGCCCCCCTTCCCGGAGGTAACGACGATTCCCAATCCCATTCTTCCACCCCTCCATAGTTCTTACACGCGGCCGCTTACGGCGCGGGTCTGTTCGTACGTCGATAAAAACTGCATCCTGTCCACAGCCATAATGCCGTCTCGGACGTACGCAAATTCCATAAATGTACGCAAAGGTTTTCCGTTTTCCCGTGGCGTCTGTCCAACAATATCGCCGATGCGCACCTGCATTGGCGCAAACTCAGCCGCTGCAACAATGGCATCGACACCAGTTA
Organism: uncultured Alicyclobacillaceae bacterium; assembly: GCA_963758235.1. Taxonomy (GTDB): domain Bacteria; phylum Bacillota; class Bacilli; order Alicyclobacillales; family Alicyclobacillaceae; genus CAVWUS01. The sequence goes on along the minus strand of CAVWUS010000027.1, from coordinate 39,576 downwards.
CCAGTCCCGCATGGGCAATCCCCATCAGACGACCGAATACGTATACGTTGCCATCAGCCGAAACTTGTCCACCTGGATTGATATCTCCGAGAATAATGGCATCGCCTTCGAATAGGAGACTTTGCCCTGCACGCACGGTGCCTTTGAACACGCTCTGTGCCCTCGATGATTGCGTACGCGTAAATAACGCGGCACGCGCTGACGTCTTCGGCGCAAATTCGCGGATGACGAAATTATCCCGTTCCATGAACAGGGTGAACAGTTCGCGATTCTCCTGTTTCGTCAACGTACGGTTTCCGTAGTCAACAAAAATCGACACTTCTGGACCGTTAAATAGCCCAGACGCGTCACCCTGAAGCATTTCTTTGAGGCAGTCGACGATTGCCGTATGCTCGCACTGTTCATCCAACAGGAACAACAGCCCATGTTTCGTCCCCTTGATTGACACCGGCGGCTTGGCTTCCAGTTTCGTCTGCCGAACCAATTTTGCGGCCAAGCGACTCCCTCCCGCTGAAGAGACACGGCAAACAATATTCGCTAATTCAACCGAATTTCCTTCTCCAAACCATCAAACGTACGTTTCATTCCAGTTCTTACCCTTTTCGGACAACCTTACGACAACCTTTATCAGAGGAAACAGAAGGGCATGCACCAGGCGCTGCCTCCTTATGCCCCTTCTCCATCGGGCTGCTGATATCGCGTTTGGATCGTTGTTCAAACAACTGACCAGCAGTGGATAAAGCAGCAGGAGAAATACACCGTTCACAATCATCTCCTGCAAGCTCTGCCGTAGCACCGCGTCCGCACGATACGCCGTAACATCGAACAACCGTGTCAGACCGTAAGTCATCCATTTTTCGACAAACGTAAAACAGACTGTCAAAAAGAACGTCAATGCCAAACTGCGATGGAGAAACTGCTGAAAAATCGTTGCTGCAAAATACGCAATCACACCATAGGTAAAGGCGTTTGAGACCGAGCAGTTGGCCGTAATCGACATCCTGCAAGAGCCCAATCGCCACGCCATACAGCAATGCGGTGCGTCGGCCCGTACAACAGTGCAATCACCATCAGTACGATGAGCACCAAATTCGGCTGGATGACATTGATTGGCGGAATTTGAAACAGGGTCGAATCGAGAATCAGCCCGAACCATAACACAGCGAAAGCAATGACACGTCTCATCATGAGCTGCTCTTCACCACGAATACGTCCTGTACGTAGGTCAAGTCCGCTGCGGGCTGAATCAGCGCCAATTGCGTCAATCCCTGCGCTCCGGTCGTCACTTTTGTGATGCGTCCAATGACCAGCCCATCTGGGAAGATGCCACCAAGGTGCGAAGTAATGACGGTCTGACCGACACTGATGTTGGCAAGCGGCGACAAAAAGTTCATCTGCAGACTGCCCGGTGAAGTAGACGAACCAACGACGATGCCAAATGGCTGCTGAGTAGATCCTGTCAATACTTTGGCAGATACACCGTCGCCAACCTGCGTATCCGTGATTAAAATCACCTTTGAGCTGTACGCGGCAGCGGCGCTGATTCTTCCGACCAAACTGCCATCGACAGAGACGACAGGCATATTGACTTTCACGCCGCTCGCAGTCCCAACGTCAATCGTGATCTCTGAGTTCCAGGTTGATGGATCGCGGCCAATTACACGGCTGGGAACGAGTTGATAGTGTGTCCCCTGACTCTTCTTGAAGCCAACCATCTGACTTAGCCGTTGATTTTCCGCATCCGCCTCGGCCAACTGCGCCTTGAGCGAAGCATAGTTTTGCATCTCTTGCTTGAGTTCGGCGTTCTCTACGTACATCTCATGCAGCTGCGAGATGCCGTCAATGAACCCGGTCACTCGACTTACAGGTTTATAAATCCAGCCGCCAACCGTGTTCTGAACATCCATTATAATTCTGGCAGGCCAGGATGTTTGTCGGTTTGAGCTGCTCATCGTCAGGCCAGCAACGACCATGACGACAATAATACTGCCGAGCAGAATAAACAGTCTGCGGCCGGTCATCAATCGGGACACCCGCATCCCACTTCCTAAACGATAAATTTCTTCAGGCATTTAGCCTCGCGCCTGAGATTTGCGCATTACAGCGTTGCGCTTGCGATAAACGTCATAGTTGTCGAGTGCTCTGCCAGTTCCCACCGCCACGCAGTCGAGTGGGTCCTCCGCTACAATGACGGGCATACCCGTCTCCTCACTGAGCAGTCGGTCGAGGTTTTTTAACAGTGCACCCCCACCAGTGAGCATAATCCCGCGATCCATGATATCCGCAGCCAGTTCGGGCGGCGATTTTTCGAACGTCACTTTTACCCCGTCGACAATCGCTCCGACCGTATCTGACAATGCATCGCATATTTCAGCAGACGTGATGGTAAATGTCTTTGGCAGACCCGTCAGCAGATCACGTCCACGGATATCCATTTTCTCACGGCCGTCTGCCGCGATTGCGGTTCCAATCGTAATTTTCAAGTCTTCAGCCGTACGTTCGCCGATCATCATGTTGTAGGCTTTCTTGATGTACTGAATGATTGCCTCATCCATTTCGTCCCCAGCTACACGAATGGAGCGACTTGTGACGATGCCGCCGAGTGAAATAATCGCTACCTCGGTCGTACCACCGCCAATATCCACAACCATGCTGCCAGTTGGTTCGCCCACGGGCAACCCAGCACCAATCGCCGCAGCCATTGGCTCTTCGATGGTCTGCGCGTCCTTTGCGCCTGCTTCAATTGCAGCATCTTCGACCGCGCGTTTTTCAACCGCTGTGATGCCGGAAGGTACACTGATCATTACCCGAGGCTTGCCACTCCAGTTCGACTTGTTCTTCATGGCCTCCCGGATAAAGTAGCGCAGCATTGTCGCCGTCGTCTGAAAATCGGCAATTACGCCATCTTTCATCGGGCGGACAGCGACGATATTGCCGGGGGTACGTCCAATCATCTGCTTCGCTTGGTCACCAACAGCTTCAATCTGCCCCGTATCGGTGCGGATGGCTACCACAGATGGTTCTCGTAGAACAATTCCTTTCCCTTTCAGATAGACCAGCGTGTTTGCTGTTCCAAGGTCCACTCCCATGTCTCGACCTGCAAACATGATACTCTGTCTCCTCTCGCGTCTGGTGATGTTCACCTTGACAGCGGTCATTGTCACATGCAGCCTCTGGCATGCAAACTGACGAATTCTCCATCGCCAATAACGATGTGATCCAGCACATCGATTCCTAAGAGTTGGCCGGCTTCACACAGTCTGCGCGTTACAGCGATATCTTCCGGGCTAGGCGACGGGTCTCCGCTCGGATGGTTGTGAAGGCATAGAATAGCTGAGGCGCTTCGCTTCAAGGCCATCTTAAAGATTTCACGAGGATGCACAATCGATGCGTCCAGGCAGCCGATAGACACCACATCTTCGGCAATGACACGATGTTTTGTGTCCAAGTGCAGTGTCATGAAATGCTCTTTTTTAAGGTGCCTCATCCTGTCCATAACATACAATGCAGCATCTTCCGCGGATAAAATTTGTGTCTTCTGTTCCGCGGGTCGACGCACAATCCGTCTTCCCAGCTCAACCGCTGCACAGATTTGCAGAGCTTTGGCAGTGCCAATCCCAGGTATCGACACCAATTCCTCATATGTAGCATCGAGCAACCCACCCAGTCCACCGACAGCCGCAATCACATGCTGCGAGAGCTCATGCACCGACGCATACCGATTGCCTGACTGCATAATGACAGACAAAAGCTCGTCACTGCGCAAAACATCTGGGCCAGCGTGCCGGAGCCGCTCCCGCGGAGATTCATCCGTTCTCTGTTTCGTTTCCATGCGTATCCATCCTCTCGCGTGCATCAGGATGGTATACACGATAGGTGTTGGCAGCAGTCTCGACAATCTCCATCGGATAAATCGAGATCATGCAGACGAGATTTCACAACCTGAACTAGAAGTGTGCTGTATGGATAGACACGATGCTACTTCAGCTTCCGACGCAGTAAAAAGGCCGCGATGATGCCAGCCAAGGTAAGCCAATTGACATGAAACGTCAGATCCAGGCTGAACCATAGTACAGCCAAATTGGCCTGCGGATGCCACGATACTGAGACAGCGTGGCCGAGCAGTGGAACCTCTCGGCTGAGCAGTTGGCCAGCGAGCGTTCCAATAACTGCGCCGCCAAAAATAAATATGACTGTCTTCCACGTCTGATTCCGCACGCCGCCTGCCGCCCCCAAATTCACCACAACTGTTATCATGTGGTCTTTCGACAAAATCAGGGGCTATCCTTCACCGTTCGTCCCAAATTCGTGAACAAATCTCGTCAAATTCCTTCGCTTCCGAACTCTATCCGCAGCAACTGCGAAATGGCACTCGCCACGTCAGCATTCGCCGCATTCATCTGTTTGTGCGTCAGTGCATGATAGGCTGCCGCCCAAGCGCTCATCATCTGACTGAACTGCAGTTCATAGCCAGAGCTTGCGAGAACGTTCGCTGCAGGGGTCAGTTGTCTTGCGTTCTGATACGCTGTCAGTGCGTCTCTCATGCTGGCGCCATCAACGCTGACCGCGATTATCGTATTGAGCGAACCAGCGACTGCTGACAGCCACTCGGTCAGCTTGTCCGCCTCCTGCTGACTCAAATTCGGCCAGCGGCAACCGTGGCCGCCGGTATATGGACGGTGACGATACGCGCACCACTTGTTGGCTGCGCCGATTTCGTCCGCGCCAGGTATGATGAAATGTCGTTCGAAGTCATGCCAATTCGGGTAACTACGTCAAAACCATTTTTCTGCTGCCACAAGGAAGACTGTAACCCATGTTTCTTTAAATTATCTTGAACGGCTGTCGCCTGCACGCGGCTAAGGCTAGTGCCAGCAGTTACAGCTTCGAGCGTGATGGCCGGCAGTGTCAACTGCCGCGAGTTCGCCGCTTCTACGATACTGGACGAGGGCACCGCCTGAATAGTAGACGGTTCTACCTGATGAAACATTACAAGGCTTAAACAGCCAAGAATCAAGCCGATGATGATGCCTACCTGAAAACTTTCGCGTAAGCGCCGACGCTGCCGCCGCGAACGAACAGCGGGTGCGGTGGAGGGTGTTTTGTCATGCCCCAGCTGTTCCTCCGTCTGCAGCAGGCGCACTGCCGCGTCTTCCATCTCACTTAAGCGGCGAAACAGTCTTGGAAATCGGTCGGAAAGGCGATTTTGCTCATACGCTTCAGCATCCGTCCCAGGTTGATTCGAGTGAGTTGAGTAGATTGCACCGCCGTCTGCGTGTTCATCTTCGTGATTGATAATCCACTGCTGCGGTCCAACCCGTACCAGCACAGGTGTCGATCGCGATGATTTCTGCTGTGTCTGCTGCTTTGTGGACTGGGTCAACACAATCTACCTCCAGACATCCCTTCTAGAACCTTGTCGGACAACCTTTTCTACTTTTCTCTAATCTATGAGTTTATCGATTCGAAGATGTCTTTTTGGCAAAGAAAAAGGAGAGGGCCACCTGGCCCTCCTTCAAACTTCTCTTGAATCTGCCTTAACTCTCAATATACACTCTGACTGCGCGTCGTCCAAAAGCCAACGCCTGCGCTTCGCTTGCCACGCAAACGTCAATCCGATCACCTTGAATGGCTCCTCCCGTGTCTTCCGCCACCATCGTACCCAAACCTGGGATATAGACGCGGGAGCCAAGTGGAATCACCGACGGATCGACCGCAATCACCCCTGGGCGCGCTGCGAGTCCAGTCGACGTAATACCGCCAGCGACGTACGCTGTCGCGATGACTTCAATCGACTGACCCGCTGCCGCCGCCAGACTGTCTCCACGAGAGCTTAATTGGAACGATGACGATGGCGAGGATAAAGGCGCCGGCGCCCTGGTTCCAATTTCGACAATCTGATTGACCGGGTGTTTCACCATTGACGTTGTTACTTGTCGAGAAAGCTTCCGTCCATTCATATAGTACTGAATGGTCTCGATTTCCTGAATGCCTTTTTCGCCTTGTGTAATAACACGCGTCTGGCCGCGCATCAGCGCGCTCGACTGGCGATGTATCACCCGAAATGATACGGTCTTGCGTTGCGTCGTGACTTTCCGAACGACACGGTTGATTTGAATCCGCTCATTGTTTTCCAGCGTTGACTGCAGTGGTACGTTTACTGTGTCCAGCGGATGAATGGTAATGCCCTCTTCTTTGAACAGGTCATTCACGGTGTTCGCAAAGGTTTCAATTTGGGTCATGTGGTCTCCGTCATCCAGCACGATTTGTTTTGGCAGTGTGACATCCACGGTCACATCATTCATAACTGGTTTAGACAGATCGACGTTTACCTTTGCATCCTCAGGGACACTGGCTCCATTCTCATCCAAAAACGATTTGAGCGAGCCGAACGTGAACCCGCGTATGACCCGTTGATGGCCATTCGTCTGTACTGTCACTGTTTTGAATGCTGCATCCGCAGTTACCGCAGAGCCGCCAAACAATCCAAAGACAGCGGCAGACAGATAAAGGGCCTTCGATTTGGGTATCCGCACTCCACCACCTCTTTCAACAGAGTTGTAAGTAACGGAAGCTTTGTACAGTGTTCCGAAAACGCCGATGGCTGCTGTTAGTATATAGATTTATCCACAGGGATGCAATTCACAGGCGGCCAATGCGCCTGAAACCGACAGTATTAGTCAGCCATCTACTTCATTCGTATGTCCACAGGACAGCGTTCATACCAAAATCGACATCAATCCCGGGCCGCGTGGCTGGCTGTGATGGCCTGTCGAAATGTAATCATCCCGTACCTCTTGCCCGTTTGCAGCTGCGTCGGCAGATGCCTGAAATCACCAGATTCAATCAGATGCCGAACGGGTTCGTTGACGAGTAACAATTCCAGGTCCATTTGCCTGTCCGTATGCAAGTCTGCCGTGCGCCTGACTGTGGCTGAAATCGGGCGCAGTGACAGAATTCCGCGGAGCACGGCCGCAAGCCGGTGCAGGAACCACACGCGATCGACGCCTGGTTCGGCTGAAGTGAGGCGCGACAGGACATGGACCGCATCGTCACCGTGTACGGTTGCGATGACAAGATGTCCCGTCTCCGCTGCCAAAACCGCTGTATGAATGGATGCCTTTGTCCGCAGTTCGCCAATGACCAGAATATCGGCATCCGCGCGCAGTGCAGACAGAAGGCCCGTTTCAAATGTTGGCACATCGCGGCCGATCTCGCGCTGATCGATCTGTGCCAGAGCGGACGGAAACAGCCACTCAATCGGATCCTCCAGCGTGATCAGATGACATGGCACATGGTCAGTGATGTGCTGAATCCAGCTCGCCAACAGCGTCGACTTACCAGCGCCCGTTGGCCCCCCAATCAGCATCAGGCCCGCCGTCTGACTGTTCAAAAAGGCAAGTGCCGCCTCCGGCAGACCGAGCGCGGTCAGTTCAGGCGGGGCGGCAGCCAGAATCCGAAACGCCAGATGCGGCATACCATTCGCCAGATAGCCGTGAAGTCGACAACGAACACCAGACGCTGTAATGGCCGTATTTTGGTCCGCGCTGCTGAGCGAATGGAGGAAATCGGATGGTACATAGAGACGCGCAAAGTCATGGAAGCTCGCCAGTGTCAATGGCGCATCGATGCGCTGAAACCGGCCATCCACGCGCATGGCAGCACCTGTCGCCGGAGAGATGTGCAAATCCGTCGCACCGGCGCGAATCGCCTCAACCAGATAATCCACCATGATCGCTCCCCCGAGGTGTTCACATGCCCGATCTTCGCCGGCCTGATACGCGATCCTGCAACTTATATACTCGATTAAGGACTTGCGCACTGCGCGGATTTTGTCGAACGATGGTATTTTGTCAGATTTCCGTGTGTTATACTGTGACTGTACAGCGTGTCCAACAAGGGTTCTCGACCCGTTTCGGACAAGCTTATCAGTGGGGGCAAGCGGACCACCCTGCGTTGGCCCAGGAGGTGGACGATATGAACCTAGTGCGCAGTATCGCCCTGATTGCATCGATTGTCATTGCTGTGATTGTTTTGATGGTGTTTATCCAGCTGTTTTTGAAGATTGCGCTCGGTATCGCCCTGCTTGCGCTCGCTTATTACTGGTTTGTACGGGCAACTTCCGAATCTCGCAATAAACGGCGCTTTAAACGCTGGCGCTGATGCAGCCAGCGACAACGTAGCGGCAAAAGAACTTAGTAAAAAGGCGCTTCAACTGACCTCGATACGTCAGCTGAAGCGCCTTTTCGCTGATCGTGCAGCATAACGTCACACCAAGGCAGTACCCGCGCCATCTTTCAGCGCTTCACCAAGGCGGACAGCTACTTTCCAGATGTCGCCTGCGCCCATTGTGAGTACCAGATCGCCAGCGCGAACGCTCTGCACCAAATACCGGAAGACATCGTCCTTCGAACCGAGATAGTGCACATTTGGATTACTTTGAACCTTAATCTGCTCAGCCAGCCGTTGTGCCGAAACGCCTTCGATTGGTGTTTCGCCTGCGGGAGCGTAGATGTCCGCAATGACCACCTCATCTGCGCCTGCGAATGCCTGCGCGAAGGCGTCGAACAGAAAGAACGTGCGCGAATATCGCTGCGGCTGGAAGACCGCTACAATCCGTCTGCCAGTCGACTGCGCAGCCGCAATCGTAGCTGAGATTTCAGTAGGATGATGGGCATAGTCGTCAATCACCAGTACGCCTGAAGCTTCGGCAATGACCTGAAACCGGCGCTTTGCGCCATGAAACTGTGCCAGCGCCTGTGCCGCCTGTTCAAATGACAGGCCAGCTTCCCGGGCTACCGCAATGGCCGCCAGCGCGTTCATCACATTATGTTGGCCTGGCAGCGCCAGCTGCAGATTGCCCAGTGTTTCGCCATGCCAGCTGACGGTAGCCTGACTTCCGCGATCGCGCAGTTTGATGTCCGTCGCCACATAATCCGCACTGCTGTCAACCCCAACCCGAATCACCCGGCATTTCGCCAGGCCCTCCATCCGTTTCAGATGTTCGTCGTCCGCTGAATAGATCAAAAGCCCGTCTGCCGGAATTTGTTTGATGAACTGCTCATAAGCTCGCAGCAAGTTATCAAATTTGCCGTCATAATGTTCGAGATGATCCGCTTCAACATTCGTAATGACTGCGATATGCGGGCGATAATGCAGAAACGAGCCGTCACTCTCATCTGCCTCAGCTACGACGAACTGACCGCCGCCGGCTTTTGCATTGTCGCCGATGTTACTGACAACGCCACCAACTACAAACGTCGGGTCGAGTCCGCAGGTTTCCATTACGTACGCGATCATCGACGTGGTCGTCGTCTTTCCGTGCGCGCCAGTAACAGCGACACCCATTCGATCTTCCATCAGCCTTGCCAGCATTTCGGAGCGGTGAATCACCGGGATTTGTTTTGCCCGCGCCGCCTCTAGTTCAACATTGTCCTGCGGCAGCGCCGTACTGTACACCACCACGTCGGCCCCGTCAATCTGGCCAGCATCATGTCCCTGAAATACCGTCGCACCACGTTCGCTGAGACGCTGTGTTAACTCTTGGCTGGACACGTCCGATCCGGTGACATGATACCCCATATCCAACATGACCTTGGCGATTGCACTCATTCCATAACCGCCAATACCGACAAAGTGTATGTGTTTTTGCACGTGCTCCACCGTCCTTGTATCAATTCTGGCTAAAGGCAGAACTGTTCTGAGATAGTTTTCCTCGCCTCAAACACCGTATACAGAGAGCCGCAGCAGCAGATCGGATTAGGTAAGGCAAGCGCCATTTGGACAGCCTCGTGGACCGTCGAAGCAGTCATGACACGACCTTGATACTGGCGATGTACCATCACAGCCAGCTCGGCTGCTGGCAGTGCACGCTGCTGCTTTGGCTCGGTGACAATCACTTGTTTGGCAGCCGGCATCAGTTCGCTGATGATGCGTTCCACATCTTTGTCAGCTAAAATCCCGAGCACGACTGTCCAGCAATCTTCCTTCTCGTCAGGCTCGCAAAGTTCCTTCAATGTATGTCTCAGTGCCGCAGCACCGGCAGGGTTATGGGCGCCATCGAGCACAATTCTTTGATCCGATGACCCAACGACTTCGCACCGTCCTGGCCAGCTGACCTGCGCCAAACCTCGGCGAATCTGTGTCTGCGACAATCGAAACTGCGGTTGTCTTGAAGCCAGCAAATCGATTGCAGCGAGCGCAATCGCCGTATTGGAAATCTGGTGCGGACCGAAGAGCGGTTGTCGATAGACGCCATCTTCGCGTATCCCGCGCACCGAAATCAACTGCCCGTGCTGGTCACACTTCAGGCGGCTGGCCGAGAAGTGCACGCCATATTGATACAGCGGTGCACCCTCCGTTTGTGCGATCGTTCGAATAACGTCGAGCGCTTCCCCGTCAGCCCCTGTCACAATCGGAATTCCAGGCTTGATAATCCCCGCCTTATCCGTTGCAATCAAACGTACCGTGTCACCGAGAATCTCCTGATGATCGAGACTGACGTTGGTGATGACCGCCACTTCCGGCAGTACCACGTTCGTCGAATCATAGCGGCCGCCAAGTCCCGCTTCCCAAACGACGATGTCCACCTGTTCCATCTGAAAGTAACAGATGGCCATCACAGTCAGGACTTCGAACTCCGTGAGCGGATCGTCTGGCGTCGCCTTATCGGCCGCCAAGCGCACCGTTTCAATGAGTTCGATAAAGCGGCTCTCCGGAATCTCTCTGCCGGAGATGAAGAAGCGTCCGCGTAAGCCGTCAAATCCAGGTGAAACAAACAGGCCGACACGGAAGCTCGGCGCCAGCACCGCTGCAATCGAGGCGCAGACGGAGCCTTTTCCATTTGTCCCAGCCACGTGAATAAACCGTAAATCCCGCTCTGGACTGCCTAGTTCTGCCAGTGTTCGCACTGTTCGCTCGAGGCCCGGCCGGATGCCGAACTTCTGCCGCCCCTTGAGCCAGGCCAGAGCGTCATTGATTCCTACGGGCATAATGTATTCCCCTTGTGCTTCATCGGTCACTTACTGAAGTGACTTCAGGCGTTCTTCGACCGTTTTCAGCTTCGCCTCGTAGTCCTGCTGCTTTTCTCTTTCTGCGGCGACGACGGCAGCCGGCGCTTTCGCAACAAACTGCTCGTTGCCAAGCTTTTTCACAACACGCTCAACTTCCTGACGCAGGCGGTCGCGTTCTTTTTGCAGACGATCGCGTTCGACGTCGAGATCGACCAGTCCGGCCAGCGGCAGGAACAGTTCAGCGCCGCTGACGACAGCTGTGACCGCCTGTTCCGGCGGATCCAGCTGAAGCCCAATTTCCAGCTCCGACAGGTTGCAGAAGCGAACAAAGTAAGCGCGCACCGATTCGAGCAAAGCGAGTGTCTGTTCGTCTACAGCACGGACAATCATCGGCACCGGTTTGCTTGGCGCGACATTGCGCTCAGCGCGAATGTTGCGTACTGCACGGATGGCCTCCATCACAATCGCCATCTGCTGCATCGCCTGCGGATCGATGAGCGCCTCGTCCGCCACCGGCCAATCCGCTACAATGAGCGCGCCATCCGTTCCGGCAGTCGACTGCCAGATCTCCTCCGTGACAAACGGAATGAACGGATGCAGCAGTTTCAACAAGGTCTGGTGCACATGTGCCAGCACGGCCTGCGTCTGTTGCTTTTGAGCGAGGTCATCGCCGTACAGCATCAGCTTCGACAGCTCGATATACCAATCGCAGAATTCATCCCACGTAAAGTCATAGAGCGCGCGCCCGGCCTCACCAAAGTCGTAGCGGTTCAGATGATCGGTCACTGCCTGAACCGTCAGCTGCAGCCGGCTGAGAATCCAGCGGTCAGCCACACCGAGTGTTTGTGCATCCAAGCTTGCCAGCTTGACCGGTTCCGTCACCGTCATCTGAACGAAGCGCGATGCATTCCAGATTTTGTTAATGAAGTTGCGAATGCCTTCGATCCGCTCAAAGCGAAAACGCTGGTCATTGCCTGGCGATGTTCCAGTCGACAGCATAAAGCGAAGCGCGTCTGCTCCGTATTGGTCGATGACTTCAATCGGATCGACACCGTTGCCTTTACTCTTCGACATCTTGCTGCCATCAGCGGCCCGAATCAGGCCGTGGAGCACCACATCCCGAAACGGCAGCTGGTCAGTGAATTGCAATCCCATGAACACCATCCGCGCGACCCAGAAGAAGACGATGTCGTAGCCTGTCATCAGCGCGTTGGTCGGGTAGTACCGACTGAAATCAGCCGTCTGTTCCGGCCAACCCATCGTTGAGAACGGCCATAGCGCGGACGAGAACCACGTGTCGAGCACATCGGAATCCCGCCGGATGTTGGCTGAGCCACAATGTGTACAGGCGGTCAGGTCATCGCGGGAGACACTGATTTCGCCACAGTCATCACAGTACCACGCTGGAATCTGATGCCCCCACCAGAGCTGCCTGGAAATGCACCAGTCGCGGACTTCCTCCAGCCAGTGTACGAATACTTTCTCAAACCGATCTGGAACAAAATTCAGGTTACCGGCCCGGAGTTCAGCAAGCGCGCGATCGGCCAGCGTTCGCATCGCCACGAACCACTGGTCGGACAAGTACGGTTCAACCACCGTGCCGCAGCGTTCGCAATGGCCAACGGCGTGGCGGATGTCTTCCTCTTCCACGAGGAAGCCTTCTTTGCGCAGCGCCTCGACGACGGCGCTGCGGGCAGCTTCGCGATCGAGACCCTGAAAGGCGCCCGCCAGTTCTGTCAGATGACCGGTCGAATCGATGCACTGCAGAGACGGAAGCTGATGACGCTGTCCAATCTCAAAGTCGTTCGGATCGTGCGCAGGTGTAATCTTCAGACAGCCGGTGCCAAACTCCATATCGACATAGTCATCTGCAATCACCGGAATCGTTCGGTTGGTCAGCGGCAGTTTCACTTCGCTGCCAATCAGCTTTTGATAGCGTGGATCATCTGGGTGGACGGCGACCGCTACGTCAGCAAACATTGTCTCCGGACGCGTCGTGGCAATCGTAACCGAACCTTCTCCCGAAGCGGACGGATAACGCACATGATATAGTTTCGCATCGACTTCTTCATGTTCGACTTCGATGTCTGACAACGCCGTTTCGCAGCGCGGGCACCAGTTGATGATGCGGTTGCCGCGGTAGATGAGACCTTTTTCATACAGGCTCACAAATACTTCACGGACGGCGCCCGACAGCCCCGCGTCCATCGTAAACCGCTCCCTCGACCAGTCACAGGACGCACCTAGGCGGCGAATCTGATTCGTGATCACGTTACCGTAACGATGCTTCCACGTCCAGACCCGCTCGATAAATGCCTCCCGGCCGAGATCGTGGCGTGACTTGCCCTCTGTCTCACGCAGTTCCCGTTCTACGCGTGTCTGTGTCGCGATCCCGGCGTGATCGGTCCCTGGCACCCAGAGCGTGTCAAATCCCTGCATGCGCTTGAATCGGATGATGATATCCTGCAGCGTATTGTCCATCGCGTGGCCAATGTGCAGCGATCCGGTGACATTCGGCGGCGGCATCACAATCGAAAATGCTGGCTTTGTCTTGTCGCCGGACGGTTTGAATAAGCCGCCCTTCTCCCAAAAGGCATAGATTTTGTCTTCGACCTGTTTTGGATCATACACAGTCGACAACCCTGATTTGGTTTTTTCCGCCACGCTCATCCCTCCTCAAATAAAAAAGCCCCCGTCCTGTTCAGGACGGAAGCTTGCATCCGCGGTACCACCTGAATTTTCGAACTGCCTAAAGACAATATCGAACACTCAACATCGATAACGGAATGACCCGGACTGCAGAAATACCTCAGACGACGTTCAGCGGGTGCTCGGAATGGATTTCAGCCAGGTCCATTCTCTCTGCAGCGGACTCGTCCGCAACGAGCGTGCCCATCCTACTCCTTCTGAAACAGCAGCCTTCAATCTGCACGGTTGATTTGCAAAAAAGTCTACTGTCCTGTTTGCGGTCTGTCAAGTCTGCACAGTTCAGCGCTTTTTCCGCTTCTTGTTGCGCGCGCGTTCATACCGGCGGCTCATCGGCATAGGCCGCTCTCCCGCAGCATTGGTTGTGTTGCCTGCCTTGCTCTGTTCTCGGCCCTGACGTTTTGCGTCTGCCTCCGCCCGCTTGCGCATCGACCAGTCGTTGAGGCGCAGATACAGAAACGACATTGCGATGCCAATTACGAGCGCCAGCCCATTATACAGAAAATACGCTCCGATACCGCCCTTTACCCGAAACAGTTCCGGTTCAAAGTAGGCTTCAAGCGCTGCTGTAATGAGAACGACCGCGACGACGCCGATAATGGAGTGCGCGAGCCGCCGTTCCTTGAGCCGTGGGATCACGACGTAGATGACGACCAGAACGCCCAGCGTCACACTCGTAATCATCGGATATTTCATCGTTTCGTACGCCAACAGTTCGAGCGCACAAATCGCCAATACGAGGATGGTCAAAAATCGCCAATGCCATCCGTTCCAAACACCTGGTTGGTTTTCGTTTTCGCTCACGCTGTCAGCCCCCGCCTGGAAAGTTCACGCTTTCACTGTACCAGAGCAGGCAGTGGCTTGACCAGTGTTTCCTCAAAATCAGTTCCAATCAGACAGGTTCGCGCATATACATATAACCAGTCTCTTTGCCGGTTGCCCATCTGCCGCCAACACCAAGAGTACTGGCAGCAGATACGGTCTCTGGGGGTGAACCTATGGGCTTTTTCTACGCGATTGCGCGCTTCGTTCGACTGTTGCTGGCGATTGCCATCATCCTTCTCTTTTTGCGTGCACTGTTTTGGCCGACAGCGCTCGATTTGTTCGTCCTGCTCATTTTGTTTATCGTCTTTGCAACCATGTTCGTCGGCCCACCGTAACGCTTGACATGAAGGGCGTGTCCGAAGAATAAACGATGCAGGATTGCCTGTAAGGCAGCCCTGCATCGTTCTGAAGGAAGCATCAGTCTTGACGATGCGTTGGAAACAGGTTCAGTCCAGGTGGCAAGTCATCATGCTTCTCGACGCGTTCCGGTTTCGGTCGATAGTGGCGAATCCGAATCGGAGCAGGCTTTCCGCCGCGTTTGCTGCTTGCCGGCTGTACTGCCATTACCTGATCACGCGCGGTCATATCCGCATGCTGAATCTGCTCTTTCGCGGCATTTTCTGTTTCCCGTTCTATATCAATCTCAACGGTTGTATTGCTGCCCTCATTGACGGTCGATTCCTGCGTCAGCGCCTTGAGCGCCCTCACCATCGCGTCCGATGGCTTCAAGTCACGGACCACTGGTTTGTCGCCCGCATTGGTTCCCATCACCTGATCTGCCGCTGCGAGTTCAATCGCTCGAAACGGTACCTGCAGGAGTGCAGCCAGCTGCGTTCGATTGCAGGTCAGTTCAGGGAGACACTGTTCATATGTGCTGACCAAGCGGCTGAACAGGGCTGCGTTCCAATCATAGAGGGGCATTACATCCGACAGCAAGTAGGCGAGATCGAACAACGGATGCCCCGGGAACGCTGACTCATAGTGCAGAATCTTGCAACCGTTAGCAAAGACGCGTATATTCCATGGGACAAGGCGACCGTGGCATACCCAGCCAGCCGCTCCAGCCTCCTCATCCGCCTGCCACCAGTCTACTTCTTCAAGCAGCCGTTTCAGAGATGCCAGCTCAGTCCCGTGGTCTTTCAGCAGTGAGACTGCCGCATCAATCCAGACCGCACTGCTGCCCGGAGCAGCTGTGTCAGCGTCTGATTCCAGCTTTGCGACGCGATGCCATGCCGCCACGGACTGGATGACTTCCTCAAGCTGCGTTTGGTCGGTCGCATCGAATGGTACACCATCTGGCCATACCGTAAGGTAGTAGAATGTCTGTCCGTCGCGAACGTACGGATCGTTGTAGCACGTGCGGATCATTCTCGGCGCGGCATGCTGACAGCCAGTCAGTGCCAACCGCTCACTCAAGTAGAATGCAAATGCCATTGCCTCCGCTGAAACGCGCACCTGGCGCAGGGCCAGCTGACCAGTCGGTGTAAACAGCTGCCAGACATCCTCGTGCCTGCGAACATGCGTCGGCACGCACGCAAACGCCTGAAAGACATCCTCATCGACGCCATAGTCGTCCGTCTCAGTGCGTTTCACCATGCGCTCTCCTCCCCTCTGCGTTATCCCTTCGCACGGAACAGCTCATTTGCCGCCGTCTGCTGCCGTTTGATCGTACCCTCCAAGTCATCCAGCAAGGCGGGGGCGCGCCGGACCTGTTTCGCGAGCTGCAATCCGCTGTGCGGAAATCCAGCATAGGCTCTTACAATCGCCCGTTCGTTGAAACCGAGCGGCCGAATCGATGCATAGGCGTCCATAAGGTCAGCCACGCCTGATGCATGCCCCGCTTCGACAACCTGGCGTGCGAGGCGAGCGAGATCGTAGAGATATGCGTCTGCAATCGGCGTCTGTGTTTGCGCAAGCGACACATGACCGCTTGGCAGCCGCACAAAGTGTTCAAACGTTACACCATTCCAAGCCATTTGCTCGGCATCCTCAGCAGCCTTTGCAACCTCGTCATAACGGTGCTGTTCCAGCAGCGCCAAACTGCGATCGGCAGACTCAAGGAAGCCGCCGAGGATTTCCTGCCAGCGGCTTGCATGATCGCGATCGACATGGTCTGCCGCAAACAACCGCTCACGCGCAAGCACGTCACGCGCCCGGCCAAATGAACGAAGCCATGTCCCGTGCTGACTGCGCAGTGCCGGTCGCAGTGGCGTACGATCGGAAGCGAACGACTCCGCTAGCGCATCGTGCAGTCGTGCAAGTGTTTGCCCAGCCAGACGGGCGCCTGATGGCGTGACCGACAGCTCCTCGCCAGTCCAACCGGAACTGACATACAGTCCGCGGTCGTCCTGGAACGGAATCATTCGTTCGCCATATCTGTTTTTCATTGCCCGCTCAACACGCAGAAAGCCGCCCTGCGCTGCTGCATCCCCGGCCCATGTTCTGGCCACGCCATCAGCAAAGGGAACGACGCGAACGTAATATGTCCGCGTCGAACCTTCCAGGCGGTACGTATCATGTGAAAGCGGTACGGCTCGTTCGGCGCGGACAGGATATGACTCAAGCTGCTCGCGTACACGCGGCCATAACGGATCGTCCATCTGCGCGCCCCCTTACCGTTTTGAGGACTCTACGGGCAGTGCCAGCGATTGCCCGGGACGGACAACTGTTTCCGGCGAGATTCGATTCGTACGCATCAACTCCAGCTTGCTGCAGCCATACTTTTCAGCGAGATCGTCAATCGATGCCTCATGTTCGACAATCACGAAACGAAGCGTACAAGTCCGTTCCGGCCCGTCAAAATCGACGAACGACCACATATTGTCTCGCACGGAGACCGTTCGCGTCTCATCGTCTGCCGCTTCCGCACCGCGCGTTTCGCTTACCTCGACTGTCTCCTCTACAGCTTCGTCGGCTGCGGGTACAGCCTCGTCATTGTCCGCTTCCACCGTACGTTCAAACGCTGCGCGGAAGCCGGCGTCGCTGAAGCTCTTCGACGGCTTGAATTCTGTTTGCCCCGTGCCGACAGCTGGCGTCGAGAGGTCCGAGACTTGATCTTGAAACTCAAAAGACGCAACGGGTTTTTGTGGCTGTTCCGGTTGTTCCCACGATTGCGAAGGCTCAGATTGTACAAAGGCCCGGCTCAGGCGCTGCAGGTCTTTGCCCAGCTCTGCTTCACTGTTCGCCTTATCTGAAGTCTCCTCTGCATAACTCCGGTTGTTCGACTCGACTGGCTCTGACGCATACTCTACCTTTGGCTCGTCTGTGCCAGAGTTCGCGGCTACAAAGTCGTCATATTCGTCGGCCGGCTGGTCGTACGCCGACGCTTCGCTATTTCGCGCGTCATAGGCGGGCGGCGCCTCGACAGAAATTGTCTCGACCGTTTCCTTGAAGAACAGATCTCCGTCTTCCTGTGCCCCGCATTGAAAATGGTAGCCTTGCGAGCCATTGAGGCCGACAATCGTCAGATCGCCCTGGATCCGAATCCACCCCGCTGAGACGACTTCCAGCTGCCAGTCCGATATCCGGCTAGCCACATTGACGATGCCGCGCGACTGCGACTTCACTGGCACGCGCAGCACAAACGGCAGGCGATGGTGGAACTGCTCAACATCCATTGTGTCATCTGTGATGCACAGCGCGTCTACGAAACCGTCTGAACTGTCTTCCTGTGTCCCGTCTACATTACTGCGATCCATAAAACCCGCGAAAACGATGGCGCCTTCCAGGACGTACGCATCGCCAACGCGTTCGAACGAAATAACTTCAGTCGACACAGTCGCGTCTTCAATGGTGTCCCCATCTTGTACGATATCGACAAAAATCTCTTGGTCGATCTCCAGCGAAATGTGTGGAGAACGCTCTGTCTCGCCCATGCAGGTCCCTCCTCTGCCAGACCAGATCTTCACCTTCACTGTATGTCTTGCAGCGTGGTTATATGTCCCGACCACAGCCGAGGCCAGCCGAGGGAGATGCAGGCCGATAGACGCAAAAAGCAGAGGGCACCGCTCCAAGGAGTGGACGGATACCCTCTGCTGAGTTCGGTATCTATAAGTGGTGAACGACTACAGCCGTTGCATGACCTGCTCAATCGCAGCCTGAGTTGCAGCCAGCGTCTCATCGGTGTGCACGCTCGCGAGGAACCCGCTTTCGAGCCCGGATGGCGCGAGTGCGACACCTTCATCGAGGAGGCCGTGGAAAAATTTCGCATAGCGATCGCGATCGACCATGCTGGCGCTCGCATAGTCGCGAACCGGCTGCTCGGAGAAGAAGAGTCCGAACATTGTGCCAAGATGATGCGTGACAACTGGAATGCCCTTGGCAGCCGCAGCTGTTTCAAATGTCTTCGCCAGCGCCGCGCCATAGGCATCGAGCCGCTCATACAGCTGTTCTTCGCGTGCGAGCCGTTGCAGCGTCTGCAACGTCGTGAAGCCAGCCGCCATCGCCAGCGGATTGCCCGACAGTGTGCCAGCCTGGTAGACGGAGCCGCTTGGCGCAACCTGTTCCATGATCTCCCGCCTGCCGCCATAGGCGCCAACAGGCAGACCGCCGCCAATCACTTTTCCGAGCGTCGTCAAATCCGGTTGAATGCCGAAGTGCTGCTGTGCGCCGCCAAGACTGATACGAAAGCCGGTCATGACTTCGTCAAAGATGAGGAGCGCGCCGTACTGTTCGGTCAGTGTACGCAGGCCTTCCAAGAACCCAGGTTCCGGCAGTACCATCCCCATGTTGCCCGCCACTGGTTCGACAATGACGGCAGCGATTTCTTCACCGCGGCGTTCAAATAGCGCTTGCACTGCTGACAAGTCATTGTACGCAGCTGTCAACGTGTTGCCAGCCACAGATGCAGGTACGCCCGGGCTGTCTGGCAGACCAAACGTTGCGACCCCAGAACCTGCTTTCACCAAAAGGTGATCTGCATGCCCGTGATAGCAGCCTTCAAACTTGACAATCAACGGTCTGCCCGTATAGGCGCGGGCGAGCCGCAGAGCGCTCATCGTTGCTTCCGTGCCGCTGTTGACCATTCGCACCATTTCGATGGACGGTACAAGCTGTGCCACCAGTTCAGCCATGTCGCTTTCCAGTTCGGTCGGCATGCCAAAGCTGGTGCCGCGTGCCGCCGCTTCTGTCACCGCTTGAATGACGTTCGGCGCCGCATGGCCCAGGATCGAGCTGGCCCCCACGAGAGCAAGTAGTCGATGTAGCGGTTGCCATCGAGATCGTACACGTATGGTCACTTCACCGTGGGTTGCAAACAGCGGTGTACCGCCAACCGCGCGAAACGCGCGCACCGGACTGTTGACACCGCCCGGCAAATGACGCCGCGCACGGGCAAACGCTGCCTCTGATTGTGCTGTCAATCTGGTTCGGGTCATCCCATCAGCCCCCAGTTATCTGTTTTCTTGCTGCCACCGAACTGCATCCAGCGCATGATAAGTGAGAATGAAGTCCGCTCCTGCCCGCTTAAAGGACGTCAGCATCTCTGAGACAATCGCCTGCTCGTCAATCCACCCGTTTTTGGCCGCTGCCTTCACCATGGCATACTCGGCACTGACGTTGTACGTGGCGACTGGAACATTGACTTGCTCACCGACGGCGCGAATCACGTCCATGTAGGAAAGCGCCGGTTTGACCATCAGCATGTCGGCACCCTCGTCGAGATCGGCCAAGGCTTCACGCACTGCTTCGCGCACATTCGCTGGATCCATCTGATACGTCCGACGATCGCCAAACGCGGGCGCCGAGTGCGCTGCCTCGCGAAATGGACCGTAGAACGCGGAAGCATATTTCACCGCGTAACTAAGAATGGTGACGTCTGTAAATCCCTCTTTGTCGAGCAGGCTGCGGATGGCCGCAACACGTCCGTCCATCATATCGGACGGCGCAACCACATCAGCACCGGCAGCCGCGTGCGACAGTGCAGTCTCGGCAATCAGTTTGAGACTCTCATCATTGACGATGATGCCGTCTCTGACCACCCCGCAGTGTCCGCTGGGATTATATTGACACAGGCAAACGTCCGTCATGACAATCAACTCTGGATGATCGCGCTTGGCAGCCCGGACGGCCTCCTGGACAATCCCTTTCTCTGCATACGCACTGCCGCTTACTTCATCTTTCCACGCCGGTATGCCGAACAGAATAATGCCGGGAATCCCGAGCTTTGCGACGACATCGAGTTCGCGTCGGAATTCATCCAAGCCAAAGTGGTAGACGCCTGGCATCGACGCAATCTCTTCTTTTCCGGTCAGATCTTCCTGGACAAACATCGGATAGATTAAATCATTGGCTGTCCAAGCGGTTTCACGCACCAGACGCCGCATCGGTTCGGAGCTGCGCAGGCGCCGATATCGACGAAAACTGTTTTCCATGGTTACCCCTCCTATGTAGTGTGCTGCTGCAACTGAATCAAAGCAGTCATTACGCTGTCTACGCTTGGTTTTGCCGCAATTGCCGCTACCTTTAGATGACAATCCCGACAGGCAGCAGCCGTTGTCTCACCGATTGCCACAACCCGCATACGGACGTCTGTTGCAGCGTCCAGTTGCGCCGCCAGGCTGCGCGCAGCCGATGGGCTGAACAGCGGCATATACACCGTACGGCAGCCCTTCAGTTTTTCCCAAACGGCAGCAGGAACGATGTTTTGCACTGTATCATAGCAGACGACCGCATCAACCTGATGGCCCACGGCTCGGAGCGTCTCCGGCACGACCGAACGCGCCTTTGCACCGTGCAGGAAGAGCAGCCTCCGCGGCCTTTCGCCAAAGCGATCGACCAATGCTTCAGCGAACGCTTCGCCACTCGCTGACTGCAGGGTGATGACGGGCAGCGATGCACTCGCTGCAGCGGCAGCCGTCCGCTCCCCAATGGCGTACCACGGCAGTTCATCTGGAAGCACGATTCCTGCCTGTGCCGCAGCTGCTGCTGCCATCGCAGCCGCATTGGCCGACGTCAGCAGCACGCCGTCATACGCAGACAACTGCGCCAGCGCCTCGGTCAGACGAGTGGACACAGTCGGTTCAATGACGAGCAGCGGCATCTCCAAAACGTCTGCACCGGCGGCAACCACCAATTCGCGGAGCGCCTCGTTGCTGCCCTGCGGGCGCGTCAAACTGACGCATGCGCCTGAGAGCGGTCGTTCAGCGGGTGAAACAGATACAGTGTTCACTCTGCAGGCGCCGCCTTGATGATTGCCTCGGCTCCTTGTGCCAGCAAGTCGTTTGCCACTGCCTGGCCCAACTGCAGCGGCTCCGATCCCGTTTGCTCAGCAACTAGTACCTGCCCACCATGCCAATCGGCAACGAGGCCGCGCAGGGTAATCTGCATAGACTTACCCTCCTTGCGGACAACAGCATGTCCTGCGAGCGGCACCTGGCAGCTGCCGTTGAGCGCTTGCATCAAACTCCGCTCTGCAGCAGCCGCTGCCTGGCTCGTGGCATCCGACAAGGAAGCCAGCAGGTGCCCACAACAAACGCGTCATCGCTGCGGCACTCCAGCCCCAAAATGCCTTGGGCAATGGCTGGAACAAACGTCTTCTCGTCCAGACATTCCGTAATCCGGTCAGCCCAGCCCATTCGCCGCAGGCCAGCAGACGCAAGCAGGATGGCATCATATTCACCTGCAGCCAGTTTTCCCAGCCTCGTGTCAATATTGCCTCGCAGGTTGCGAATCTCCAAATCGGGTCGGAGTGCCCGTACCTGTGCGCCCGCCGCAAACTGGATGTACCAATGACAGCTCCCGGCGGCAAGGCCTTGAAGCCGAGTCCAGAGCGGCTGATCAGTGCGTCGCGCGGGTCTTCCCGTGCAGGAATGCCGGCCAATATCAGGCCGTCTGCCAACTCGACAGGTACATCTTTCATGCTGTGCACGGCGACGTCCGCCGCGCCGTCCAGCAGCAGCTGCTCAATCTCCGAGACAAACAGGCCTTTTCCGCCAACTTTCGACAACGAGACATCGAGAATCCGATCGCCCTTGGTGACCACTGGCACAATCTCAATGTCGATGTCCTGACTTTGCTCCCGCAGCCAGCTGCTGACCATCTCAGTCTGTCGCATGGCCAATTGACTTCTCCTTGACGCAATCCGAATTGTCCGTTTCACAAACATAGTTCTCCTTTGGCCGCCTCATCCGCGGCAGCGCACTCACGCAATTGGATGGAAGACCGAAAATTTGCTCACCACGATAAAGTTGGCGATGATGCCGATGAAACAGATTAAATTGTAGGCTGCCAAGCGCCGTCCACCCCAACCTGAGCGCAGGCGCAAGGCGAGATATGCGCCGTACATCAGCCACACCGTCATGGTCGCAATCGGTGTCGGATCGAGCAATACCCACCGATGCAGTGTCAACACGCCCCAAATGGTTCCGAGTACCATGGAGACAAGCAAGATGGGAAACCCGACCGCAATGCTGCGAAATGCGAACAAATCGAGCTGATCGAGCGAGGGCAGCCGCAAAAACCAGCGGTTCCACCGCTTCTCCCGAAGCAGCCAGTCCTGCAGCAGATACATGATAGAAAACAGACAGGCGAACATAAACAGCGCATAGCTGATGATTGCACTCGTCACATGCAGTGTCAAAAGGTCGCCCTGGCGTGCCGTATAGACTGCGCTGCCCTGCCTGGCGAACAAGTCGAACGCAACCAGCGCAAAACCGGCGACATTCCCAAAGAACAAAATGACGCCGATACGAAAGAATGTATCCACCACAACCGCAATCAGCAATACGTGCCAGGACAGTAGCAGCAGCAAGTCAAAGCGCGAGAAGATTGGGGCATACCCGTTGTTCGCGAAACTGTTTAAGAGAACGACTGTTTCCATGACAAAGACGACAAACAACAAAACGAGCGCCGTCCGGTTGACGGCGCGTCGCGGCTGCAGTACATCGAGAAACAACAGGACCAACGTCAGCGCATAGAGGACGCAGGTCACGTCAAACAGCAGTCGTCCAACGAGCACGCGTGCCCCTCCTAACGCAGGACAGGGTGAAGCGCATCTGAAGCGGACGGCTTCCCATCCGTCTCCATGCGCAACGCGTGCGTCCAGCGTCGTACTAGATCGATAAACGGACTGTTTTTATCCATCGTCCGTTCACCTTGGCCGAGCAGCGGATGGTTCGCAACAGCCTGCTCCCATTCCGCCTGTTCGATGCCGAACAAATAGGCGAATAGTTGGATGTATTTCGTTTCCCCCGCAGCCGCCAGTTCCTTCATGTTTTGGACCGGATCGCGCAGCAGCTGGTTGACGATACTCATCGTGTGCTTGTGAATGAGTTTTCGCTCACGTTCATCGAGATCAGGCAGTTTTCGCGTTAAACTCGCCATGACATCTGCCTGGATTCTCGTCCCCTTGGCACGGATTGCAGCAATCAGCGGCACGACCTCCTGCTCTGACAGCCAGTCGGAGAAAGCGTGCAGTGATTCGTCAATCATGCCTTCCACAATCTGCGCGGCACGGGCGCGCTCTGCAATATTCGCGTCAATAACGCCTTTTAAATCGTCAATATCGTACAAATAGACGTTGCGCACATCCGCCGCGGACGCATCAATGTCGCGCGGCACTGCGATATCCAGCAGTACGGCAGGACGACCATTGCGCTTGCTGGCAGCCTGCTCAACCTGTGTTCGTGAGATGACGGCGCCCGGTGCGCCGGTCGATGAGATCACAACATCCGCTTCAGCGAGAACGGACGAAAGTTTAGTCAGTGCGATGGCTCGGCCGTGAAACGCTCGGGCCAACGATTCTGCGCGTTCGATCGTGCGGTTCGCAACGATGACCTGCTTGACGCCTGCTGCGGTCAAATATTCGGCCGCCAGCCTAGCCATTTTGCCAGCGCCAATGATGAGTGTGACCCGTCCATCGAGTTTGCCGAACACCTTTCGGGCCAACTGAACCGCTGCATAGCTGACCGATACAGGGCGCTGGCCAATGTCCGTCTCTGACTGCGCACGTTTGCCAAGTGAAATCGCAGAGCGGAACAGTTGTTCCAGCAACATGCCGGTATTGCCGGCGTCGTGCGCCGTCAAATAAGCAGCACGCACTTGGCCAAGAATCTGCGTCTCGCCCAACACCATCGAGTCAAGGCCAGACGCGACGCGGTACAAATGTCTTACGGCCGCTTCTCCATGATGTGCATACACATGTTTGGCAAAGTCGGCGCGGTTCAGCTCAGACCGGCGCGCCAGCATCGTTGTAAAATAATCTTCGCCTGCTTTATAAGAACTGACCACTGCGTACACTTCCGTGCGATTGCACGTGGACAGAATCACGCTTTCCAGGACACAGCTCGCTTGCCGTACCTGTTCCAAGACTTCATCGAGTTCAACGTCAGAGATGGCGATCTGTTCACGCAGCGCAACATCAGACGTTTCATGATTTAAGCCAATTGCAAGAATATGCACGCCGCTTCCACCTCCAACAAACTTGAAATGCGTGTCCGCAAAGGGTTAAGGCCCCACAAGGGGATAGGTCTCGCTTTGGCGCAAAGTGCCAAGTCTCGCCTTATAAGATGCCGTGCAGAGCAAGGAACTCGTACGCATATCAGTATACCACTTCTGTCGAAATTTCGTAGGACAAGCGGTACGTTGTCACCATAAAGACACATGATTGACCGGGCGAGCAGGCCAGCAGTAAACTTTGATTCATGAAAACAACGATGTGCCCTTGGCTCGCCAACCTCATCCTGTTGACCATTACCGGCGTGTGGGGCGCCACGTTCAGCCTCACGAAAAATGCCCTGGCTTTTATTCCTGCGATTCCGTTTCTGGCCATTCGCTTCTCAATCGCAGCCATTCTGTTGATTCTATTCACTCGCCTGCGTGGACGGTTCCGCGTGATGTATGCCCGCCGGACCATCCTGCTTGGCATTCTGCTCGGCACGATGCTGTTTTTCGGTTATGTGCTGCAAACCGTGGGACTGGAAACGGTGGAGCCTGGTTCGGCTGGATTTCTAACGGGTTTGTCCGTCGTAATCGTACCTATTTTAGCCATTCCGATGCTGCACCATTCGCCTCCATTGCGGACATGGCTCGGTGCACTCCTGGCAGCGGCCGGGCTGGCACTCTTATGCGGGGTTCAGCTGTTGGAACTTCAGGTGGGAGATTTGGAGGTCTTGTTATGCGCGCTATTTTATGCACTACAGATTATCCTCATCGACAAATACGGCCGCGAGTCGAACAGTCTCTCCCTCGCCGCCGTTGAAATTGCCACGGTCGCCATCCTATCCTTCGCAGTCTGGCCGCTGCAGCACACGAACTTTCAGGCATCTGCCTTGTTGCGTCCGAGTGTGGTCTGGGCCATTCTGATTTGCGCTGTTCCGGCGACCGCAATTGCGTATTTCGTTCAGAATGTGATGCAGCGCTTTACTTCTTCATCAGAAGCGGCCGTCATCTTTTCAATGGAACCCGTCTTTTCGGCAATCATTGCCGCGCTCATGGGGATGGAACAGATGTCAGGCCTTCAGGTTGTCGGCGGACTCGTGATTGTGCTCAGCATGCTGGTCGCCGACCCCGGTACCAGATTCAGCTTCAGAAGGCAGCGAATCGGTATCAAATCCTGACGCAATGTCCTGCTCAATCACTTCCCACAGCGCATCGATTCCGGTATTTTTCTCCGCAGACACAGGCAGGAGCTGATAAGGCGTACGCAAGCTGGTTCGAATTTCCTTGACAGCCTGCAGCGCCTTTGATTTCGACAGCTTATCCGCCTTCGTGGCCACAACCGTGACCGGCATGCCAGCGGCCACCAACTCGCTGTGCCAGTTGAGATCATCTTTCGACGGGGTATGCCGGATATCAACCAGATGGAAAACGCGCATGAGCGGCTCCCGCCGAGACAAGTAGATTTGCATCATCTTCAAAAACTGCTCGCGCGTCCCCTTGCTGACCTGCGCATAACCGTACCCAGGCAAGTCAGCGAAGCGAAAACTTTCGTTGATACAGTAGAAATTGATTTGCTGTGTTTTACCTGGCTGACCGGACACCCGTGCCAGTGATTTACGGTTAAGCAGTCGGTTCAAAAGCGATGACTTTCCGACATTGCTGCGTCCGATAAACGCAAATTCAGGCAGACCGTCCGCCGGCCATTGTGCCAGCCGGACAGCCCCCAATTCGAATTCAGCCGATTTGATTTTCACTGGTGTGTACGCTCCTCCGCCACTTCATCGACAAACACACCGCGCAGTCCTGTCGCCGAAAAAGGTGTGGACAGTGCATCATCGTCTTTCGGCAGAAGCGCGTGCTCAAGAACTTCGTCCATATGCTTGACCGGAATCATTTTCACATCGTCGCGTACAGACTGCGGAATGTCCGGGATATCCTTGGTGTTTGCCTCCGGAAACAGCACCGTTCTGATGCCAGCCCGATGAGCGGCCAGTGTCTTCTCCTTGAGACCGCCGATTGGCAGCACCCGGCCGCGCAACGTCATCTCACCCGTCATCGCCAGACGGCGATCGACCGGTCGATTCGTCAGCGCGGAAGCAATTGCCGTCGCCATCGTGATACCTGCCGATGGCCCGTCCTTCGGGATTGCCCCTTCCGGCACATGGATATGAATGTCCACTTCGTCTGCAAAGTTCGGGTCGATCCCGAGCCGTTCAGCACGTGACCGAACATACGACAGCGCCGTCTGTGCGCTTTCCTTCATGACATCGCCGAGGTGACCCGTCAGGACCACTTTGCCTTTTCCAGGCACAACGGAGACCTCAATCGTCAGCGTGTCGCCGCCAGCCTCCGTCCAGGCGAGGCCAGTCACCACACCGACTTCATCAGCTTCCAACAGCTCCCATGACGATAGATGGCGGCGTAAGAACTCGACGACCTCGCTCGTCACTGTGATCCGTTTGCTCGTGCCGGCGGCAATCAGTCGCGCGACCTTGCGACAGACAGACGCCAGCAGGCGATCCAGCTGACGCACGCCGGCCTCGCGTGTGTAGTTCCGGATAATCTGAAGCAGCACATCATCGGTTATTCGCAGGCGATCGCCCTTGAGTGCATGTCTTTCCCGCTGGCGCGGCAGCAGGTGATTCTTCGCAATGTCGAGTTTTTCCAGTTCCGTATAGCCGGACAGCGAGATGACTTCCATTCGATCGCGCAGCGGCCCCGGAATCTGGTACATGTTGTTGGCCGTCGTGATGAACAGCACGTCAGACAAGTCGAATGGCATTTCGATGTAATGATCCGAAAAGGTCGAGTTCTGCTCTGGATCGAGCACTTCCAGCATGGCAGACGCAGGATCTCCACGAAAATCGCTCGCCATTTTATCGATTTCGTCAAGCAAGAACACTGGGTTTCGTTTACCGGCCTGTTTCATCCCCTGGATAATTCGGCCGGGCAGTGCACCGATGTAAGTACGACGATGTCCGCGAATTTCTGCCTCGTCGCGAACACCTCCAAGAGAAATTCGAACAAATGGCCGATTCAATGACTTTGCGATGGAACGAGCCAACGTGGTTTTGCCCACGCCTGGAGCCACCCAGACAAATAATCGGGCCGGCTGACTGGAGGACAATTTTTGAACTGCGAGAAATTCAAGAATCCGTTCCTTGACCTTGTCCAATCCATAGTGCTCATCGTTCAAAATCCGCTCCGCCTTCGCCAAGTCGACCCGTGACTTGGCCGCTCTTTCCAAGGCAAGGCCAACAGCCAGTCGATGTACGTGCGTGCAACCGTGCCCTCTGCTGAAGAACTCGGAATGCGCTCCAACCGATCGATCTCCTTGGCTGCTCGTTCGGCGACTGCTTCTGGCAGATCTTTAGCCGCAAGCGCCTCGCGCAGCTCCTCGACTTCGCCGGTTCGACCTTCGCGATCGCCCAGTTCCTTTTGGATGGCCTTCATCTGTTCACGCAGATAGTATTCCTTTTGCGTGCGCTCCATCTGCTGGCGTACGCGCTGATGAATCTTGCGTTCCAATTCCAGGACTTCCCGCTCATCTGACAGAACCTGCAGCAGGTGTTCCAGCCTGGCCTGAACATCAAAGCATTCGAGAATTTCCTGCTTGTCTTTAATTTTCAGCGGCAAATGAGAGGCAATCACATCAGCCAGCCGCCCTGGCTGTTCAATATCTGCAACGGTGGCATACACTTCGTGGTCAATCGACTTCGACAGCTTGACATACTGCTCAAACTGCTGCAGGACCGACCGCATCATGGCCTGCAGTTCGGCGCGTTCGCTCGCTTCCTCGTCTGTATTTGGCGTCGAAATTTCAACTTCGAACCAATCTTCCGTCCGGACAAACGCTTTGATCTCTGCGCGTTTCAGTCCTTCAACCAAAACGCGTATGGTTCCGTTCGGCAGTTTCATCATCTGCTTCACATGCGCTAAGGTGCCTACGCGGAACAAATCGTCCGGCTTCGGCTCATCGATTTGTCCGTCTTCCTGTGAAGCCAGTACGAGTCAGATGCTCGTCCAGCATCGCATGTTCAAGCGCCTTGATGGATTTGTCACGTCCCACATCAAAGTGCAGAACCATGGACGGGAAAATCAGCAGGCCACGAAGGGGCAGTAACGGATACCGCCGTGCGTCATCCGGTTGCTTCGCCATTTACGCCACCCCCAAGGTATTCTTCAATCGCACGAACATCTGTACGCAGTTGGCCTTCGTGATTGTTCATTGGCTCTCATTGTACAGAACAGGACAGGGGAAGTCTAATTTCCCCTGCTCCCTTATCCTTGCGGTATCCCCGTCATCGCTGAGTTGAGCGTGTTGTCGATTGGCACGGACACGGAAAATGGCTCAAACGAAGCTTCCATCCCGCCGACCAAAGCCAGTTTTAAGACGTCTTCCAACCGTTCAACCGGAACCACTTTTGCGTCCTTTGTATCCGCGAAGTGTGTCTGCCAATTGTCACGCGGAATGAGCACTGTCTTAGCGCCAGCTTCCAGCGCGGCGTCAATTTTGGCTGGAACGCCGCCCACAGGCTTCACCAGTCCCCGCAATGAAACTTCACCAGTCATGGCCACATCGTGACGTACCGGGATGCCGCGGACAGCCGAATAGATGGCCGTCGCCATCGCGATGCCTGCACTTGGCCCATCCACTGGTGCGCCGCCGGGAAAGTTGACATGCAGATCGTAACGGCTCAAATCGAGGCCGGCAACTTTTTGCAGTACGGTGACCACGTTGTCGAGCGACGACTTTGCCATGCTCTTTCGCCGCATGGACCGATCACGTCCTCGAACGGTCTCTTCCTCAACCAGTCCACCAACCGTAATCGTTCCGCGCCGGCGTTTCGCTGGCATTGCGGTAACTTCCAGCTCCAGCAGAATGCCGGAGCTGCACCGCTGACAGCCAGACCGTTGACGACGCCTACCTGCTGGCTCATCCGGCAGCTTGTTGGCCGGACGCGGTGACAGCTGACTCCACTCAATCACCCAGAGAATGTCTGCTTCGGTAATCTCGTTTCGCTGTTCGGTCAATGCCAAGCCGCCGGCAATCTGTACAATGTTGACCGCCTCACGGCCGTTCGTCGCATAGTCGCTGATGGTGTGCACAGCCGCTTTTGCTATAGGCATACCAATCTTGACGGTCGCATTCCGGACAATTTGTTCAATGTCTGGCCGCCGCAGTGGACGGAAAAATATTTCCATGCAGCGCGAACGAATTGCTGGAGGAATTTCTTCCGGCGATCGCGTAGTTGCACCCACCAAGCGGAAGTCAGCCGGCAGCCCATTCTGAAAAATATCGTGGATATGCACCGGGATCGAATTATCTTCAGAAGAATAGTACGCGCTCTCCAAAAACACTTTGCGATCCTCAAGCACCTTAAGTAACTTGTTCATTTGCACCGGGTGCAATTCACCGATTTCATCGATGAACAGCATGCCGCCGTGCGCCTTTGTAACCGCGCCCGCTTTCGGCTGCGGAATACCTGCAACCCCCATCGAACCGGCACCCTGATAAATTGGGTCGTGCACCGATCCAATCAACGGATCAGCAATGCCACGTTCGTCGAACCGCGCTGTCGTTGCATCGAGTTCAATGAACTTCGCATCTTTGCCGAATGGCGAGCCGCTGCTGCGTTTGGCATCTTCGAGCACAACCCGCGCGGCCGCAGTCTTACCCACGCCAGGACGGACCATAAATCAACACATGCTGCGGGTTGGCCCGCATAACGCGGCGCGCAATGCCCGGAGTCCCTCATGTTGCCCGATGATGTCCTGCAGCTCCGCAGGCCTCGTCTTTTCCGACAGCGGTTCCGTAAGCGAAATACTGCGCAGCTTCCGTAGTTTCTCTAGTTCCTTTTTTGACTCTTTTTCAATCGCGTTGCGATTATGGTTTTGTGTTTTCAGCAGATTCCAGAAATACAGCCCCACAACAATCGCAAAGAATACTTGGATGACAGCCAACACTGTCATGCCCATGATGTACCCCTCCCTGTCAGCCAATCCAATAGTTCCAGTATGCCCATGGCTGTAGACAGGTAAACCAAAAAGACACCTGCAGAATAATGCCTGCAGGTGTCCTAAACGGTTCACGGAGTGGTACTTTTCATGCGCTTATGATGCGCTTAAGCTGTTTCTTCCGACTTGCGCTCTACCTTGATGGTCTTTCCATCCTTGCTCAACAGAAGCGGTGCTTCCTGACCAGTCGCGGCCTCACGCGTGATGATGCACTGCGAAATATCCTCGCGGGACGGCAATTCATACATGACGTCGAGCATCAGCGTCTCAATAATGGACCGCAGACCGCGAGCGCCTGTGCCACGTTTGATGGCTTCTTTGGCGATGCTTGAGAGCGCTTCATCGCGGAACTCAAGTTCCACGCCGTCAATTTCGAGCAGTTTCTGGAACTGTTTGACGAGCGCGTTCTTTGGCTCCATCAAAATCCGCTTCAAAGCCTCTTCATCGAGTGCTTCCAGCGTTGTGATGACCGGCAGGCGGCCGATGAATTCAGGAATCAGCCCAAACTTCAGCAAATCCTCCGGCAGTACTTTTGTCAGGACCGACTTTTCGGCTGTCGTATCCACTTCGGCTTGTTGACCAAAGCCGATGACTTTACGACCCAAACGGCGTTTAATGATGGGCTCGATGCCGTCAAACGCGCCGCCGCAGATGAACAGAATATTGGTCGTATCAATCTGAATAAACTCCTGATGCGGATGCTTGCGCCCGCCCTGCGGAGGGACGCTCGCCACCGTACCCTCAAGAATCTTCAGAAGCGCCTGCTGCACGCCTTCACCCGACACATCTCGTGTGATGGACGGATTTTCGGACTTTCGTGCAATCTTGTCAATTTCATCGATGTAGATAATGCCGCGTTCGGCTTTCTCCACATCGTAATCAGCAGCCTGAATCAGCTTCAGCAGGATATTTTCGACATCTTCACCGACATAGCCAGCTTCAGTCAACGACGTCGCGTCCGCAATCGCAAACGGAACGTTCAGAATCCGAGCCAACGTCTGCGCGAGCAATGTTTTACCGCTGCCGGTCGGGCCAATCAGCATAATGTTGCTCTTGGCCAGTTCGACATCATCTGTCTTTGTGCTGCCGACATTGATCCGCTTATAGTGGTTATAAACAGCTACCGACAGTGCCTTCTTGGCAGCGTCCTGCCCAATCACATATTGATCCAGAATGGCCTTAATGCCGGTCGGTTTCGGAATGTCTTTGAGTTCAAAATCTTCCTCTTCACCGAGCTGTTCTTCGACAATTTCGTTGCACAGCTCAATGCACTCATCACAGATGTAAACGCCAGGTCCAGCAACCAGCTTCCGAACCTGTTCCTGCGTTTTGCCACAGAATGAACACTTGAGTTGTCCCTTTTCTTCGTTGAATTTGAACACTCAGTTCCCTCCTTTATGGACGATTCCTGTACCCCTGGAGGGTCAAGGCGCGATGATTACGCTCCTGCTGAAGAGGTAATCACCTGATCGATCAGCCCGTACGCTTTTGCTTCGTCTGCCGAGAGGAAATTATCGCGATCGGTATCCTTCTCAACTTGTTCATACGGCTGTCCTGTCCGCTCGGACAGGATTCTATTCAGTTTTTCCTTGGTCTTCAGAATCCAATCCGCATGAATTTTGATATCTGAAGCTTGACCCTGAACACCGCCAAGCGGCTGGTGAATCATAATTTCACTGTTGGGCAGTGCGTAGCGTTTACCTTTTTCACCAGCGGCCAGGAGAAAAGCACCCATACTCGCCGCGAGTCCCACGCACATGGTCGATACTGCAGGCTTGATGTGCTGCATTGTGTCATAGATAGCCATACCAGCAGTCACAGAACCGCCTGGGCTGTTGATGTACAGCTGGATGTCCCGTTCGGGGTCATCGGCTGCCAAAAACAGCAGTTGGGCCACAATCGAGTTGGCGACGTAGTCGTCAATGGGTGTTCCAAGCAAGATGATGCGGTCGCGCAGCAGTCGCGAATAGATGTCGTAAGACCGCTCGCCCCGGCTCGTCTGTTCAATTACGATTGGTGTTAGACTCACCGTGTACCCTCCTTGATAGCGGCGCTGGGAATGATGTTGCAGCCCACCGTCCAACTTGTGAGAAAACAAGGCACGCGAGCGTGCCTTGTCTTACCAATGATTTGTGTCAGTTTTATTTTACACTACTTGGAGTGACTTTGCTATTCTCGACCAAGAACTCAACTGTCTTGCGCATTTTCAGATCGTTTTTCATGCCATTAAATTCTGGATCGCGCATGCCGAGCATTGACTTGACACGATCGAGCGGCATCTCGGCCGAATCAGCGATTTTTTGCAGCTCGGCTTCGACGTCTTCATCCGTGACTTCAATCCTTTCGGCAGCAGCAACCGCTTCGAGAACCAGTCCCGTTTTCACGTTCCGCTCGGAATCTGAAGAGAACTGCGTCCGTACCTCTTCTTCCTTCATGCCCGTAAACTCGAGGTAGGCATCAAACGGAATACCCTGCATTTGCAGCTGCTGGCTGAAGTTCTGAATTTGATGATCGACCTCATGCTCAATCATCGCTTTCGGGATCTCCACTTCGGCCCGGTCGACGACTGCTTGAATGACTTCGTTCTCAATCGCCTGCTTGCGCTGTGCCTCTTTGCGATCGGCTAGCTTAGAACGAACATCCGCGACGTAGTCTTCGACGGTCTCAAAATCACTGATTTCCTGTACGAATTCCGCATCGAGTTCACGCAGACGCTTACGTTTGATATCGTGGAGCGTCACATGGAAGTTCGCATCTTTACCGGCAAGTGATTTCACGTGGTATTCTTCCGGGAACGTAACCGCGATGTCGCGTTCTTCACCAACTTTCATTCCCACAACGCCATCTTCAAAACCTGGAATAAATGTACCGGATCCAATTTCAAGCTGGTAATTCTCAGCTTCGCCGCCTTCAAACGCTTCCCCGTCGACGGTTCCAAGAAAATCGATGTTTACAGTATCGCCCGTTTCAACTTCACCGTCTTCAATGACATCGATTTCGGCGTGGCTTGCACGGATGTTATCGAGCTCGGCCTGCAGATCTTCGTCTGTAACCTCTGCCGACTGGTCTTCAACTTCTACGCCTTTATAATCACCGAGTTTCACTTCAGGCTTGACGGTTACGGTTGCCTTGAAGATAAACGGTTTGCCGGCCTCAACCTGTACAACGTCGACGGACGGACGGTCAACCGGCTCAATCCCGGTTTCGTCTACAGCTTCCTGGTAGGCTTCTGGGAGCAATACATCGACGGCATCCTGATAGAGTGATTCAATGCCAAAACGCATTTCGAAAATCCGGCGAGGCACTTTGCCCTTTCGGAACCCTGGTACATTGATGCGTTTGACAACTTGCTTAAACGCTTTATCTAATGCTTCTGAAAAGCGTTCACTCGACACCTCAACCTCGAGTACGCCGACGTTCGTTTCAGTTTTTTCCCACTTCGCTGTCATTTCAATATCCTCCCCAAGTGCTGTCATCCACGGGTACGCAAAGCCATCTCATTATAGCACGTTGTGCTAACGGCTTAATGTCCATCGGCCGCTTTGCTTGCGCAATCATCAACATCCAATGAAAGTGAGGATGTCGAAGTACCACATGTGGTGTCCCAGGAGGGATTCGAACCCCCGACCCACAGCTTAGAAGGCTGTTGCTCTATCCTGCTGAGCTACTGGGACACGTTGGAGCGGGTGATGGGAATCGAACCCACGCTACCAGCTTGGAAGGCTGGAGTTCTACCATTGAACTACACCCGCAAATTTGTAGACGTCCGCACATAGTGTATTGGATTGTGTGATGGAGATCAAGAGACTTTCACGAGTCCATTGGTCTGCCAAGTACAATCGCGAGATCGGATACGGTATTACCCGTGAGTGTCAAATGCGATGCCCGTACCGCAAACGGATTGGCTGTATCGAAATCGAGCAGTGCAAATGTGCGTTCGGTTCGCCCGCGCGGTTGGGCCAAACTACCAGGGTTTAAAAACAGCAAGCCATTCTGGACAATCGATACGGCTCGGTGCGTATGCCCAAAGATGACAATCTGCGCTTTCGCTTCCTCAGCCCTCGCCGCCAGTCTATGCAGACCTTCTTTTACTTGGTATTGATGTCCATGTACAAGCAGGATGGTGCGCCAAAATCGGAGATGATTCGTTCGGCCGGATAGTCTATCGTCGACCGATCCCAATTACCCGCAACTGCAAGCACCGGCCAGTCAACCCGCTCTTTCAGCCATTTCACATCGGACGTTTCATCGCCGGCATGCAGAACAGCGGTTAAAGGCTGCACTGCCTTGACCGCTTGAAGCAGTTCATGACGGTGCCGGTGCGTGTCACTCACTACGCAAAGCCGCACCCAAACCGCCTCCAGTCCACATCTGTACCAATTGCGCCACAGCGAGCGCGCGATGGGATCGCCTGCTCTTTTCTTCCGGTCGCAGCTGCGCCATGGTACAACCGAGATCGTCCATCACAAACAGCGGATCATATCCGAAACCGAAATCACCTGCTGACTCAAAACCAATTTTCCCATCGACTCTACCGGTCACGACCAGTCCCAGCTGACGCTGTTCATGCCATAGCGCCAGACAACAAATAAAATGTGCCGTTCTCTCCTCACTCGGTACACCTTCCAGCGCAGCCAGAAGCTTTGCGTTGTTCGCCGCGTCATCTCTATGCATACCCGCATATCGCGCAGACAGGACGCCAGGTTGCCCGCCTAACGCATCCACACACAATCCGGAATCGTCAGCAAGCACCCAGCCATCCGCATAAGGTCCATAAAACGTCGCCTTTTGCATGGCATTGGCGGCGAAGGTTGTCCCTTCTTCAGGTGATTCAGGGAGATCTTCTGCCAGTCCACGGACAGTCACAGCAAGCGGTTGAAGCAGGAGCCGAAACTCGTCCACTTTGTGCGAATTCCTTGAAGCAATCGTGATTGTCTGCATATGGAGCTCCCTTCGCTTACACCTGACCCATGGCGCTCAAGCTTTTTACCATTCTATACAGAATATTTTCGCCTGTGAAACACCGTTCTCAAACTACACCCGAGCCTGAGTCTGCAAACGATGCAGGTCGACGCGTTCAACCTTGGGCGAACAAATGTGGAGAAGGCTCATCTGCCGCACGGGTCATGCGCACGCCGTCGCCGGTCGTAAAAAAATGATGAACCGGTTTTTGTTCGTTTGCCAGCTTGCCGTGCTCTGTCAGCCATTGTTTGATTTGACGCGCGGTTTCCTCTGCCGACGAAATAAGCTGTACATTCGCCCCCATTGCCGAACCAATTACTTCCTGTAAGAGCGGATAGTGTGTACAGCCAAGAATCAGCACGTCCACATCGCGATGGATCAAAGGTCGCAACGATTCGTCGACGATCGACTGAACCGCAGAACCTCGTAGTATTCCTGATTCAACCAACGGAACAAATTTTGGACAGGCAAGGCTGAACACCTCAGCCTCCGGCGACAGCCGGTGTATTTCATTCGCGTATGCATTGCTCGCGACGGTTACCGCCGTCCCAATCACACCAATTCGACCCGATTGGGAAGCTGCCACCGCCGTCTGCGCCCCTGGCTTGATGACGCCGATGACTGGAATTCGATAGCGGGTCATAAGCCTCGGCAAGGCAATCGCGGTAGCCGTATTACAAGCGACGACAAGTAATTTAACACCTTGAGCTAACAGGAAATCAAGCGACTCAATCGTATATTGATAGACTTCCGCGGGACTTCGGTCACCGTATGGGCAGCGTGCCGTGTCCCCAAAATAAAAAATCCGCTCGCTTGGTAAAATGCGAGCGATACTAGATACGACGGTCATTCCGCCGACACCAGAGTCAAATACGCCAATCGGCAGACTATCAGCCAACATCATCTCTCCCAGTAAAACCACGTCGAGCTCATGTGGGCAGCGAAATCCAGTCGTATGATGGATCAAACGCCCATCTTGGCGTCCAGCAAATCCAGAACTCGCAAAATATCATTTTTCTCTTCGTCAGATACGGATTCCAAAACCTGATTCAGATAATACCGTCTTGCATCCAGCACTTTTTCAATCATGTCAGCTCCTGCCTGCAATATTTGCACGTGAACGACGCGACGATCCGCATGTCCACGTCGGCGAACGACAAAATTGGCAGCCTCCAGACGATCGACTAAATCAGTTGTCGTGCTATATGCAAGATATAAACGGTTGCTCAATTCCCCAATCGTCAGCTCTCCTTCGCCGTGAAGGATGAGCAGGGCATCGAACTGCGGCGGAGTTATGCCGTACTGCTCAAGAAGCCGGCGGCCACGACGACGGACAATGCCCGCAACGTGCCGTAATCGGTGCTCAATGTCAACCACGACTTGTGGGATGGACTCCGTCATCCAGCCACCTCATTCCGGAGATTCGTCCAAAATTGTATCACCGGCAGGGGAATCGTCAACGACGCCCCTGGCAAGGGGCAGCTATATCGTCAGTTCTCCAAGCCGTACAAGTTCAACCACCGCTTGAGAACGACCCTTGACGTTCAGCTTTTTCATGACATTAGATATTCGGACACTGGGGTAAAGGAATCTCGGTTCCACGTATATTCGACCTGTACCCTCCCGTCTGCATAAAACTTAATGCTACCAATAAGTGTCGAAAGTGCCGTCCTCACTATAATTGGGTCATGGTCATCTAGGTGATCGAAGATGAACACGATTTCAGCGATCTCTTTAGTACGGTTAAACAACTCGGCTTGCTGTTCGCGTGCAGTCGCGACCTCACTCAATTGCATTATGAGTCTCTCTTGCTCCGCCCGCAAATCAGCGTAGTGCTGCGACAGTATCTCTGGGTCAAGGGAGTCATCATCGTCCGTCATCATTTGTACCAATTTGAGTTGCCTTTTCTTGTTCTTTTCGAGGGCTTTGGTGACTTCCTGCTCCCGGCTGTCCCAGTCCGTCCCCTCCACACGCCCCATAAATCGTTCCGCCATTTCAGCCTGTAGATCCGGGGACATCGCCATTCTACGCAATGGGTCGATCACCGCTTGAAGAATCTCGTCGTATTTGTGCTTTTGGTGATTACAGCACGCATCCTTGGAGACCCTGCCAACAGCCAAACATGCAATGTAACGATAAGTGTTTTTTGCATGCGACGGTTTGCCACTTCGAACGCACATCGCGCCACCGCACTCAGCGCATCGCATCAAACCTGCCAGAAGATTATTAGTGCTGCGCTTGATGCCCTTGTGCTTCTCCTTGGTGTTGAGCATCGCTTGCACGGCTTCCCATCTCTCTTTGTCGATGATTGGTGGGTGCGCATCATCGACCATCACCCAGTCCTCCTCATCTCTTGTCTGCCACCGCTTGACCTTGCGATCCATGATCCGACTTAATGTGATGTCAACATCATTGCGCCACTTTGACGCTACAATGCTTCCTTTATATACGGGGTCCCTTAGAATCACATTAACCGTGCTGTTTTGCCACTTGCCCCCACGCGCAGAAGGGATACCACGCTGATTGAGCTTCGTTGCGATTGCCCTTGAACCAAGTCCAGAAAGGTACATATCATATATGTCGCTCACTATACACTGAGTCTCCGGGTTCGGAATCAGGTGCTTGCTGGCCCTTCTAGATAACCATACGGCGTCACACTTCCGATGTGGCGTCCCTTCTTCGCGCTCTGGCGCAAGCCACGTCGGATCGCCTTAGACATTTCCTCAGACTTGTGAGCAGCAAGCATCGCATGAACTGTGAAAACCATTTCGGAATTTCGTCCTTCGATGGCAGTGTCGTAGCCTTCCTCCACGGAGATAATGCGTATGCCATACACGGTCTCCAAGCGTTTCTTTAGAGCCAACGCATCGGATAAGTCTCGGGCGAAACGACTAATGGCGGTGAAGAGAACGGCATCAAACCGCCCTAGTCTCGCATCTGCGACAAGTCGTTGCACTTCAGGCCGATTCAGCATTTCAGTTCCACTAATGCCCGCATCGTTATATACGAGCGTTCGATTGGAAACATCGAGACCCAATTCATCTGCGTGTTCTCGGCATGTTGCTATCTGATTTTCTGGGCTGAGCTTCTGTTCTTCGTGATCGGTGCTAACGCGAACGTAGATAGCGGCTCTCATTTACTATCACCATCCCTTGATAGAGATGATAGCATTTTTGCGTCGCGGGAAGATGTTGGTGCAGTAGGAGTTTGAGAGATTTTCGCCAACATAGAATCAGTCGCGAGACGATAAACTGGCTCCATTAGTTCTTCTAGTGACGGGCCATCCACTGTACAAAAGTATTCGATGCGACTGCCACCGGAGTCAGTCTCTCTTCCATCTTTACTTTTTCACCTGATGCCATCCCCATCACTCCCCTCAAGGGAGCGTATGCAGCACGGCTTTTCCGCGTTTCGTGACGAGCTTTTTGTGATACGGCAACCATTTTTGACACTTCCTTATTGAAAAAGTGTCAAAGTATAGACGTGAGCCTTCTCGAAACGTCGGCCTAAAGGGCAAAAAGTGCGTCAGTAACATCATCCGTCACAATTTAGACACACTTCTAATTCATGAGTCGCCGCTCAGTGTATATCTATGTGGTTTGCGGGGGGTTGAAGTCGTACGGGAGATGGCGCATAGAAGTAGTTTGCAGCACATTTATTGGTGGTGGTGACGGTA
>CAVWUS010000026.1:0-194604 GCA_963758235.1 uncultured Alicyclobacillaceae bacterium | reverse complement strand
TGGAGGCCAGTGCCTTTTTGCCTGGGCGATCTCGCCAGGCTTCTCAGCTTTCGGTGAAGCACCCAGTACCCCGCAGCGAGGGCGATCACCATGACAATCGCCGGTACCAATTCTTGCTTCCAGTCAGCCTCCAACAGCTTGAACAGATGATCGAGCAATCCGCCCAAATAAATGAAAGTGGCCGACCAGAGCAACGATCCCGCCAACATCAGTGGGACGTAAGTACGCAGGCGCATCCTTTGTGTATGCCCGTGATATACGGGAGGATACCCGAACAACGGCGATGTAACGTGAAATCAGTAGGGTTACCCAGCTGAAACGCTCGAACATTGCTTCACTTTGTTCCAAGCGGGCAGGCGTCAGAAAGACGTACTTCCCATATTTCTCGGTACGGGCCGGCCAAACCACCGACCTACACCATAGGATGGCGTTCTTACAGGTAAACGTCCCGAGGCCAGTGACGAGGACGAGTGGGAGCAACTGAAAGTGCGTGGTATCGCTGCGGGCGGCGATACCGACTGTAATCAATAGCGTCTCGCCTGAGCCAGAATGAAATATTCCAGCATCAAACCGATAAAGAGGCCGATGTAACCATACTGGTTTACGAAATGCATAAACATCGATCATAAAGCCACCTTTTTGGCCTGGATTATATGCGAATCCGTTCGAAAGACAGGGATAGTACATTGTACGCGCTTTATCATACCAAGGGTATTTCAACATTCACTCAAACACTGACAAGGGCGTGATAACCAATTTTCAATTAATTCTGGAATTGCCTATGTTATGATAGCTTGTACAACCGTCGCGCTTCTCTTGACCCTATCCGAAAGAGGAGGATGATGTGGATGGACAAGAATGTGTTTTTCAATCGTGTACCCATTGTCGGAAGTGAACCGACCGTTATGCCTGGCGCAGCAATCGTTGACACCGCAGAACCGATTCCAGTCAAAGAATCGCCGTGACCGTCGTGTTGAGACATCATTCCCTTCGGACTTGACTCGCAGCGTTGAGGAAGCGAGCAGGATCCCCCCTGCGCAGAGAATGTTCATGTCGCATGATGAATTTGCCACAACGCACGGAGCCGATCCCAAGGATATTAAAGCAGTACAAGAATTTGCGAAAGAATACGGCCTGGCCGTTGAACGGTTCGATTCGGCTGCTGCGACGATGGTTCTGTCGGGTACGGCAGCGGCTTTGAACAATGCCTTCAGTGTCGAGCTGAAGAATTATGAACACCCGGATTTCAGCTATCATAGCCATGCGGGATCGGTTCATGTGCCAGTTCACTTAAGTGAGGCTGTTACCGCGGTCCTCGGCCTCGACAACCGTCCACTCGCTCGCCCACATTTCCGTATCCGCCAAGAACAAACTGAATTATTACGTTCGTCAGCAGCCGAGACGTCCTATACTCCGCCCCAAGTAGCGCAGCTTTATCATTTTCCAACGAACGTAAATTGCAAGGATCAATGCATCGCCATCATTGAGCTGGGCGGTGGTTACAGTTCCGCTAATCTTGACCAGTACTTCGCCAATCTTGGTGTACCGTCTCCGGCCATCACCGCCGTATCGGTGGATGGGGGGCGCAATCAACCCACAGGCAGTGTGAACGGGCAGGATGGGGAAGTCGATCTCGATATTGAAGTCGTTGGAGCGGTTGCACCGGGCGCTCGCATTGTTGTCTACTTTGCACCGAACACCGATGCTGGTTTTCTCAATGCAATCACCACCGCGACGCACGACCAAACCAATAAACCCTCGGTGATTTCTATCAGTTGGGGCAGCACATGAAAGTTCGTGGACAGCCCAAGCGCTGCAGTCGATAAACAGTGCCTTGCAGAATGCTGCCGCGCTTGGTATAACGGTTTGTTGTGCGGCGGGAGATAACGGATCGACCGATGGCGTCAACGATGGCAGCTATCACGTGGATTTCCCGGCTTCCTCGCCATATGCACTTGCTTGCGGCGGGGCCCGGCTAACGGGATCGGGAAGCTCGATTATAAACGAAACCGTGTGGAATGATGGGGCGGGCGGCGGGGCTACGGGCGGCGGCGTAAGTGATGTCTTTGCCTTGCCCAGCTGGCAAGCGAATGCACAAGTTCCGCCGTCAGCAAACCCCGGGGGGCGAATTGGTCGTGGTGTACCAGATGTGGCAGGCGATGCCGACCCGGTGACAGGTTACCAAGTGCTTGTCGACGGTCAGCAGTTGGCAATTGGGGGAACAAGTGCTGTAGCGCCCCTATGGGCAGGCTTGATCGCAATCGCGAATCAAACCATTGGCCACCCAGTGGGCTTTGTTAACCCGATTTTATACAGCACTCCAAGTAGTTCCAACGCTTTTCGAGATATCACGAGTGGAAACAACGATATAAGTGGAACGGGCGATGTCTATCAGGCAGGCCCAGGCTGGGACGCCTGCACTGGCCTTGGCAGCCCGAATAACGGCCAAGAACTGATTGCTGCGCTCAGCCAAGCGGGTGGTACGAGCTGAGTGAGGGTTGCCAGGCGAGGGCGTGAATATCAGAAAACGCCGCTTCCGCCAATAACCTACCATTGCACATAAAAGAAGATGGATCACATACCAGCCAAATGGGGGTATCCCA
Source organism: uncultured Alicyclobacillaceae bacterium (assembly GCA_963758235.1). Classification (GTDB taxonomy): domain Bacteria; phylum Bacillota; class Bacilli; order Alicyclobacillales; family Alicyclobacillaceae; genus CAVWUS01. The sequence continues at coordinate 192,001 of CAVWUS010000026.1, read as the reverse complement.
AAAGTCAATTTTTCGATTTTGGAGCCCCACTTTGGCTAATAATTCAACAGCACAAAAAGCCTCCATCTCCACCTTAACAGTGGATTTGGAGGCTTTCTCGTTAAAATTTTGGGACTTTCTGATTTAGCTCGACCCTTTTGGGACAGCCCCATATGCGCGCGCAAGAGCAGGGCACAGTTTCAACTGCTTAGGGTGATGGTGGCTGCTGTAACACCAGCGCCTTTCAGTGTGATTTGCGTCGGCGCTTTGGCTTCGATTTCAATTGTTTCTTGGATGGTTCGTCAAGTATTGATTCTAATAGTCCGTGTAAATAACGTAGTTCTGTTCGCAGTTCTTCCTCGGACGTCTGCCGAATGCGGCTCTCGACTCTTGGGTAAAGTGCCCGAACAGCGCCAGTGACCACTGTTTTTTCGAAGCCGTGGACGTAACGCAGTGCCCGGTCAATGACCTGTTGCATCCCCCAAATGGTCTTGTCAGACAGGGATTCCTGCTTGATATCTGACACAGTGTTTACCCCCTACATTCGATCTGTCCCACGTCGGCCGGCTACGCCTTATAACACGGTACGTGCAAGATGAGGAATTCCACAGGACATTTGACGGGGGATATGTACCTATATGTGCGGATGCCCGTCCGATTGTACACCTATCCGGGGCGTTTCAGATTGATCCGCATGGATCACATAAGTACCACAATGGTTGTTATTCGAAGGGTTGCGGTTGGACTCGCTGCTTTAGTTTTCGTACAACTTCGCTGCCTGCATACGCTGCATCTTCACATAGTACGGCGCATGCACAGACGCAGCAGGCAACAGTGATGATCCGACGCAGACATTTGACCACACGAACCTTATAGACCAATTGGAAGCTCATAAGTTAACCTGGAAAGGCTATATGGAGAGCATGCCAAGCCCTGGCTTCAAAGGGTATCGGTATCCAGACATTGAGCCTGCGGGCACCTCGCCATCGACACCCCCCTCAAACGCCCTGTATGCCATCAAACATAATCCATTTCAGCTGATGACAGACATTGCGGATAAGCCAAAACGTGAGAAAAACATCGTTCCATTTACCCAACTGCGGACGGAACTGAAGGATAACAAGGTTCCAAATTTCGCGTTCATTACGCCGAATATGATTGATGACATGCACGGGCAGCCTCCATACACAAAGACACAGCAGTTTCTGTTCAATGCCGGCGATAACTTTGTAAAAAATACTGTACAGGAAATTATGAACTCGAAGAGCTGGAAGACGAGTAAATCGGTCATTTACATCACCTGGGATGAAGCGGGATATCCTTCTGGGCCCGTAACGCCCTCAGAATTACAGACCTTTACAGCTCCCGGTCGGATGCGCCAGTCGTTCCGGCGGGCAATGTGGATGGGTATGACTGGCCGGGTGGTGCGTACGGTGGTGGAAATGTCGCGCTCATTATGATTGCAATGCTGACATGCACCATTTCACGCTCAATACCTGCCGATCACTATTCTTTGCTGCGCACCATTGAACAGAATTGGAACCTCGGCTTCTTGGGGGATGCATCTGATTCCCAGCAAGTTAAAACGATCCCGGTTCCAGGGGAACCGAAGAATAAGCCAGTCCGGGGCGGTTTAAAATAAAGCGCCGGGATGTGCCTGGCAGAGCACAAAGACATGAATTCGCGAAAGGGGTATGTATATGCCAAACCCAGACGATCGCTCAGATAACGTGGAAAAACTGCAGCGTTCCATCGACAATACGATGGCCAACCTGCGTGAGGCCGAGGATTTTGTTAAGGCGCATGGGGATGAGATGAGTGCGCAGGATAAGCATGACATTGAAGAAAAAAATGAACGCCGCGAACGTGCCACTGAAGGGTTCAGAGCGGAAATAAAGGACGAAGTGAATTATCAGAAGCACTGACCTTGCTGGCACGATACCGCGCCGCCAGCGCATGCCTGGCGGCGGGATGGCTGTTATGGTTTGCTTTCATTGACGAAATTAGCGATGAAGCGAAGGGTATCCGATTGGGTACAATCGCTTGGCGAATCAGAGTGAACAGATGCATACGATCATGCAACCATGCAACCGTACGCGACCCCATGATCGAGGTGAAGCATCGATGATTCGCAAAGCCTGGTATGCTGTTCTTCCTTCATTGGAACTGTCATGCGAACCGATAAGGCTGACCGTTCATGGGATCGACTTTGTATTGTACCGTGATGACCATGGGAATCCACACGTGTTTAACGCCTACTGCCCACATCGGGGATGTGATCTGTCCCTAGGCACTGTGCAGGAATCACATTTAATTTGCCCATACCATGGATGGCGGTTTAATGATCTTGGTATTTGCACACATGTTCCCGCCAATCGTACGGGTAAACCCATTCCTGCCAGAGCTCGCCTCGACGTGTATCCCGCCTGTGATCGAGCGGATCTCGTATGGGTTTACACCCATCCATTGCAAAACCAAGCAAATGCACCGGCTCTGACCATTTTTCCTGAATTGGATAAAGCAGGGTGGGTGTATGTGCCTTTCAGAGCGACGTGGGAGGCACACTTTAGCCGCGTGGTTGAGAGCGTACTGGACGTGTCTCACCTGCCGCCTCATGTTTTGTCCAGCGTACAAATGTGGCCGGATAAGCCCGTATTGTAAAAACGATGGGGCGAATGCACCGCTTCTCCAATATGTGCCGTACATAGAGTGCGGTGACGAGGGGGGATGGCGGTGCGTACGATTGTCTTTTTAGGCATGAAGCGAAGCGGATCACTCCGTGAGGCTGTTACGGCAGCAGCCAAACGTCTTAAATTAAACACGGTTGTTCTGACCGACCGCCGATCATTTGTTCGGGATCAACAACAATTTCCGGATGTCCATCGGATGATCTACGTCGAAAAATGGGACTACGAATTGTTGAAAGGCATCATTCGGTCGCTTGAATCAGAAGGGATGTGGATTGAGGGGATTGTCAGCTTGATGGATCCGCTCGTCTCACTGGCCGCTGCCCTCGCAGAGGAGTTTGGCTTAAACCGTTTGACTTTGTCAGCCGTGGAGGCTATGGAAGACAAGATACAGACCCGCAAAGCATTGAGACATACATCGTATAACCCAGCGTTTCAGATCTGTTATCCGGATGACTATTCGAGTGAGATTATAGCGTCCATGTTGAAGTACCTACCTGTTGTCATCAAGGGCCTGATTCAACCGGATCGAAAGACGTGCGCCGAGCACTGGATCGCAAACAGTTTGAAAATCGGCTGGCGTTGTTTCGATCTCGCTTTCCATCAAAGAAACTATTGATTGAGCAATATCTCCCGTGACCACAGTACTTGGTGGAGGTTCTGGCCAACGAGGGCGTCATCACGCCGGTCGCAATTATCAAGCAGCACATGCTGAACCGGAGAGGGTACATGATTGTCGACGGTTACGCTGTCCTCATTGATCCTGCCGACGAATTTCGGGAGAGCATTATGGGGGCCGTGGAAGAGATTGTGCAAACGCTTGGAATGGAAACCGGAACATTTCACTTGGAGCTGAGGCAGGATACAAACGGTGATTGGAAGCTCATTGAAATCAATCCCCGAATTTCGGGCGGCGCGATGAACCGAATGATTCAAATTGCCTACGGTACTAACTATGTCGAGGAGATACTGAAACTGATATTAGGTGACGAGCCGGATGTCACACCCAAGTACCAGCGACATGTTTACACGCAATTTGTGACCTCTCCTAAGTCTGGGATCCTCGAACGGGTGATCGGGAAGAACAGGGCATATCAGGTACTTGATGTTAAAGAAGTCTTTATCAACCGCAGGCGCGGCCAGCGCATCCATCGCCCTGAATCGATGGGGCATCGCTATGCATACGTGATCGCCGCAAACGACGATTCGTTGGATGCTGCCAAAGATGCAGCTGTTCGAGCTGCACAGGAAATTCAATTCGTGCTTAAGGGGAAGTGACAAGGCATGGACAACATTCGGATTGGCTATTTTCACACACGCAAAAATCCGGATAAGATTCAAAAGCTGTACGCCTTCAATGCGGTTGCAAAGGCTGAAGGCGTTCGACTTTTTTTACTTTACGCCTCGTCGCGTAAATCTAAGCACGAAACGGATTCGAGGACTCGTCTACGAAAATGGACAATGGGTTGAACACAATTTCCCGTTTCCAGACGTGATTTATAACGATGGCTATCCGAAGTACGAGTGGGGTCAGGATGTTATTGAGGAGCTCTATGAGCACATACCACGCACGAGCCACTCAATTGGAGATAAAATGACGGTTTATCGAAAGCTGAAGAAAGGCGGACGATTCGACTCGTTTTTGATTCCAAGTTATCCGGTTTCGAGTGTACGGGCAGTTTCCCGTTTGCTGGAACAGTATGGCGATGTCGTGATGAAACCTGCAATGGGCCGGCAAGGAGCGGGTGTTCTTCGAATCGAAAAAGCATCTGATAGATATATTGTAACGGATCGTGACGTCGGGCAGGAGCTGAATCTTCTTCAGTTTTGCCAGTTTGTTGACGAACGCGTTGCCATACAGGAACATTTGATACAGCCGTTTATTGTGAGTCAGACCAAGGACGGCAACACCTATGACTTACGGCTGCACGTGCAAAAGAATGGTTCCGGCAAGTGGGTAATCACATCCATTTATCCGCGTATTGCCAGGGCAAACGGGGTGATTCCAAATCTGAGTGGCGGCGGCTGTACAACGATGCCGAAGCACTTCTTCGAAAAGGAGTTTGGTGAAGATGCTGCCCATATGAAAGATAGACTGGAACAGTTCGCATTGCAGCTTGCAGCACATATGGACGACATTTATAAAGACTCGTTTGACGAACTCGGCATTGATGTTGGGCTTGACCAGAATCGCCGAATTTGGCTGTTTGAACTGAACTGGAGGCCGGGACCACCGCCGATTTGGAACGTAGAACTGGATGTAGCGCGCAATTCGATTCGCTATGCCGTCTACCTGGCAAAGCAAGGAAAAATTTGAGTAGGAAAGTTGGGTTTGATACGCTGTGGTTATGCGAGACATTGGGTGAGGAGAAAAGAGGGATCGAATTGTCGACGCATGGCCTGGACGCTCAGATGATCATCTATGGAAACTCGCTGTCCGGTAAAACCTATGATGTACCACTCTCCTGGAAGGAGTGGCAGGAAAAGGCGGAGGCCCAACTGGCCGCTGGACCTTGGTGGTACGTCGAAGGTGGAGCAGGCGAGCAGGAGACGATGTCTGCAAACCGCGATGCATTTTTAAAGTACCAGATACGACCGCGTATGTTGCGAAATGTCGCCGACAGAGATATCCGTGTTACGCTCTTCGGCGTCAGTTATCCAGCACCGTTCCTGTTCGCGCCAATCGGAGTACAGTCCATTATTCATCATGATGCGGAACGGGCGCCTGCTCGGGCGGCGGCAAAAATGGGGATCCCGTTTGTCCTTAGTACAGTCTCTTCTGTCTCCGTCGAGGAGATCGCCACGGAGATGGGACAAGCACCGAGATGGTTTCAGCTCTATCCTGGAAAGGATGAGCAGATTGTCGCGAGCATGATCCAAAGGGCGGAGGCGTCTGGATATTCAGCACTCGTCGTGACAGTCGACACGACCATGCTCGGATGGCGAATGAGCGACCTGCGCAATGCGTATCTTCCGTTTCTGCAAGGGGAAGGCATAATAAACTTCGTCACCGATCCATACTTCCACGCACGCCTGGGAGAGGCTAAGGACAATCCCGAAGCGATTATTCGCGAATTTCTCGATGTATACGTGAATCCTTCATTTACATGGGAACACTTGCGAGACGTCCGGGCGCAGACAAAACTGCCGCTGCTGGTCAAGGGGCTGACACATCCCGAAGATGCAATCAAGGCGTTCGAAATTGGCGCAGATGGCATTATTGTTTCCAATCATGGTGGACGTCAGGTTGATGGTGCGATTTCAGCGCTGGACGCGCTTGTAGAAGTAAGGAACGCAGTCGGTACCGATGCGACGGTCTTGATGGACAGCGGAATTAGAACGGCCGCTGATATCCTCAAGGCAAAAGCCCTTGGTGCAGACGCAGTGCTGATGGGCCGCCCGTATGCATACGCCATGGCGGTGGGTGGACAGACCGGTATCGAGCAATGGGCGCATCATTTGTTGGCAGAGCTGGATCTGGAGATGGCGCTGGCTGGATATGCGCGGATTGCTGATGTGGATTCTTCGTTTGTGAAAAAGGTTGGAGTGTAAACATGGATAACCAACTAAGCGAACGCGATCAAATCATGTTATTGAACGCATAGGAACGAGCAAAGGAATTTGTGAATTTTTTAAAGAAGACATTTGTTATGGACAGAATGTATGCGGACAACTTGGTGAAGAATGCGTGCAGGCGGTCCAGTGACGTGGCAGATGTTGTGCAATTGTCAACCAGGAAAAAGGTTGGACGAAATGATCCATGTCCCTGTGGAAGCGGCAAGAAGTTCAAGAAATGTTGCGGAAGGTAAAGCGGCTTCTTCTGGGGGAGTCGGGTAAAGGGTGAAGGGACGGGTTTGATGCAGAATTTCTGGTGGCTTATTCATATCCTCGGCATATCGCTTTGGCTTGGGGTGACGGCTGGCGTCTTGATTGTGTGGCCATCGCGCAAGGCGCTTACAGCCCCATCCTCAACACCTTTGAATGTTCGAACACTGGTCGCTCTGATGACGAGCGTAGGTCATATTGGTGCGGGCTTGACGGCGTTGGCTGGGGTAGTACTGTCTTTCATGGAACAGCCGAAATCAGAGTTAAGTACAGTTTGGCTGGAAACGATGCAGGGGTTAGGCGCAATTGCGTTTATACTGTCCGTCATTGTTCTGACCCGCGTCGGCAAGCGCCTCATACGCTCCGAAGCGTCTTCTGTCGCCGCGACCGCTGGCCGTTACCGATTGTGGCTTTCAATCGTCGTAGTGCTCCTGCTTATCTGCCTCATCATGGCTGCGTTCAAACCGTCCGCGCACGTATTATGAAGTACCGCAATGGTTACTATTTTGAGCCTGAAGGTCAATCGCGGGATAGATAAGCACCATAGCAGTGATTAGTCAGGTTTTCGCAACGACCTTGAAATCAGGCGATGGTAACCATTATAGTTATAGTGGTTATATTTCTGGATTTGCCCCAATCACCCTCGAGTAGTGACCATTCTGATCACTACTGCGTCCCATGCTTGTATCAAACACACTCCACTGAGCAAAAAGCACCCCCAACCGTCCGGCAGGGGGTATTTGTATTGGGCACATGGGTTAGGACTGATGACTAAACAACGAATTAAGGGCGTTGTGACTGGGCGACGCCCATGGCAATGAGGTCGAGGATGACGACCACAACGCCGAGGATGACATCGATCCACGTTGCAGCGGTAGACAGGTTCCACGAGAAGGACCCAATGATGAATAAAATACCCATGATGAGCGCAATCCAGCATGGCCAGGAAGACCAGCCTTTCGGATCGAGCTGGACAGCCGCCCAGAACGATACAATCAGCAGGATGGCGCCGAAGACGACGCTGTACCAAACCGCACCAGCAGACTGACTGTACCCTAGTGTCCACGGCGAAATCAGGAACCAGATGCCGATGAGTGCATTGATCCAATGCATCCACTTCATTGAAAACCGCCTCCCATGATTTTTTCACGATTTTCTCTCTTTGCTTTAAGTAGATGCTTGAGCAAGACTCGTTATACAATGAGTAGTAACAGTTGGAAATAAAAATGACCCCGTGCAGGGCCATTGTTACACATTCTTCATCAATCGCGGCTGTTCGCAGCGACGATATTCCAGTTGCTGTTCGTGGCGGATAAAACCGTCGGCAGTTCTTGGGAAGCAGACACGGATAGATATGTCGGATTCACATTGTTCGTCAGGGATGGGGTTGCCATCAACATTGCAGCTGCTAAAGCCCACAGGACGTCAAACGACGCGAACGACCAGCCAAACAGTTTATTCATTTCCACCTTGCAAGACCTCCAATGTCGTTTCAATGTTTGTTTGTCTGAATGCAGTATCTCTGTGCAAGCTGAACGCCACATGAGGCCAAACTGAACGTTCGCTGAAGATTTTCGCTGGTGGGGAGACACCATGGAACAATTTGATGTGATTGTGGTGGGGGCCGGATTGTCCGGACTTGTGACGACGTCAGAGATAGTGGCTGCAGGGAAAAAAGTCTTGCTCCTGGACCAGGAGCCAGAAGCCTCGTTCGGAGGGCAGGCCTGGTGGTCATTTGGCGGTCTATTTTTAGTCGATTCTCCTGAGCAGAGACGAATGGGCATACGCGACTCCCGTGACTTGGCGTGGCAGGATTGGTTGGGGACAGCTGGCTTTGATCGACTGGCAGATGAAGATGCCTGGGGCAAGCGGTGGGCAGAAGCGTACGTCGATTTCGCCGCTGGGGAGAAGCGCGCATGGCTGCGCTCTTTAGGCGTGCGGTTTTTTCCGGTCGTCGGCTGGGCAGAGCGCGGCGGTTATCTCGCCGAAGGACACGGAAACTCCGTGCCACGTTTCCACATCGTATGGGGAACAGGACCGGCGATTGTCGAGCCGTTTGCAGTCAAGGTGAGACAGGCAATGGAAGCTGGGTTGGTAGACTACCGTCCCCGCCATCGCGTAGACGTACTGGTCACGCATGCAGGTGCTGTGACAGGTGTTCGCGGCTCCATCTTGGCTCCAAGTTCTGCGGCGCGGGGAGAGGCGAGTTCAAGGGAGGCTGTTGCGGATTTTGAATTTTCTGCCGGAGCTGTCGTGGTATCGAGCGGTGGAATCGGCGGCAATCACGATTTGGTTCGGCAGAATTGGCCAGCATGGCTCGGAAAGGCGCCGGAGACGATGCTGTCTGGGGTGCCGGCATACGTAGATGGACGCATGCTGGCGATTTCCGAACAGGCGGGGCCGTGTTGTCAATCGCGATCGCATGTGGCATTACACGGAAGGCATCCGCAACTGGAATCCAGTTTGGAGCCGGCACGGGATCCGCATTCTCCCCGGACCGTCGTCACTCTGGCTGGATGCGACCGGTAAGCGCCTGCCTGCGCCGAACTTTCCTGGCTTTGACACGCTCGGCACGCTGAAGGCGATTCAGGATACAGGTTATGACTATTCCTGGTTCGTCCTGACGAAGAAAGTCATCGGCAAGGAGTTCGCACTGTCCGGTTCAGAACAGAACCCAGACCTCACTGGCAAGAGCATCCGTCAGGTACTGGCTCGTGCGCGAACGGAGACTCCGGGGCCGGTGCAGGCATTTTTAGATCACGGTGAGGACTTCGTCGTTGCGACAACCGTAGAGGAACTCACAGCGGGCATGAATCGGATTGCTGGCAATCATCTGCTTGATGCCGGTGTGATTGAACGGCAGCTCGTGGCGCGTGATCGGGAAATGGACAATAAATTCACCAAAGATCTGCAGATTACCGCATTGCGCGGGGCGAGGCATTATCTCGGCGATCGCCTGATACGGGTGGCGACGCCCCACAAGTTTCTCGATCCGAAAAATGGCCCGCTCATTGCGGTGCGGCTGCGTATCGTCAGCCGCAAGACACTCGGCGGTCTACAGACTGACCTTCGCGGGCGTGTCCTGGGTGCAGACGGTCAACCCGTACCAGGCTTATACGCAGTTGGCGAAGTGGCCGGCTTTGGCGGTGGCGGCGTGCATGGCTACCGCGCGCTTGAGGGAACGTTCCTCGGCGGCTGCCTGTTCACCGGCAGGCAGACAGGCAGAGCGATTGCAGGGGAATGAGGAAAGCGCCCGACATGAGATCTGGTCAAGCCGTTGCCCGTCGCCCAGGCAGGAGTAATGTGCCAAAGACGCCGACGGCCGAAAACACAGTCGGCAGGATGAATGCCAGGCAGTACGCATGACGGACGACGCCGATTGATGCACCGGCGCCACCGCCTGCTGCGTCGATCACGGCGCCGAATAATACGGGCAGCAAGACTGCGCTCAGAAAGCCGCCTGTGTTTGCGAAACCTGAGGTGACGCCGGAGCGTTCGACCGCAACGCGATCGCGCACGACGGCGAAGGTAAGTAGTGTGCTGCCACAGCCATAACCGACCACGAACATGATGACAAAAGCAATCCACATCGGCGGCTGACCACCCCATAGCACTACAGTCAGCCAGGCTGCGGTCGACAGGCTCTGGGTGACGATATAGGGCCGTTTGCGATTGTGCAGAAAATCACTCAACCACCCCATCATTGGCCCCGCAACGAGTGCGCCGACAAATGCAGTCAGCGTAAACCACGCAGCTTCCGCACGCGACAGACGGTACACGTTCATAAAGTACGGGACAATCCAGAGGCTGACCATCGACAGATAGGTCCCCATCGCGCCAAAGTGGCAGCAAAATGTCGACCATGCAACGCGATCGCGTACGACGTCAGCAAGTGCCTTGCCGACGGGAATTCGCACGACGCGAAGACTGCCGGCATGCTCGGCTACTGCGTCGCGCGCCGTACGGCTGCCGATGAGTACTGTGAAGGCAGCGATGCCGGACAGCACGAGCAGGACGCCAATTACGATAAATGGGATGTGCCAGCCAGCCACTGCGATGAGTGCAGCAAGGGGGATGCTGGTAATCAGTGCACCCGCATTGCCGGCCGTGTTGACAACGGCGAGGACTGCGGCAAAACGCGCTGGAGCGAACCACTTGCCGAGGATGAGCACGATGTTGACCCAGATGAGCGCATCGCCAAGTCCTACAATGGCTCGGCCGACGAGCAGCAGGCTGAAAGTGTGCGAAGTTGAAAACACGACGGTTCCAATACCATCGAGCAGGACGCCGGTGACAAGCATTCGCTCGGGCCCGCTTTATCGCCGTACAGGCCAACGGGTATCTGCACAATCATATAGAGAAGATATTGAATGCTTGTAATGGTGCCAAGTACGGCAGCGGATACATGGAATTCGGTTTGCAGCTGGTCAGATATCACACCAGGGCCAGTGCGCTGTGTAAACACGAGCAGATAGGCGATACAAATGACGGTCAATACCAGCCAGCGCCAGCGGGAGGACATGAGTGAATTGCTTTTCATTTCTTGCATCTATGGATGCCTCACAATGATGATTCATTTATGACAATCTGACTCTAGTCCAGTCCTGTGCCATTGTCAAAAGTATGCCTTATCCCGAAAATTATACTGTGCTTCAAGGAAACTGGCGGGAAATGTCGAACCTGTGTAGCGACTGCTGTCTTGAATTTACATATCTAGGGGGATGCAACTTTCCATCATTCTGGTACTGGCGCAGTTGGCGACATCATGACGCTATTCTGTGCACGTCGAGTACGTCATAGCATCTAATCAGCAGGGAATACATTTTGTGATATTGGGGGTACACATGACGGCCGTTTCCACGAATCCATTTAACGCATTTTCTGTTTTGCCACCAGGTATACTGACCGCCATCATCGTGATTGCAATCGTGTTCTATCTATTGGTTACGATTCCGATGTTCGCTATGTTTTTGAAGGCCAAGACACTGATGCCATGGCTCGCTTTTATTCCTATTTTCAATATGATCCCGTACTTCCGTGTCATCCGGGTCAGCATGTGGAACTATCTGTGGATGCTCTTTCCGGTAGCTGGGGAAGTGATTACCTTCAGTTTGCACAATCTGCTTGGAACAGTCATCGAATTTGTCCTGTTGATTCCGTTCATTGTAATTAGCATCATCTGGCAGGTAAAGCTATTCCGGGCATTCGGCATGAATCCACTCTGGCTCTTGATTTATATTGGCCTCATCATTCCGTTCATCGACCTTGTCTCACTTGTCTGGTTGATTGTGCTGCTGTGGATGTTGGGCTTCGGCAAGAAGTACACATATCAATACTGACGGATTTCGTTCGGATCCACCCAATACGGGGCTGTTCCACAAGCAGCAGTTGCTGCAGCGGGAACAGCCCTTCTGTTCAAGCAGTGCTATCCTAATTGATAGGATGCATTTACGGAGGTTGTTGCGGTGACTGCACAGAATGTACATGGAATAGAGGACGCACTTTATACACGCTATCGCGATGCGGCCAATCAGCTGGCCAAGCAGTACGCCGTCAAGGATATTGTGCCGGATACGGCAGTGTTCATCTTCCTGCTCGAGAGCCCGCATATACAGGAGTTAAAGTATGGTGCACCGGTTTCCGGCTCGTCTGGCGCTTCTATGAGCCGCTACCTGTTTGGTGAGGCATATGGCCATCTGCCGCTGGGTATCATTGTAAAGAAAAATTGGGACGAGCAGCTTCACCGTCCTTCTATCGATCGCGTAGGGCTGATGAACGTATGTAACATCCCAATGCAGCAGAGTGCGTATGGCGATCAGTCGTTCGGACCGGCAGAGACTGAATTGCTTCGGATTCTTGGGAACTTGCGGACAGCCGGTGCGGCCACGGCGTACCGTGATCCAGCTTGGGGAATTGTTCAGGAGATCGTGCTTCGCAATCTGCGCAAGCGTCTTAGCGAGCTACGTGATCGTCCACTCGTTCTCGTCCCCTGCGGACGATTCGCGCAAAAGTTCTTTGCGCTTGCAGACATTCACTCTCCGAACTGGCAGGTCATCTCCGACATCCCACATCCGTCCTATAACAATTGGAGTAAACCGACCTACAGAGCGGCCATCGAACGGCTGGTGACAGCATTTCAGCGTACATAAGACACCGACAGGCTTTGAATCAAGAGGTGATTAACGTGGCAAATATAAAGAAATTGACTGACATCGCATTCTCTATCCTGGACTTGGCGCCGATTGTCGTCGGGGGTAGTGCAGGCGAAGCGCTGCGTAACGGACGCGACTTAGCGCAACACGCAGAGCGATGGGGATACAAAAGATACTGGGTGGCAGAACATCACGGCATGCCTGGCATTGCCAGTTCTGCAACGTCTGTTGTGATTGGTTTCATCGCCGAGGGCACATCGACCATTCGCGTTGGCTCGGGCGGCATCATGTTGCCAAATCACTCACCGCTCGTGATTGCAGAACAGTTTGGCACGCTTGAGTCTTTGTATCCGGGGAGAATTGATCTCGGACTGGGGCGTGCGCCTGGGACTGATCATCTGACCGCACGAGCGCTGCGTCGGGGACCGAATCGCAATGGGGAAGACTTTCCTGACCTCGTGGCAGAGCTGCAGTCATACTTTTTGCCTCAGTCTGAGAAACCGCGCACGACCGTGCATGCGGTTCCTGGAGAGGGCCTGAAGATTCCGCTGTGGCTCTTGGGTTCGAGCGATTTCAGCGCACAACTGGCGAGTCGGCTGGGCCTTCCGTTTGCGTTTGCCAGCCACTTTTCGCCTGCCTATACGCAGACCGCCCTGTACTTATATCGTGAGGGGTTTCAAGCTTCAGAGAGCCTCGATAAACCATACGCGATGATTGGCGTCAACGTCATTGCAGCGGATGCAGATGACGAAGCTCGCCGCCTTGCGACGTCGATGCAGCAGCAACAGCTCAGTCTGATGCGTGGACAACCCGGGCAGCTGCGGCCACCGGTCGACAACATCGACGATTTGTGTACCGATCTCGAAAAGGCAGCACTGGCTGAACGCAATACGTTCACCGTAATTGGCAGCCCAGAGACTGTACAACGCGGCCTGCAACGGCTGTTGGATGCGACGCAGGCCGATGAGATGATTATCAGTTCGCAGATTTACGATCACGAAGCGCGTCTGCACTCGTACGAGATCACCGCGCAGGTCATGAAACATTCAGCAGATTTTCAGGCGTAAAGATGCATTTGGAGACGAGCGTTGAACAAATAGACACAGAAGAGACAATATGGTTGGTACAGATATGCATTCAGCATGATGAGCGAAAATGATAGCGGTACGCGTCGCTCAATTAAGCCGCGCTAAAACCGGAGCATAGGTTAATCAGGCCAGTTGTTGGTAACTATATGATGGGTCAGAACAAGATATTGCGCACCAAATAACAAAGACCACTGGGGTAATTCGTCTAAGTATGGAATACACAGAACAGAAGTTACTTGAAACTTGGAATAAGGACACTACTCGTGAGAAGGGACAGTCGGCGTGAAACCTGCCAGAGGGGCTTGGCGCGGGATTGACTCTTAGCACGTGTTGCCAGCATCGTACACCCACTTACTTGGCTTGGCATGGCTGTCATTTTCCTGGTTCTCCTATTTCAAGCACATCGTTTGTGGATTCCATATACCATGACCAGTTGGACGAACACCATTAACGGTATTTATCATCTGTATCCACTGTACTTCGGGTTTAATATCGTCCTCATGTTGAGTCCCTATTACCAACACAAAAAGCGGCGATCGGTTTGGTATCCCATCATCAGCACTATCGCTGGCGGAGTTATAATTGTAATCGTATCTCTCGCAGGTGATCTTAAATTTAGGGTGGGAAGTCACAAGACATCTCTTTCTCACTTCCATTCGCCATTCAATTACTACGCTTGACGGGCTCGCCGGTGGAACACGTGGGAATTCTTATCATTATTCTTGCCACGGCTTTTACGGTATTGTTTGTTAGTAACGCGATATGGGGGCTGTCAACACTGACTGCGTGGATCTTTAATATGTCGGATGACAATTACAAATGGTTTATTTTTCCGGTGGCCATTGTTACCATGATTGTTGCTTGTTTATTCCGAAATGAACAACAAGGCTTTTCTCCGGACGGAGGCTTTATCAAGTCAGAACAAAGAAACCTGGTCTCAGGTGAACCTAAGGACTCATGTGAGTACTTAGTTTATATCCCGTTTGTTGTTCGAGGTTTGGAAATCCACGACGCTTGCCATTCAACACGCCTTGACAAACTTGAATGACTTCTTCCGACTCCATCACTTTTGTCTCCCCCGTTTGATACATCTCGAGCATAAACAGTCATCATATGGACCACAAGGGTTGTTACCCCCGATGCTTATATCGTTGCGAACGCAGCCTTCAGAAAAAAGGGGCAGTATCAGGCAAGAACGCCAGTGATACCGCCCCTTGTAGGGTTAAGAACTCTACTTTTCGGACAACTGGGACATTCGCTTACTTCGTCAGTTCCCGCAACTGTTCGTTCACTTGACTGTCGCACAGCCCGCCGTGGTAGCAAATCATCTTTGCGATATCGAATGATGTGAACTTTTTCAGGGATGCGAGCGCTTGCTCCATGTCGGGCGTTGCCTGTGGGTTTGGCCCCAGCACTTTGCCATTCTCACTGACCGTTGAGTCGCCAGTAATGACTGTCTTCGATGGACGGTGATAGAGACTGATGTGGCCAGGCGTATGACCAGGCGTAAAGATGACTTCGATGCCTCCGCAGAACGGCAGCACTTCGCCGTCTGCCACTGTTTTGGTGACCTTGGCGGTTGGCGGATTGAGAAAAATCGCTGAAACCTGTTCGCGCATCTCTTCCGGCAGGCGCTCAACCATTTGCTGCACGCGCTCCGGGTTCATCTTAATCGGCGGAAGATCGCCTTCGATGTACGGTTTATCGTCCGCATGCGCATATACGTTCAGCGGTTTTGCGGCGGCGGCAAGGACTTCCTGAATGCTGCCGATGTGGTCGATGTCCTGATGCGTGAGAATCACGGTGTTGAGTTTCTGCCATGGAATGCCAGCCTTCTCCATTGCCGTTTGAATGGCCTCCTGTTGCCCTGGCATACCCGTATCGATGAGGATGGCATGTTCATCGTCATAGATGACGGTGGGGTGAATGGTCATTTTGTTGCCCATCGCGTTCATTTCAAGTTCAAGCATTTCTACACCGTCTGCTACTTTCATCGCAACCAAAGTTCACCTCCGGAACTTTGGGTTCACCACCTTTCGTTCATTTTCATAACTTACGTTTACGTAAGTGTCTGTTCTATCATAACGAGATTCGTGGCTGGATACAACGTGAGTCGCAGATCCTTGACGTGTCGTTCCATATCACACTATGATCTTGACAAGAAACGGCGTACAGCCAGCGGGGGCGGGTGCATCATGGACGTAAAACAAATCAAGGCGCTGCTGCATCAGCAAAAACTCCGTTTGACAAAAGAGCGGGAACAGTTGCTGGAGCTGTTTGCGCAATCGTCCACGATGTTGACGCCTGCGCAGCTACACGAGCACGCGCAGGCCGCAGGTCTGAAAACCGGATTGACCACAGTCTACCGTCTGCTTGAAACGCTCACAAAAGTGGGAGCAGCCACGCCCTTTTTAGTCGATGGCACCATTTATTATGCGTTTTGCGGGTGCGATCACCATCATCACTTCGTCTGTCTGTCCTGCCACCGGATTGTCGAATTGCACGATGCTTGCCCCACATTTCATGTGCCAGAAGACTTTAAAGTGCGCAGCCACCGAGCCGATTTATTCGGCACGTGCCCAGACTGCCAGGGCAGTCACGCAGAACAGACGCAATAGCAGCGTCTGCTCTCATGCTCGACATTCACGACTCGTAATCAGTCGTCAGTCGACAGCAGCCAACTTCTCGTTCAGGACGTTGATGGCCTGCCGTCGCACTGCTGGAGCAACACTTGCGTACAAGTCCCCGATGCTCGCTTCGAAGGAGCAGCCCGTATCACTTACTTCTTTGACGTTCCATCCGATCGATTCTTTGGTTGAAATAGTAGTCGGCGCTCGGAATATATGGGTAGAGGCTGATCAAATCCCCGCCATGCCGACGTTTCCACACGATTGCTTCCTCGATGAAATCGCGATCGCCAGCGAGAATGGCGCCGGCAATTCCGCCAATCCCCTTGTAAAACGACACATAGACACTGTCAAACAATACGCAGATGTCTGCTGCTGACTTTTGATAAAATGGCAGGCTCTCAAAGAGTCGTGCGCCATCCAGGAGACCATCCTGTTCATGGATCTCCAGGTGACACCGTGGATGATAGGCTACCTTTGGCAGACCTTCTTTGGCTGACCTTTGCGATCGCACCAAATCCGCAGCGCAATCTGCTGCGCCATTGTACCGCTGGGGAAAAAATACGGCCGCTTCCTTGCCTGGATAGGCAGCCATTTTGGCCTGAAAGTCTTCAATTACGTCACCGCTGCCCGCTTACCAGCAATCATCGAAGCAGGGTTCAGTGGGTACAATCTCGAAGTGAGTTCTGCAACAAAAATTAGACTAGTCTGAATTTAGGTAGAACCCAAGCGACACGGTTGACCGGAAACTAACAAGGTAGAATCGTCCAATTTATACGAGATTCGACCGATTCTCATGTTACACTGAAGAAAGTTCGTAGGATTCGTCGAATTTTTTCGAAGACTGAAAGGAGAGTTGTGGCGATTGAAGTCGACACAAAAGGTCATGCTCATTGCTGGTACACTGCTTACATTCAGTTCGGTGCTTGCGGGAACCTCATGGGCGGATACACTCTCTAATCAAAAGCAACAACTGCAGCAGAAACAGCAGCAGGCGCAGCAACTACAATCACAGATGAATCAGACTTCCCAGCAAATACAAAGTCAGAAGCAGAAAACGCATTTTCTGCAGCAGTCACTCAACCAAACGCAGCAGGCACTGGCACAAACGAAGCAGAATATTGGCGTCAACCAACAGCAGCAACAGCAGCTCCAGATCAAGATCAGCGATTTGACGAAACAGATTGTGCAAACGCAAACCCAGCTGAACAGCGACCAGCAGGCAGTTGATGATATGCTGCGCGCCAGTTACGAAAACGGAACGGTTCCCTATTTGTATGTCCTGATGCAGTCAACCAGTTTTTCCGATCTGTTGAGTCGACTGACGATGATCGCCACGGTTGCCAAGAGTGAAAAGGATTTGCTTGACCAGGTTACCACCTTACAAAAACAGCTGAATCAGGAACGATCCGCGCAAAACGCATCCTTGCACCAGTTACAGCTAAAAGGCGTACAGTTGTATAACATGCAGCAGGCGGAAATTTCCTTGTCTGGACAAAAGCGTCACTCTATCACACTGGTCAACCAGAATATCAGCGCGCTTCAGCAGGAAGAATCGCAGTACAGCCAACAAATGCACCTCACCCAGCAACAGGTAGCAGATTTAAAACAGCAGATACAACAGGAAGAAGCCATTCAGGCCACACAGTCTGGCAATATCGTAGAGGCCAATCTTCAATATCAGCCTGTGTCGCCGCAAAAGTTATATGCGTATGTCCAGACACGGCATTCGACGTTCACACTCAGTGATATCGAGACAATTTGTCAGGCTGCGAAGGATTACAACGTCAACCCCATTCTGCTGATTGCAATTACAGGCCAGGAACAAGACTTTGTGCCACCGGGACCAGATGCGGCAGAGATCCGAACGAACCCGTTTAATGTCTACTATAGCTGGCAGTGGACCGTAGAATATCGGCCGTCATGGGGACTGGCTGACACCGCCGCCATTGCCGCAAATACCGTTCGTCACAAACTGTCTGTACCGCCGCCGGCAGGTGAAAACGTGTTTGACTGGCTGAACGATCCGAAAAATCCATGGGGCTTATATGCTACCAACCCAGATTGGTCGGCAGGCGTCGAGTGGTTTTTTAATAACATTTCGAACTATGTGAATTCATAAGCTATATTCTTGCCTCGTACTTTCCTATATAGGTCCAACAACTGAATGACAGTTTGTCGTTTCATGCCATCGATTCGCCGACAACTTGTAAATGAGGTGAATGTATGTCTGTGCTCGATTTGTTTCGCCTTGATGGAAAGGTTGCTTTGATTACTGGTGGTGGACGTGGACTTGGCGCCCAAATCGCACAGGCCTATGCGGAAGCTGGGGCGAAGGTCGTGCTGTGCTCGCGGCGTGTGGAGAATTGTGAGGCATTGGCAAAGGCCATCGTCGCCGGTGGTGGGGAAGCCCTGGCACTGGCGCTTGACGTGACTTCTCCGGAATCCGTGCAGGCTGTTGTCGATGAGACCGTAAAGGTCTACGGCAGGATTGATATCCTGGTGAACAATGGCGGCGCCTCGTGGGGTGCGCCAGCATTGGAAATGCCGTACGATGCATGGCAAAAAGTTGTACAGACCAATTTGACTGGCACGTTCCTGATGTCTCAGGCAGTTGGCCGCTATATGGAGCAGCAGGGGGGAGGCAAAATCATCAACATTGCCTCGGCGGCTGGTTTTCGCGGTACACCACCTGAGTGTCCTGGACGCAGTAGGCTACAGCGCAAGCAAGGGTGGAATCATCTCGCTGACGAAAGATCTCGCCGTCAAATGGGCGCGTCATGGGATCTATGTCAACGCGATTGCGCCTGGTTTCTTCCCAACCAAGATGACAAAAGATGTTCTGGCCGCAGCAGGCAACGCCATCACGCGGGCAATTCCACTGGGGCGTGTCGGGGGCGAGTGCGATTTGCAGGGTGCGGCGCTTTATTTTGCTTCTGCTGCCTCTGATTACACAACCGGACAAATTCTTTCAGTCGACGGCGGCATGCTTGCTCAATAAGCAACCATCGGTAACCAGCCAAGCGCAGTGCAAGCGGATGGGTAAGGAGAGACGACGATGGACTTTTCTTATTCTGATAAAGTGAAAGCGCTTCAACGAAAACTCACTGCCTTTATGGACGAGGTCGTCTTTCCAGGGGAAAAGATCTATTTTGAAACGATTCGTCAGGAAGGAAAGCGCTGGCAAACGCCGCCTGTCATGGAGGAAATGAAGGCGAAAGCCAAAGCCGCAGGTCTGTGGAACTTATTTTTGCCGAAGACGGAAACCGCAGAGGGGCTGACCAACCTCGAGTACGCGCCGCTGGCCGAGATCATGGGGAAATCTGCAATTGCCCCGGAAGTTTTCAACTGTAACGCCCCAGATACAGGGAATATGGAGGTATTGCTCAAGTACGGAACACCCGAACAACAGGAGCGGTGGCTGAAGCCCCTGTTGGCAGGGGAGATTCGCTCCTGTTTTTCCATGACGGAACCGGACGTGGCTTCATCTGACGCAACGAATATTGAGACCAGCATCGTTCGCGATGGCGATACCTACGTTATCAATGGCCGGAAATGGTGGTCGACCGGAGGGGCGGATCGCCGCTCTAAAATCGCTATTGTCATGGGGAAGACCAATCCGGAAGCGCCATTACATGAACAGCAGTCAATGATTCTTGTACCGCTCGACACGCCAGGGGTGAAAGTAGAACGAATCCTGCCTGTTTTCGGCTACGATGACGCGCCGTCTGGCCACGCCGAGATCAGTTTCACAGATGTTCGCGTTCCCGTGAGCAATATTCTCTGGGGAGAGGGCAAAGGCTTTGCCATCGCCCAGGGGCGGCTCGGCCCCGGGCGCATCCATCACTGCATGCGAGCCATTGGCGTCGCTGAGCGCGCGCTCGAACTTCTCTGCAGACGTGCACGCAGCCGCGTGGTCTTTCACCGGCCGCTCGCGGATCAGGGTGTGATTCGCGATTGGATCGCCGAATCGCGCATGGAGATTGAACAGGCACGGCTGCTCACGCTCAAGGCAGCGTACATGATGGATACAGTCGGGAATAAAGCGGCACGCAAGGAAATCGCGATGATTAAAGCGGTGGCGCCGAACATGGCGCTCAAGGTGCTCGATCGCGCTATACAGGTTCACGGCGCAGCCGGTGTAAGCGATGACTTCCCACTCGCTTCGATGTGGGCCGCTGTACGGACGCTTCGGATTGCGGATGGACCGGACGAAGTTCACCGCAGGGATGTCGCCAAGCTGGAATTGCGCGCGTACGAGTGTCTGGACAGGTTTTAATTTGCGTGTCCGAAAAAGGGTCAACGCCCCACAAGGGGATAGGTCTCGCTATGGCGCATAGCGCCAAGTCTCGCCTTATAAGATGTCGCACGGTGCAAGGAAGCGGACAAAAATGCGTACAGCGTCTGGTCCCCTGTGGGGGGCAAAGCCGGGTGTTCAGTGGACACCCCGGACCCGTTCAGGCCGGGCGATAGCCCCGGGTGACCCTTTTCGGGCAACCTCTTTAAGCGAGGAGGATTACGATGGCCGAAACCGTTCCTGTGCGGCAAGGCGAGTCATTTGCTGTCGACAAAGTTGAGCGTTACCTGCGTAGCCGCATTCAGAACTTGCCGCAGGACCCGCTGACAGTCACTCAGTTCGCAGCCGGACACTCGAATTTGACCTACTTGCTGAAGATTGGTAACTGGGAGGGCGTTCTGCGTCGGCCGCCGCTTGGACCGGTCGCACCCAAAGCGCATGACATGCAGCGCGAATACAACCTGTTGCGGGCTGTTCATCCGCACGTGCCAGCTGCCCCTGAACCGTACGTATTTTGCGAAGATGTAAATCTGATTGGCGCGCCATTTTACGTGATGAAGCGGCTGTCCGGCATCGTGGTCGACCGGAACTGGCCAGAATCGCTGCCGGATACGGCCGAGGCGCGGCGTGCAGCATCTGAAGGATTGATTCGGATGCTGGCGATGATTCACAACGTCGGACCGAATGAGCCCGGCATTGCCATGTTGGGACATCCGGACGGTTACATGCGGCGGCAGGTTGAGGGCTGGATCAAACGACATCAACTGGCGCAGACGGATGCGCCTATTCCACATGCTGAAGAGGTGGGCCGGTGGCTGCTTGAACACTTGCCGACAAATAGCGGCGCAACGTTGATTCATAACGACTACAAGTTCAACAATGTGCTGTTGGATGAACGGGATCCCAGTGTTGTCAAAGGCGTTGTAGACTGGGAGATGGCAACGCTCGGCGATCCATTGTCTGATTTGGCCATCACGCTCTCCTACTGGGCGCAAAAGGGCGATCATCCGGTACTGGCACAAGGGGTGTCTGCTGTCACTACAGAGGATGGCTTCCCAACTCGCGCGGAGTTGATGGAGATGTATGCTCGGGAAATCGGACGCGATTTGTACGATATGGCCTTTTACATGACATTTGCCTATTTTAAAGCGGCTGGCATCGTGCAGCAGATTTATTATCGCTACTGGCGTGGACAGACGAAAGACGAGCGGTTTGCAGCACTTGGCCAGTTTGCCAAGGGACTTGTGGAAGTCGCTGCGGAGGCGCGCAATTTAGCTTGACGGGCTCTGGCAGACCTCGTGTTTGTGTTTGGGACAAGGCTCTGATATCCTGAAATGTGTTCACCAAGGCAAGCCACACTGGTTGTAAACATGTTGAGCCGTTCTTTTCCGCGCCTCAAATGGGTGCAGAAAAGAGCGGCTTTTGATTCACATGAACCGACATGTTGCAACAATGACAAGGAGGATACGAAACGTGAGTGAAGGCACAGTGAAATGGTTCAATGCAGAAAAGGGCTTTGGCTTTATTGAAGTAGAAGGCGCAGACGACGTATTCGTACACTACAGCGCCATTCAGAGCGAAGGCTATAAGGCACTTGAAGAAGGCCAGCACGTCACATTCGACATTGTTGAAGCGCCAAGGCCCACAGGCTGCAAACGTACGCTAAACCTTCCAGTGAACAGTCCCTTACCGGTTTAAGCCGGTAAGGGATCGGTTCATATTCTGCGGGCTTTCCTACCCAACCAATGACATCAGGAGGGATATGGTGCAATGAGTTACAAAGGTGGAAAGAAACCGGTCATCGAACACATTTATGCAGACACTGAAGTCTGGCAGTGTTCTGTGTGCAACTGTTGGTCGCGGCAAGAGTTTATCGAAGGTGATGACCCGTCGTGCCCTCTCTGCAACAGTCCGATGAATCTGGAGATCAAGAACATCCGTGTTGAGTAAGATTGCCGCGCGATTTAAGCTGAATTCTTGTTGTCTGAATATACCCTTTCGTGCATAATTTCTATCAATCGCGTTTGACGGTGATGGAGGCTATGCGGATGGCAAATACATACTTCTTTACTGGATTTCCCGGTTTCATTACACGCTCAATCATCCAAAACCTCATCCGAACTCGTCCGTACGACATTGACCATATCTATCTACTTGTTCTCCCAAGTTTCTTCGACGTGGCAGAAGCTGAACTGCGTTCCATCGTGAAGAAGGAGGACGTCTCAGTCTCAACCAATCAATTTACTGTGATTGAAGGGGACATTACCGAGCCTGATTTGGGCATCGACGTAGCGCTCAAGCCGGAACTGCAGAACACGGTTACACATTTATTTCATCTTGCCGCAATCTATGATTTAGCGGTTCCAAAGGATATTGCCTATCGCGTGAATGTGGTTGGTACTGAACACGTCAACCGCTTTGCATCCAGCCTCAAACGGCTGAAGCGATATGTCTACTTCAGCACAGCGTACGTCTCTGGAACACGTACGGGCACAATTCTGGAGACTGAATTGGACATGGGGCAAGGCTTCAAGAATCACTACGAGCATACGAAGTTCGAAGCGGAGAAACGCGTCCAAGCGGTGATAGACAGTGTTCCGACGACGATTATTCGCCCCGGTATCGTGATTGGCCACTCGCAGACTGGCGAGACAATCAAGTTTGATGGTCCCTACTTTATTCTGAATTTCTTCGACCGACTGCATTTTTTGCCCGTGATTCCGTATTTGGGGTTCGGGCGTGCAGAAGGGAATTTTGTACCCGTTGACTACATATTCGATGCCGCGCTGTATTTAGGACATGCTGAGCACGGCGCGGGCAGGACTTATCATTTAACCAATCCGCATCCTTACACGATGAAAGAGGAATACCGGATGTTCATGGAGGCATATCTGGGGCGGTCGCCAATTGGAATGATCCCGTTGACGCTGGCGAAATGGTGCCTTGCCATACCGTCTTTTCGGCGCTGGCTGGGCACGGAAAAAGAAGCGCTTGACTACTTTACCTGCGAGTCGGTGTATGACTGCACGCAAGCACAGGCAGACCTGCGCGGTTCCGGTATCTCATGTCCGGATCTGAAAGATCTTTTGCCCCCAATTGTTCGGTTTTACCGAGAACACAAGGATGATACGGAAAAACAGATCGTGATTGGCTAAACCTGTAGCGGGAGGGACTATGAATGGAAACCTACCATGAACTGGTTGAAGAGCAGCGATCGTTTTTTCAGACTGGTCAAACGAAATCGCTTACCTTTCGTCTTGATGCGCTAAAGGCGCTGCAGACAGCCATTCGGGCGAATGAAGCGAAGTTGACGGCCGCTTTGCATGACGATCTTCGGAAGTCTGAATTTGATGCATACGCAACGGAAATTGGCATCGTTCTGTCTGAGATCAGCTTCACACTGAAGCATCTCAAACGTTGGGTCAGGCCGCAACGTGTGAAGACACCGCTGACGCACATCGGTTCCAAAAGCCGGATTTATGCCGATCCCTACGGGGTGGCGTTGATTATTTCGCCGTGGAACTACCCGTTTCAGTTAGCTGTTGCACCACTGGTTGGAGCCATCGCTGCCGGCAACTGCGCCATTATCAAACCATCCGAGCTTACCCCTAAGACATCGGAAGTCATGGCTGAGCTCATCGGCCGTGCGTTTCCCCAAAACTACATCACAGTCGTTCCAGGCGGGGTTGAAACCAGTCAGTCACTGCTTGCAGAGAAAGTGGATTATATTTTCTTTACTGGCGGCGTCGCAGTCGGCAAAGTCGTCAGTGCTGCTGCCGCTCGGCATTTAACTCCAGTAACGCTGGAACTTGGTGGCAAGAGCCCCTGCATCGTGCATGAGGACGCTAATCTCCACTTGACGGCAAAACGAATTGCGTGGGGAAAATTCATGAATGCGGGGCAAACTTGTGTTGCGCCTGACTACGTATATGTACACAAACGCATACAGCAGCCTTTCATCGCAGCGCTGCGAAAAGAAATTCAGTCTCTCTATGGGACCGATCCGCTTGAAAATGAGACTATGACACGGATTGTCACGGATCGTCATTTTGAGCGACTGATGAACTACTTAAAGGGCGTTCGAATCGCCATTGGCGGCCGGGCCGACGTTCAGGAACGGATCATCGAGCCAACGGTGATTGAAGACGCAGCATGGACAGACGCTGTTATGCAGGAAGAAATCTTTGGTCGCATTCTTCCGCTGTTAACCTACGAAACAGTCGATGAGGCGATAGCCGGCATCCAGCATTCACCGAATCCATTGGCACTCTATCTTTTTACCGGAAGACGCGACGTGCAGGACAGGATTCTGCAGAACGTACCGTTTGGCGGCGGCTGTATTAACGATACGATCTACCACTTTACGTCGCCTTATCTGCCGTTTGGCGGAGTTGGCAACAGCGGTATCGGAGCGTATCATGGTAAAGGAAGCTTTGACACGTTTTCGCACCATAAAGGTGTTTTGGTGCAAACGACGCGATTTGATGTTCCGGTCTGATATCCGAACGCCAAAAATAGCTTGAAGCGGATGAAGATGTTCCTAAAGTAGCACGCTTCATTGTGAGAACTGGGCATCATACAATATCAGACGCATACGGCACGAAGCAATCCGGCCGTTATGCTTTCCTTGGGAGGATGAAGATGGCGACAGTAAAAGTGACCCATGCAGATCTTCTTAGAGCAGGTTGTGAAGCAGGACAAGCCGGTTCTGGTCGACGTTCGGGCGACTTGGTGCCGCCCGTGCAAAATGATGGCACCAGTGCTTGAAGAAGTATCCATAAATGAAGTCGAGGATAAACTGGTTGTAGCCAAATTGGACGTCGATGAAAATCCAAACACCGCATCCCAGTTTGGAATTATGAGCATTCCGACCATGATTGTGTTTAAAAATGGACAGCCGGTCAAACAGCTAGTGGGCTATATGCCGAAGGCCCAGCTGCTCAGTCAGCTGACCGACGTGATTTAACAGGGCTCAAAAAAGGCATCGCGTACAGGGCGTACGCGATCCTTTTTGCTATCCGGGGTTACGATCTGACGATGGCATCGCCTTGGTCTAGAGCAGATACTGCACATTTCCTGCGCTGCTCGCGCGCTGCCAGAAACAGAAGGGAGGCATCGCCAGCGCAATCAATGTGCCGAGCAGGCTTTGTTCAACGTCTGACCACGTGGAACTAAGGCCGTTTGGCATAAAGGCGAAAGATAAACGTTAAACGATCCACAGCATGCCGATAATCACGCAGCTCCAGGCACCAACTTTACCGCCAGGAATTGAAAACGGCCGTTTGACGTCTGGGTACCGTTTGCGAAAGATGAGTACAGCTGGAAACATCAGCAGATAAGGCGCTGTTCCAGCCAGGATGGCCATGTACAGAAGCAGCTGATAGACCTCTCCCAAGCCGCTTGTACCACTCCCGACGAACAATCTGAGCGACAGAATTAATGAAGAGACAAGTGCACCCAATACTGCAATCAAGTCTGGTGTGCCAAAGCGCTTGTTGAAATGGCCGAAGAACTGCGGGATGTTTCCATCGTAGCCGCTAGCAGCGAATGCGCGATCGACCCCCAACAGCCAGGTGGTTCCGCTTGACAGCAGGCCAATGATAATCAGCACGGCAATTACAGGCAGGACGGGCGAATGGGGCATGAGCAGACCTTGAATGTGTCGAACAAAGCGCTGACGTTCGACATGGTTTTCAGCGGGATCACAAGCAGCATGCCAAACACACCCATCGCATAGCCGACAGCAGATAGAATCACTGACCAGATAATTGATACGCGGATTCCGCGCTGCGGGTTCGTCATTTCCTGTGCGGCGTTGGACTGCAGCTCGAAGCCTTGCCATTGATACATGAGCACAGGCAGATAGGCTACCGTAACGGCTCTCGTCGGCAGCCAGTTTGCAGGTGCAAACGAGTTGGCTGGGTGCCCGTGTTGAATGGCAATGCCAATCCCGATAAAGCCAACGGCCAGCAGCAGTACAAACTTGATAATGGCACCGATATTCGGCAGCCATTTACCGATATTTAAGTAGGAAATTTCGAGTAAGGCAACCAGCCATATTAACAGCAGGCAGATCCACCACTGTGTGTCTTTGAACCAATGGGCACCCAGCATGCTTTCGAGGATGCCGACTGCTTCAACGGCCAGACTCGCCATCCAGATGGGATTGCTCAGCCAGTACAGAAAAGTTGTGAGGCTTGCTAGATACGGATTGAACGCTTCTTTAATCCATACATAGAGACCGCCGTTCTTGACATACGTCGTGCCGAGTTCTGCTGCGATAAACGCGTACGGAACAGCAAAAAGTGCGCAGGACACAATGACCCAAAAAATCGTCTGAATGCCATAGCTTGCTGATTGGGGCATCGTATCGATGCCAATGAGGCCGGACGTCGTGAACAGAACGAGATCGCGCGTCGACAGCACTTTCTTGAGCCGTGACCGCTGCTCAAGTGCGTAGGAAGTCGTCTGTTCAACCGCCATATGCTCCATGGTTTCCACTCCTCTGTTTGTATAAATATTAATGATGGTTTGGTGTTCTACTACTTTATCATGATGAAGATATCCATGAATAAGCTCGATTATATACGCATCTTTCAAGAATGCAACGGATAAATATTCTATTTGGTGTGAATAAATATACAGAGATTGGATGTTCTATGCTACGCTCACTCGTGCTTTTTTCGGATGACTTCAATTCCGTTTATGAAAAGATGGGGGGCAGGAAGTGACTCTTCGAGGGAGCGAACGGGAGGCAGAAATAACAGCAAATAGCAGCTTATTGCCGGAAATTCGGGTCACATCATTGCATTTAAGCTGCTCTGGACAGCCTATCGACAACTCGGAGGTTGGTTATTGTCACCAAGTATCGTCTTAAGGGGCTCCAAACAGCTTATTTGGCGGGTGGGTCAAGAAAAGTGTGGAATAAGCGGTTATCTGCCGTTATCATGAAGCTCGCAAGCGGCTTCTGTAGTCTCCGTTTCGCATCGTTTCCAAATTTATGATATAAATATTGACTAAATCACACTCAGTTTCCAAGGGAGGAGCGTGGCGAATGGAAGGAATCCGTATCCTGTGCTTGGGTGCTGGGCGTATGGCAAATGCGATGATTGCCGGGCTGATTCACAACAGTGGGGTGCGGCCCGAACAGATTATCGTATCGAATCAACGTGACGAGCGGAAGCTCCAGGCATTGCATGCACAGTATGGTGTGCGTGCCGTTCGGCAGTGGCAGGGGGCTGTCAGTGACAGCGATTTGATTCTGCTAGCCGTTCCGCCGCATGCACATGCAGATATCCTCAAGACGCTGTCAACGCTTGTTGATAGACAGCTGGTGGTCACGGTAGCGGCTGGGACAGGCGTAAGTTATCTTGAACGGTTTCTGCCCACGGGTACCCCAACCGCCTGGGTGATGCCAAATACCGCCGCGCATGTGCGGGAATCGATCTCGCTGTACACCCGCGGAACCTGGATGAGAGAGCGGGACGATCGCATGCTGGCTGTGATTTTGGGTGGTATCGGAACGGCACATGCCTGCACCGAGCAGGAAGTTGAGCAATTGACTGCGATTACAGGCAGCGCCCCGACACTTGTCTACCGCTTGGCCGGCGCACTGGAAGCCATCTGCAGGGCCGATGGCTTTCCGCCGGATGTCGCTGCCAGGCTTGTACGGCAAATGATCTTCGGATCGGCCAAAATGCTGCTGCAAGGAACGCCAACCGGCGAGCTAATTGATGAAGTCGCATCGCCGGGTGGTACTACAGAAGCAGGGTTGGAATACCTGAATAAAGTTTCGTTTGAGGAAATCATTGCGCAAACCATCGCCGCGATTCATGCGCGGGAAGCCGCTTTGGCCAACCGCTCATAAGCCGAACTGCCCGGATTGGCGGGAAACATTTCGGCCGCACGGCAGATTTTCTGGTTGCCATGTTGTTTTTTAGAAAGGAACTGTCTGAATGGAGTACGTAAAGTTAGGGACGACTGGCCTCGACGTTTCACGCATCTGCCTAGGCTGCATGAGTTACGGCTTACCGGAGTGAGGCAACCATCGGTGGGTACTCAATGAACAGGAGGCGCGTCCGTTCATTAAACGTGCACTCGAACTGGGGATCAATTTTTTCGACACAGCCAATGTTTATTCAGATGGTACTAGCGAAGAAATCGTCGGTCGGGCTCTGAAAGACTTCGCGCATCGGGATGACGTTGTCATTGCGACCAAAGTACATGGCCGCATGCGGCCTGGTCCGAACGGAGCGGGGCTGTCGCGGCGGGCAATCATGACCGAGATTGACAACAGTCTGAAGCGGCTGGGAACCGATTATGTCGATCTCTACCAAATCCATCGCTGGGATTATGAAACACCAATCGAAGAGACCATGGAAGCTCTGCACGACGTGGTGAAGGCGGGCAAAGCGCGCTACATCGGCGCTTCCTCCATGTACGCCTGGCAGTTTCTGAAAGCACTCTACACCGCCGAGAAACATGGTTGGACTCGTTTTGTATCGATGCAAAACTACCTGAATCTGTTGTATCGTGAAGAAGAGCGAGAGATGATCCCGCTTTGCGAAGCAGAAGGGATTGGCCTCTTGCCGTGGAGCCCATTGGCACGGGGGCGCTTGACGCGTGACTGGGACGAAACATCTGCGCGATCGGAAACAGATGAATTTGGCAAGTCACTGTACGCTGCAACCGCGGACGCGGATCGGAAGGTCGTCGAGCGGGTCACGGCGGTCGCGGAGAATCGCGGTGTGCCGCGTGCACAAATTGCGCTGGCCTGGGTACTGCAAAAATCGGCTGTGACGGCTCCGATTGTAGGTGCAACCAAGATGCATCATCTGGACGACGCGGTAGCGGCGCTCGATATTCAGCTCACCGCGGAAGAAATCAGCGAGCTGGAGAGTGCATATGTACCGCATCCGGTCATGGGTTTTCGCTAAGCACGGTGTAAAATATGATGGAGAATAATAGGAGGGGATCGACATGCTAAAAGAATTGGCTGATCAATTCGAGGTTTTCAAGTTCGTACATAACAGCATCGAGCAAATGGTGGGTGACCTGTCAGAAGAACAGTGGCTGGCCAAACCAAACGAGCAGTTCAATAATATTGCTTCGATAGTCGATCACGTTACGCGCGTGGAACGCAAATTCTTCTCGGCGCTGACCGGCCAAATGGAAGGCATCGATACGCAGGCACCGTTCAAGGCGAACTCGTGGGATGTAGCAGCCATCCGCAAGTCGTTCGCCGACGTCGTGCCTTATGTGGAATCGGTTCTTGAGAACTTGACCGCTGAAGCGCTCGATGAGCCAGGACTCAAGCTGCGTTCAGTGGAACTGAACAAGCGCCAGCTGATTTCCTTCGCGATTACGCACTCCACGCACCACCGCGGACAAATCCCGCTCGTGCTGAAGTTAATCTAGGAAGTTCGCAGGATTTGAATGAATACATTGGAGGCCCGCCAGTCTGACTGGCGGGCTTTTACCCGTAGCGGGAAATTCTACCGCTAACTGAAACGAATCTACCCAATATTCCCCCGAGGGGTATCATATCAGTGCCGTTTGGCCAACCCAACATGCATGTATTGAAGAAAAGTAGGATGTGAAGGATGTGTGGCTGGTGGGGGTCGGTGGATGCTGACGAAATAAAATATTGACGCGGCCTTATTTCGCGACCGGATTGGTGATTTGAACCAATAGAGCATTCCTGATGCGTTATTCACTCCGATGCCCTCGGTTCCGTAGCCTGACTAGCCAAAACCCAATCTGATTCGGATTGCCCGGACGGGTATCTTCTACATGAACTTCTAGTACGTTCCGGAGAATCCGGCACTAACCTCCCCAAAATAACCTTTGACAGCGCTTTCTGACTACGGCTACAATCGAACTAAGGTTCATATTTGTAATGTTGTTTCATATATGAAACTGCCTAAACGAAACACACGTTACGCATACGTGATCACACGTAGCGTATCGGGCCGGGATTGGAGGACGCGCATGAGAGCTGCTGTGTTGGAAGCGTTTCAACAGCCGTTGGTCGTTCGCGAGATGCCTGAACCGAAGGTGACACCCGATGGGGCCATCATTCGGATTCAGGCGAACGGGATTTGTCGCAGTGACTGGCATGCATGGATGGGGGACTGGGACTGGATCAATATGAAATTCCCGCTGCCGCACATCCTTGGTCACGAGTTTAGTGGCGTGGTCGAGCAGGTTGGGGAGAATGTACGCCATTTTCGACCGGGCCAGCGCGTGATTACGCCATTTACCCAAGGGGAAGGCAGCTGTCCAGAGTGCCGCAGTGGACACCAGAATCTCTGCCAATCGATTCAGATGCCCGGATTTTCCTATTGGGGCGGGTTTGGTGAACTGGTCCATATTCCGAATGCTGACATCAACCTGATTGAACTGCCGGATAACGTCTCCTTCAAAGATGCTGCGGCGCTTGGGTGCCGTTACATGACGGCGTTTCACGGACTGGTCGATCAAGTTGCGCTCGCGCCAGGCGAATGGGTGGCGGTACACGGCTGTGGCGGTGTCGGTCTATCCGCGGTCCAGATTGCAGCGGCTGTGGGGGCCAATGTCATTGCGGTTGACATCGATGACGATAAATTGGAACTCGCCAAGCAGTTTGGTGCCGTCGCGACGGTTAATGCTGCGCGGGAACGGACGAAAAAGGTCATCAAGCAGATGACGAACGGCGGTACGCACGTTTCCGTAGATGCATTGGGCATTGCAGAAACCTGTCAGGCCGCGATTGGCAGTCTGCGCAAGCGCGGCCGTCACCTGCAAATCGGCATGACAACCAGTTCAGAACGAGGATCCGTACCCCTGCCCGTAGATGTCATCGTCCAACACGAACTGCGGATTGTCGGCGCACTTGGGATGCCGCCGTCCAAATACCCGCAGATGCTGCGGATGGTGGGAGAGAAGCGGCTCAATCCAGGCGCACTTGTCACGAATACCATCTCCATTCGGGATGCAAGCGACGTTGTCCAATCGATGACGAATTACGGCGGCATTGGCGTGACCGTCATCACCGACTGGTCCTAAGCGGCGGGACATCGTGAATGACAGGAACGCGGAGACATACAGGAGCGAGGAAACAGCCGTGACATACCATATTCCTTCCGTTGAGTTAGCCGTTAAAATCTTAAAGCTGCTCAGCCGTTTCCGGTATCAAGCCAGTACCTTGACGGAGATCGCGCAACAGACCGGCGCCAACAAGACGACCTGCCTGCGGGTGCTTCGGACGCTGGAGGCTGAGGATTTTGTTCATTACGATCGCGACAGTAAACGCTACCGCCTCGGCCAATATCTGATTCCGCTCGGCAATCGCGCCCTACAGCTCAACGATCTGGTCGCGCAGACGATTGAACTGCTGCCGCGCGTCGTCGAGCAGACGGGACTTACGACTGTACTCGTGCAACGTCTGCACGACGATCATCTCATTTACATCGCGTCCGAAGAGCCACCGACAGACGTCAAGATTTCTGTTTCTATCGGGCAACAGTTTCCTCTGCTCGGTGCTGGCTTCGGTCGCTGTTTCCTCGCCTATGAGGATGAATCGATCTGGCACGAATATGCTTCACGTGGTCTTGTTGAGTACACGCCCAATACCATCACCGATGTTGACGTGCTTGTGCGTGTTTTGCAGGAGATTCGCGAAACGGGTGTCCATGTTTCGCACGGCGGTCTGCTGCAGGGCGTATCTTCAGTCGCAGTTCCCATTTTCGGGAGAGATGGCAAGGTTGCGCTGGTCATGGCCTGTTTGGCGATGACCAGTGAACTCACGGAAGACAGGGCTGCGGCTGTGGCGGATGTGCTGCTAAAGGTAACACGATCGCGTAAATTAAAGGAGCTGAAGATGTAATGGATATTCAAAACCTGACGGTCGTTGGCGCTGGTGCGATGGGATCGCAAATTGCGATGGTTGGTGCACTCGCAGGCCTATCTGTAGCTTTGGTTGATGTGAGTGAAGAGATGCTGGCAAAGGCACGCGCGGGACTGCATGAGCAGATGGACAAGCGCGTCGCCAAAGGACGCCTGACTGCGGAGGCTGTGGAAGCTGCGTTTGAACGCCTGCAGTTGACGAACGATCTCGAAGCCGCTGCAAAGCATGCGGATTACGTGATTGAAGCGATTGTCGAAAAACTCGATGTGAAGCGCGCATTGTTTGCGCAGCTCGATGGGATTGCTCCGGAACATGCCATCTTTGCGACCAACAGTTCGACCATCGTCAGCTCAAAACTGGCATCCGCCACGAAGCGGCCGGAGAAAGTATGCAACATGCATTTCTTCAACCCCGCGCTCGTGATGCAACTGGTCGAAGTTGTGCGCCATGAGCAGACGAGCGACGAGACGATTGAACGTACGGTGGAACTGACCAAACGCATGGGCAAGACACCGGTGCGTTTGAACCGTGAGATATCAGGGTTTGTCGTCAATCGCATCCTCGGCGCCATCATGGATGAGGCTGTTGATTTATATGAACAGGGGATTGCCTCGTTTGAAGACATTGACAAGGCAGTGACGCTCGGGCTCAATCACCCGATTGGTCCATTCGCCTTGATGGATTTGACGGGCATCGATGTGAACTATTTTGTCCGTATGCAGCGCTATCAGGAAACGGGCGATCCCGCAGATGCACCGAAACAAAGCATTGCAGAAAAGTTTGAGCGGGGCGAGTTAGGACGCAAAACTGGACGTGGCTGGTACACATACGACAAATAAAGATTGACAAAAGATTGAGGTCCGATAAGGACCAAAAGGAGCGCCCTGTGAGATGAACTTTGAGTTGCCAGAAGAAATCATTCGCATGAAAGAAACCGTACGTGAATTTGTCGAAGCGGAAGTCGAACCACTCGCAATGCAGATTGAAGAGCAGGATGAAGTGCCTTCTGAATTGCTGAAAAAGGCGGCAGATATCGGCCTGTTTGGTCTGAGCATTCCGGAAGAATACGACGGAATGGGCATCAATATGCTCGGCAAATGTGCACTCTATGAAGAACTCGGCAAGACGATCAATGGCTTTACAACCATCCTGGGGGCACACAATGGTATTGGATCGGTCGGTATCGTCGAACTTTCCAACGACGAACAGCGTCAGCGTTACCTGCCGAAGATGGCGAGCGGTGAGTGGATTGGTGCGTTCGCGTTGACGGAGCCGCAAGCGGGATCGAACGCTGCGAACATCCAGACGACAGCCGTTAAAAAAGGCGATCGCTATTTCCTCAACGGCCAGAAGATCTACATCACCAATGCACCAATCGCGCAGGTCTTTACCGTGATGGCTGTCACGGATCCGAGCAAGGGGGCAAAGGGGATCACGTCATTCATCGTCGAACGCGATTTCCCCGGCTTCCACATCGGAAGCATTGAGAAGAAGATGGGGCTGCACGGTTCACATACAGCGCAGCTCTACTTCGAAGACCTCGAGGTGCCGGAGGAGAACGTACTTGGTGTCGAAGGGGCAGGCTACGTCAACGCCCTCAAGATTCTCGCCAATGGCCGTGCTGGTTTGGCTGCACGCTGCCTCGGATCGTGCCAGTATCTCCTCGACAAGTCGACACAGTACGCGATGGAACGCCAGCAGTTTGGCAAACCGATTTTCGAGCAGCAGATTATTCAGCATTACCTCGCGGAAATGGCAGTTGAAATCGAATCTCTGCGCTGGATGTTGTACCGCGTGGCGTGGATGACCGACCAAGGCATGAACGTCGTGAAGGAAGCTGCTATGCTGAAACTATATGGCTCGGAGGTCTATAACCGCATCGCCGACAAAGCGGTACAGATTCACGGCGGCATCGGCTACATTGCCGATTATCCAATCGAGCGATTCTATCGGGATGCCCGGATTACGCGCATCTACGAGGGAACATCCGAGATCCAGAAGAATATTATTGCTGCGCAGCTGAAAAAAGAGTACAACAAGTAATCGCGAATCTCTGTGGGTAAGGCATAGGATAGCCCCAGGAGGCGATCCGATGCCACTCAATACACCGCGTGAGCAAGTCATTCTCGTGACCGCTGCATCGTATCGGACCATAAAGGCCACACTGCGGGCCTATGAAGGCAGTGCTGGTCAGTTTCATCCAGTTTCTCTGCCGATGCCTGCGGTTCTGGGACGAAATGGACTTGCACCGCCAGGCAGCAAGACAGAAGGGGATGGACGTACACCCAGTGGCACCTTTCGACTGGTATACGCGTTTGGCTACCAACCACAGGTGCAGACGAACATGCCGTATCGGCAGGCGACCGACGAGGACTTCTGGGTAGACGATCCGAATTCGCCACAGTACAATCAGTGGGTGCGTGACAAGGCGCAGGCGAATTCGTATGAACGTATGCGTCGCGACGACGATCAATATGCTTACGGCGTGGTTATTGACTATAATTCCGAGCGCATTCCGTGGCTTGGAAGTGCTATTTTTCTGCATGTATGGGCAGGTCCGGAGAGCCCGACAGCCGGTTGTGTCGCGGTCTCGAAGGAGCATATGAAAGCATTGCTCGGTTGGCTCAATCCGGCGTATAGACCGGTCATCACGATTGGCCTGGAGAATAATGACCCTGTCCGTTGAAATGAAGAGAAGCAGCCGACGGCTGCTTCTTTTTATCGGACGACATGATTGTCCGCCTGACGAGCACCGCAATTTGCGGTTCCGATCTGCACCTGTACCACGCCATGATTCCGAACTTGTCGCAGGACTATATCACCGAACACGAACCAGTCGGGATTGTCGAGGAAATAGAACCAGAGGCGCTTATTTTGGTTACTCCCATTTAGCCGGCGGATATCCAGGCGGGCAGGCTGAGTACATGCGTGTTCCATTTGCGAACTTCACGCACTTCAAAGTGCCGGACGATAACGAGGTCCCTGACGAAACCCTGGCGCTGATTGCAGACGCGATGGCAACTGCGTACTGGACTGCAGACAATGCCGGTATTGAACACGGCGACACGGTGATTGTCCTTGGCTGCGGCCCTGTGGGTTTACTGACACAGAAATTTGCCTGGCTGAAAGGCGCAGAACGTGTCATCGCAGTCGATTATGTGGACTATCGAATGGAACATGTACGACGAACCAACAAGGTGGAGACCGTTAATTTTGAAGACCGCCAGGATACAGGCGCCTATCTCAACGAATTAACCAAAGGCGGCCCACGATGCAGGTTCTGGTCACCGATCCAGCTTTAAAGGAGTTGCTAGCAAGCTGCGCACAGACCGATAGACAACACATTGCAGATTTGCAAGGGCTGCTCGCTTCTGGTGCGACGACTATTCAATAGGAGGAAAGCGGATGAATCCGTTACTGGGAAGAATGATGGGTACAGCCGATTTGACCGATCAGGTGATTGCCTCGATCTGCTGATCGCGACAAAAAGTGGTGTCCGAAACTACGCCATTGCTCTGACAGAGGCTCCGTCGCTGCACGTGCGGCAAACCCGCCGCCATCTGGGAGATGCAATTCGGGCACACGAGCTGGTCTCGGCCTACATGGCGAAAGAGGGCTGGCATCTCGCTTATGACATGTCAGCGCAGGTTCAGCTTGATTTGCAGAACGCAGGGACGGCGATGAATCTGCAGCAATGAACCTGCTTGACCCCTGCTTCAAATCCTCTATATACTGATTGGAGTATGGTCATATTCGAGGAGGATTCGAATGGGTAAAACACTGATCTTTGGACATAAGAACCCAGATACAGATACCATCTGCTCCGCCATTGTGTATGCCGATCTGAAGCGTCAGCTGGGCGCTGATGTGGAAGCGGTTCGCCTGGGTGAAATCAACGCTGAGACACAGTTTGTCCTCGATACATTTCAGGTGTCAGCGCCGCGTCTGGTAGAGACTGTTGCGAATGAAACCAACACAGTCATTCTCGTCGATCACAATGAGCGGCAGCAGAGCGCCAGCGACATCGCGGATGTCGAAGTGCTCGAGGTTATTGACCACCACCGGATCGCAAACTTTGAAACCAGTAATCCACTGTATTACCGCGCGGAACCAGTCGGCTGCACAGCGACGATTCTGAACAAGCTGTTCAAGGAGCACGGTGTACCCATTCGCAAGGAAATCGCTGGCCTGATGGTTTCCTCCATTGTCTCAGACACACTGCTTCTCAAGTCGCCGACGTGCACACAGGAGGATGTGGCTGCGATTCACGAACTCGCTGAGATTGCCGGTGTGAACGTCGATGAATACGGTCTGCAGATGCTGAAAGCAGGAGCCAACCTGAGTGACAAGACAGTGGCGCAGCTCATCTCGCTCGATGCCAAGGAATTCGCGATGGGCGACTATAAAGTGGAGATTGCCCAAGTGAACGCCGTGGATGTGAACGACGTGCTGTCGCGCAAGTCGGAAGTGGAGGCGGCACTGACAGAGGTGATTAAGAACAAGAACCTCGACTTGTTCCTGTTCGTCATCACGGATATTCTCAACAATGATTCGGAAGCGATTGCTCTGGGGCGGGCGGCCAAAGCAGTGGAACAGGCCTACCAGGTGACGTTGAAGGACAATCAGGCAACACTGAAGGGCGTCGTCTCGCGCAAGAAGCAGATTGTCCCGGTTCTCACCGATACACTGTCAAACTTCTCCCTGTAATTGTGTGGTCGGGTCAAGGTAGATGCCGTACGGTGCAAGGAAACGGACAAAAATGCGTACTGCGTCTGGTCCCCTGTGGGGGGCGAAGCCGGGTGTCCAGTGAACACCCCGGACCCGTTCAGGCCGGGCGATAGCCCCGGGTGACTTTCGGACACATATGATTCAGTCGCTGGTGCTCACGGTCTTCGGGTCGCCAGCGATGGCTGTTTCGCCGACAGTACAGATTACGATGAGAATTGGAGCTGACGGGGATGCCGAATCGTTTGCAGGATTGTACAACGCTCAACAATGGCGTCAAAATGCCGTGGTTTGGACTGGGCGTCTACAAGACAGAACCTGGCCAGGAAGTGGAGAACGCCGTTCGCTGGGCGCTCGAATATGGCTACCGGAGCATTGACACCGCGAAACTGTACAACAACGAAGAAGGCGTCGGTAAGGCCATTAAGGATTCCGGCGTGCCGCGGGAAGAAATATTCGTTACCACAAAGGTCTGGAATACCGATCAAGGTTATGAACAGACCTTACAGGCATTTGAAGGCAGCCGCAAGCGGCTGGGGCTTGATGTCGTCGATCTGTACCTGATTCACTGGCCAGGCACGCGCCTCTATAAAGAAACGTGGAAGGCGCTGGAGAAACTCTATAAGGATGGTTTTGTCCGCGCAATCGGCGTCAGCAATTTTAACCAACATCACATTGAAACGATTTTGCAGGATGCGGAATTTGTGCCCATGGTAAACCAGGTTGAATACCATCCACGGCTGACGCAAGTCGAGCTGAGGGCCTACTGTGAAGGGCATCAGATTCAGTTGGAAGCCTGGGCACCGTTGATGCGCGGGCAGCTGATGAACCATCCAACATTAGTTGAAATTGCAAAGACGCATGGCAAAACAACTGCACAAGTGATTTTGCGCTGGGATCTTGAACATCGCGTGGTGACCATACCGAAGTCTGTGCATCAGAATCGAATTCAAGAGAACGCTGATGTGTTCGACTTTACACTGACGCCAGATGAGGTTGCGGCCATTGACGCACTCAACCAGAATGAACGGACGGGTCCAGACCCCGATACGTTTGATTTCTAAACAGCAGGTGGTATGCGGGGCGGAATGATTCCGTCCCTTTTCTATTACATAGGTTGTCCGAAAAGGGTCACCCGGGGCTATCGCCCGGCCTGAACGGGTCCGGGGTGTCCACTGGACACCCGGCTTCGCCCCCCACAGGGGACCAGACGCCATACGCATTTTTGTCCGCTTCCTTGCACCGCACGGCATCTTATAAGGCGAGACTTGGCGCTTTGCGCCAAAGCGAGACCTATCCCCTTGAGGGGCCTTGACCCTTTTCGGACACGCACTTACAGCGGCAGCGTGAGCTGTCTGCTTTCCGGCTGGGTCGGAACCGAGGTGGTGACCCGGAAGGTCCGCATGCCGCAGCGCTGCATGACCGGCTCCGTTTGTTTCATGATACGTGCTACATAGGATTTTGGCGGATAGTCGCTGTCTCGATACATTCGTTCGTACACGGGCCGAAGGCCGGGGTAATGTTCGTCGATCACGCGTAGAAACCAGGACTTTACATCAGGCGACAGCCGCAGTACGGAACGC
This sequence comes from uncultured Alicyclobacillaceae bacterium, assembly GCA_963758235.1. GTDB lineage: Bacteria > Bacillota > Bacilli > Alicyclobacillales > Alicyclobacillaceae > CAVWUS01. The sequence goes on along the minus strand of CAVWUS010000026.1, from coordinate 153,151 downwards.
ATCAGAAACTGCGCATCGTGTTTCGCTGCGGCTTCAATGACCGCATCTAACTCCTCCCACCCATCCGTCAGACCGGGAATAATTGGCGCGAGGAATACGCCGGTTCGTATACCTGCTGCCACGAGTGTCTGTACCGTCTCCAAACGTTTGATTGGGGAAGGCGTCGCGGGTTCGAGCTTGCGCCAAATGGTGGTATCGAGCGTATTGACGCTAATGTTTACTGAGTCAATACGCATCTTTTGCAGGACATCGAGATCGCGCAATATCAATGGCGAGCGGGTGGTAATGGACGTGTGGATCCGAAACGCAGCCAGAACCTCCAAACAGGCGCGGGTGACTTGCACGCGTGCTTCGATTGACTGGTACGGATCGGTCGCGGTGCCAATTGTGACAACGCCGATCTCATTGGCCAGCCGTTCCTTATTGCCACCGTGCTTTCTGAGCTTCGCTGACAGCTGCCGTTCCAGAATCGCTGCTGCATCTTCCTTGACGAGCACGTGCTGGCGAAACGTATCATCCGTCGCTAGTCCGAGAAATCGGTGCGTTGCCCGCGCGTAACAGAAACTGCACCCGTGGCTGCAGCCTCGATATGGATTGATGGGCCAGTCAAACGGCATGTTGGGCAGGTTGACGTGATTCAAGATTTGCTTCGACTGTATGGTTTCGTATTCCGGGGCCGTGCGCATACATTTCACCCGATTTCAAGTCTGTAAGGAGAACGTATGTTCGTATATTGACTATACCGCACTGAATCCATACGCACAAGGGCGATTGAGTTTGGAAGCACAAAGTGACAAAATGTCATTACAGACAGTGCCTAAGGGAGGACGAGGTGTCCATTGGATATGGAAAAACGTAAACACATTATGCGCCTGAAAGTCAGGTTCAGCGATACGGATATGCTTGGTCATGTGAACAATGCGAGCTACTTCAGCTACATGGAAGAAGCGCGTTGTGTTTTTTTTGAAGAGGTACTCGGTGATGAACGGACCGTTGTGCCAATGATTTTGGCATCCGCTAAGGTGAACTATCTTGCCCAAACGTATTATCGGCAGACACTCCGAGTTGAGTCTTGGGTCTCTCGCTGGGGAAACTCAAGCTTTGATATTTCCTGCCAAATGTTTGATGATGCGACGGGTAAACTTCACTTTGAAGGTGTCGCCGTTATTGTCTATTTTGATTATGAGGCACAAAAACCAATTCGCGTGCCGGATGAAATTCGTGCCATCATGGCACCGTACACGCATGAAGCGTGAGGGGGCGATTTTATGACGCCAACCGGGCTGGTGTTGGAAGGTGGTGGAATGCGCGGCGTCTACACAGCCGGTGTACTTGAATATTTCCTCGAACACGATTTATTCTTCCCGCTTGTCATCGGTGTATCAGCGGGTGCCGGCAATGCGCTGAGTTACCTCTCTCGGCAAAAAGGCCGAAATCAGGTCATCAATATCGACTTTGCGAATGACTGGCGCTATCTCTCTGTACGCAACTTTGTCCTGAAACGGCAATTGTTTGGGATGGATTTTATCTTCGATGAAATCCCGAATCGGCTTGTACCGTTTGACTATGAAGCATTTCATCGTGCACCTGAAGAATTGATTGTCGGTACGACTGACTGTTTAACTGGGGAGCCCGCGTATTTTGCGAAGAGCGAGCCGGGATTTCAGGTGGCCGAGATTGTCCGCGCACCCAGTTCACTTCCGTTTATCGCCCCCATCTCATTCTATCAGGGGAGACAGTTGATGGACGGCGGCATTTCCGATCCGATTCCAATCCGCAAGGCCGAGTCCCTCGGGTTTCACAAGAATGTCGTCATCTTGACGAGGCACCGCGGCTACATCAAGAAACCCAATCAGTTCCCCTGGGCACTCCGCCGCAAGTACCGCCAATACCCAAAGTTTGTCGATACGATTCTGGGTCGCCACACGCTGTATAACGAAACAACAGCATATTTGGAAAGCCAGGAGCAGCAGGGGAATGTCTTCATCATACAACCGCAGGCGCCGCTCGCTGTTTCACGCATCGAACGCAATCAAACCAAATTTCGCGCTGTCTATGCTGAAGGTTACGCAGATGCCAAACGGCTTTATCCAGCACTCATCGAGTGGTTAGCGTAAGACTTGCAAAATAGAACAAGCTGTGTATAATCGAATTAGTCAAAGAAAGTCAAAGTCAAATATCCAATTAATCAAAGTTAGTCAATATCAAATACGATGATAAACGTCTTATTAAGGAGGAATCGCTCATGAAATGTGATGTATGTAGAGCGCGTGAAGCGCAGGCAGAAGTTCGCTTGGTTTACAATGGCCAAGCCCAGAATCTGCATTTGTGTCGGGAATGTCTCGCTGACGTTCGTTCAAAGTATCAGTCACCAGTCGGCGCAGGCATGTTTGGCGGATTTCCAGACCTGGATCAGATGTTTAGCTTTTTCGCGGTTCAGCAGCCAGCGGCAGCTCATCCTGAACCAGCGACAGCCAAATCTGGCGGGCGCGGCGGTTTTCTCGACGAATTTGGCCGCAATCTGACGGAAGCGGCTCGAAAGGATGAGATCGATCCGGTCATTGGCCGCGACAAGGAAGTCCAGCGCGTGATTGAGGTGCTCAATCGCCGCAACAAGAACAATCCAGTACTGATTGGCGAACCTGGCGTTGGTAAAACAGCCATCGCGGAAGGATTGGCGTTAAAGATTGTGACTGGCGATGTGCCTGTCAAACTACGCAACAAACAAGTCTATACGCTCGATGTCGGATCGCTCGTAGCAGACACCGGTATTCGCGGACAATTCGAAGAGCGTATGAAGCAGCTCATCGCTGAACTCGAAGCAAGGCCAGATGTCATCCTGTTTATCGATGAAATTCACTTGCTGGTCGGTGCAGGCTCTGCGCAGGGTTCGATGGACGCGGGCAACTTGTTGAAGCCGGCACTGGCGCGTGGCGAAATTCAAGTGATTGGCGCCACCACGCTGAAAGAATATCGGCAGATTGAAAAGGATGCGGCGCTCGAACGGCGCTTCCAGCCGGTGATGGTAAATGAACCGTCTGTGGCAGAAGCGATACAGATTTTGCATGGCATTCGGCCAAAATATGAAGCGTATCATAAGGTCAAATTTACGGATGAGGCACTGGCTGCCTGTGTCACACTGTCGAACCGTTATATCGCCGATCGGTTCTTGCCAGACAAGGCCATCGACTTGATGGATGAGGCGGGATCGAAGGCGAACCTGAACTTGGTTGAAGAAGACTTGTCCGCACAGCTGGAACGCGTGCTGCAGGAGAAAGCGGAAGCCACGCGCGCTGAAGCCTATGAACGCGCTGCAGAGCTGCACAAGGAAGAGCAGAAGCTGCGCGAGCGAATCGCCGCGGGCGGAACCAGCAAAACTGAGGCGGTCGTGACGGTGGAAGATATCGCGCACATTGTCGAGGACAAGACAGGCATTCCGGTGCGGAAACTGCAGGAGGCAGAACAGAATCAGCTGCGTGAACTGGAAGGATTCCTGTCCGAACGGGTGATTGGGCAGGCAGAAGCAGTCAAGCGGGTAGCAAAGGCGGTACGCCGCAGCCGTACAGGACTGCGCAGAGGTGAACGCCCGATAGGTTCCTTCCTGTTTGTGGGGCCAACGGGTGTCGGTAAAACCGAACTGGCGAAAAATCTGGCGCTGGCGCTGTTCGGATCGAAAGACGCCATGATTCGCCTGGACATGAGCGAATATATGGAGAAACACGCCGTCTCGAAGCTGATTGGATCGCCTCCGGGATATGTCGGCTATGAAGAAGCAGGCCAACTGACGGAGCAGGTCCGGCGCAATCCGTACAGCTTGATTCTGCTCGATGAAATCGAGAAGGCGCATCCGGATGTGCAGCATATGTTCCTGCAGATCATGGAGGATGGCCGTCTGACGGACAGCCAAGGTCGGACGGTGAGCTTCAAGGATGCCATTATCATCATGACGAGCAACGCCGGCGTGGTCGAGAAAAAGGCGTCCCTTGGCTTTACGAACAGCCGCGAAGAAGCAGCGCACTCCGCACAGATTGCACAGCTGTCGGCCTATTTCAAACCGGAATTTCTCAACCGATTCGACGCTATCGTTGAATTTGGAGCACTCAGTCAGGAAGACATCGGCCAGATTGTCACACTGTTCCTGGATGAGGTGAAACAGCTGCTGGCTGAGCAGAATATCGTCTTCACATGGAGTGAAGAGGCGAAACAGCGCCTTGGTGAACTCGGCTACAATCCGCACTTTGGTGCGCGCCCGCTGCGACGGGTCGTACAGGATCAGGTCGAAGACCAGATTGCAGACGTACTGGTTGAAGCCGGCGATTGCCATCAGTTGCACCTTATAGTCAACGAAGACGGCAAACTCGTCATCGAGCAGCAATAAAGATAATCAGGGAGCGATCCGCATCATGCGCGATCGCTCCTTGTTCTATCCAGAGTGCTATACTGACCGTTGACATCACGTTCGTGGAGGCAAACGTTATTGACTTGGATTCAGATTGGACATATTGATGAACTCGAAGAAAACGACTTTAAACTGATTGAAGTCGAGGGGGAGCTGCTCGCGCTCTATCGGCTGAGTGACGGCTATTACGTGACATCTGGCATGTGCACGCATCAGAATAAGTCGCTGGCGCGAGGCTGGGTACAAAAGGGCCTTATCACCTGTGCCCGGCACGGCGGACAATTCGATATCAAAACAGGTGAAGCTGTGCGGTTTCCGTGCATTGTTTCCCTGAAGACATACAGGACGGACGTTCGCGGGAATGAAATTTGGGTTGAGTCCAGCAATAGACGAGACCGTTCCGGGGCATGCTAAGAGACTGACTCAGTGAAATGACGGGGGTCTCCGGCATGAACGAAATTGAACTGTATGGCAACGTCTACTACGACCCATCGAGCCGAACGTGAACAGGTTCTGGCGCTGGCTGGTGGATCGAGGACACACACGAGAATACAGCTCGCATCACGTTTGAAGAGCGAATCACGTGCCATCCTTCGAAACGCGCTGAATCGGACAGTTATGTACTCTCCCTGACCAACATCAACAATCACGGCCATGTGGATGCGTACAAGGTTGAAGAGGATGGCTTTTTTATTCAGTGGACGGACTGTACAACCGGCCCCTGCATCGCGTCTTTCATCGTGCAGGGAACGAAAGTCAGTTTTGTTCCGGATGATCGCGCCGTCAGCACGGAAGAAAGTGTAGCCGACGTCTATGCTGCACAACTGTCGTTCCAATACGAGGCAAAATATGGCGTAATCACGGTCATGGGTTCTGCCAGTATTTCTTGCAAGGAGATCGCGGACGAAAAACTCGACATCCTCCACAACCATACTGAACAGTACCGCGCTGACCTTGACCAGGAAGAGGATGTCCTCCGTCAGAAACTGCTGAAACACAAACTGCGAATGACAGAGCGCAGGATGGATCGGCACAGGAACATAACGGCCAAAAGCGCTCAGTACTGGGAATCGGCAAAGAAGTTCGGCGAGCTGTGGGGACACTACGCAGCGCATGAGCAGGAAAAGGCGCTCGGGGGACATTATATACCGCTCTGTACCGGCGGTGGCTCAGGCATCATGCGGGCGGCGGCAGAGGGCGCACGCAGTCAGAACGCGCACGTCGTGGGCATCGACTGCCAGTTTGGCTACGACAACTTTTTCAACCTGAAAGACAGTTATTCGGTCTACTCCAACCAGCGCCTGCGGATGAATAATTTCTCTATTCGCGAAGGTGTACTCATCAACTACTCGCACGTCATATTGTTCTGGCCGGGCGGCTTTGGGACGACATGGGAAGTGTGTGAGACGCTCTCGAAGATTTCGACCAATCATTTGCGCCGCCGCCGCACAAAGGCGATTTTTGTACACTCGGACTATTGGGAGCCGTTTTTTCGGTTCGTCGATCAGATGCGTGCCTTCGGCGCGATCAACAGTTGGGGAGACTGCATCAAAATTCCAGGTGTGGACGACGCCAATCCGGACGAAGCCTACATCGCTGAGGTCGTCGATTCGGCCGAAGAGGCTTTCGAGAAGACAAAGGCATTTGTGGAGTATCTGTATGCGCACAATCAACTGAATCTAAACGATTGGCAGCGTAAGTGAAGAATCTAGTGCCACCCCTTCAACGGGGTGGAATCTTGGTGCAAAAATTACTATATTTATCTGAACGATACATAGTTCGAATAGGATGAGGAGTGGGAAGATGATTACTGAACGGCCTGACAGCAGCCAGGATAATATTCCGTATGTTGATTTGGTACCAGCGGGGGATTTGATTGACGTCTATCACGCACAGGCAGAAAACGTGCGTCAGTTGGCTGGCAGACTCACAGAAGAAAAGGCCGCGTTTCGCTACGGTCCAGACAAATGGAGCGTCAAACAAGTGATTGGACACGTCACCGATACGGAGCGGATCTGCGCCTATCGCCTCCTGTGTGCGGCGCGCGGCGATAACAATCCGATGCCAGCGTTTGACGAAAACGCCTATGTGGCAGCAGCAAACTTTGATGATCAGCCACTTGGCGAACTGTTCGCTGGCTGGCACGCCGCCCGTACGGCCACAATTTCCCTGCTGCAATCACTTACATCGGACGCTCTGCAGAATACCGGATACCACAGTGGCCGACCAACAACCGCGCTTGCCATTGCCTGCATCATCGCAGGTCATATGAATCACCATTTGGCTATTCTTCGTGATCGCTATGGGGTCTGAACCGTCCAGGCAGTATACCGTATATCTGGTGCGTTGCGCCGACGACACGTTATACACCGGTTATACGACGGACATTGAGCGGCGACTGCGAGCGCATAACGAAGGAAAGGGCGCCAAGTACACGAAACCAAGGCGCCCTGTAGAGCTGGTCTATCAAGAATCGTGCGACACGTTGTCGGCGGCGTTAAAACGCGAGTATCAAATCAAGCAGCTCAGCCGTTCAGCCAAGGATGCGCTCATCCGCAGCCACGGTTTTCAGCCGCTTAACAGCAGCCGCGATGAATGCGCCAAATAGCCGATTCATCGGGGCATTACCATGGACGGCCATCGACTCAGGGTGCCACTGCACGCCGAGCACAAACGCCGAACCCGGATGCTCAACCGCCTCAATGACCCCGTCGTTTGCCGTAGCAGTACAGGATAGACCTTCCCCCAACTGGCCAATCGCCTGGTGGTGCAGGCTGTTGACTCGAACTGTGGTCTCACCGAGAAGTGCGAACAGCTGGCTGTCCGGCCGGATTGTGACGGCATGAGCGTCCTCGCCGCGTGGGTTTAACTGTGCATGCTGAATTCCATTTGGCCACTGTGTCTGTAGATCCTGAATCAATGTACCGCCCAGTGCGACATTCAGAATCTGTGCGCCGCGGCAGATTGCAAAAAGTGGCAGCTGCTGCGCAATTGCTTCGCGAATCAGCGCAATTTCGATTTCGTCGCGGAGTGTGAACGTAGGCCGAGTTTCTGGTGCGGATCGTCACCATAAAACTTCGGGTTGACATCCTCGCCGCCACTGATGACCAAGCCGTGAAGCAGCGGCAGGACGGAGAGGGCTGATTCCACATCCGCATTCGGAATCAGGATGGGGACTCCGCCATTGTTCGCAATTGTCCGATGATAGTCATGATGGACGTAGACGCCTTCCATCATCTCGTTATGCTTTCCATAACTCGTTGTAATGCCGATGATCGGCTTCTGCATCGCCAGTCCTCGCTCCCACATAAAATTGTTCCCTTTCCGGACACGTATTTCGCCTGCGTATTCTATGGCTGCTGCATGGACTCTGTAATCCGTTGTTGAAAGACTTCCGTCGCATCATAGCCCTCACGCTTGAGTCGCCAATTCTTGCAAGCCACTTCCACCAGTGAGGCGATGTCACGGCCAGGCCTGACAGGGATATCGATTTGCGGAATGGAGACGCCCAAGTAGTCCGTATCCTGCATGTCTGTATCGGCCAGCAAATCGGTATGTACGTAATCGTTCCATTGAATCAGCAGAATGTCCAGATCGATGTGCGTCTCGGATTGATACGCTCCCGATCCGTACAGGCGCGTGACATCGATAAACCCAATCCCGCGCAGATGCAAGAGTTCACGATTGTTCCCATTGTGTGTACCGATAATCGTCTCGGGACCCGTCTTCTTGACAATGATAATGTCGTCAGAGATGAGCCGATGGCCACGTTCAATCAGCGCGAGCGCAACTTCGCTTTTACCAATGCCGCTTGCTCCGCGCAAAGTCACACCGACGCCGAAAATATTCAGGCAGACGCCGTGTACGGCATCTTCTTCAGCAAGGGCATCTTCCAAATAGTTGCTGAGCGTGCTGATGAAACGCGTTGATTTCATCGCTGTACGCAACAGCGGAATTTGCTGTTCATCACAGTGCTTCGTGAAATAATCGAGTCCATCGAGGCAGCGCGTGATGATAAAGCACGGCGGCCCGAGGGCGACAACCGCGCCGATCCGACGATCACGCACGTCCTCACTCAGTCCGTGCAGGTAGGTAATTTCCGTGCGGCCGAGGATTTGAACGCGATCGCGCGGGAAATAGCCCAAATAATCGGTAAACTCAAGGCCTGGCCGGTGAACATCGGCGCTTTCTATGTGTCGATCCAAGCCTGCTTCGCCAGCGAGCACTTCCAGGTCAAAGCGAGCAACCAGATCCTGAACAGTGATATGTTCCATCCATCAATCCCTCACAGCAGAAAGAATCGAAACTTCCAATTCTATCATGCCCAGTTGCGAGGATTGAATATACCTGTATCACAGGCCTGGCTGCAGAGAGATGACGGACTGAAATGCATCGACCACGTCCGGATGGTATAGCTGACCGCGCAATGACTGGATTTCTTCGGTGGCTTCCGTGCGTGATCGCGCTGTGCGATAGATACGCGTCGACGTCATGGCGTCATACGAATCTGCCACAGCAATAATGGCAGCGCCGATGCAAATCTCGTTGCCGGCGAGGCCGCGTGGATAGCCTGAGCCGTCATGGCGCTCGTGATGCTGTGCCACAATGGGTGTGGCGTTTACGAGATCGATCGTATCAGTTTCCTTCAGGATTTGTTCGCCATAGGTTGGATGCTGTTTGATAATGTTCCAGTCATCATTTGTCAGCGGCTCTTTCTTATTCAAGATCTCCAAGGGAATCTTAACCTTGCCGACGTCATGGAAAAAAGCGCCGAACTGCAGCCGATACAGCTCGTCCGCGTCCAGTTGCAATGCACGGCCGGTGGAAAGAGCAAGTTTCATAATTCGCTTGCAGTGATCAGACGTATAGCCATCTGTTTCCTCAATTTGAATCGCCAGGTTTTGCGTGGATGCAAGCGCTTTACTGTATTGTTCATAAACAGGTTTCGATGAGATATAAAGAAAATCTGTGTCGACGCAAGCTTGGAATACAATATCCTGCGGAACGGACTGCAGGGCGATGCTGTCGCCGGCCGCAAGCGTAACCGGTTCGTTGGCGACCATTGTCTGCAATGCTCCGTTGGTTACAAAAATTGTCTCCATCATATCAACTGAATTCGGGCGAATGTTCCATAGTGTACCGGCGGTCAATTGATGATAAATAACTTCTGTTCCGTCGCCTGCAGCGAGCAGTGATGCGGATAGGAACTGGCTGATTTCAGCAGAACTGTTGACTTGCTTGTTTCTGACAATTTGCAGCCACGGCCACGCGTTCTCTGACACCATTCGGTCATATTCACCCTTAGAAGTTAATCTAGCTCGTCCTCTAGCTACGCCCTACTATATCATTGGTTTTTCAACTAGTGTGTAAAATTTGTTTTCTCGGGCACGATTGAATGAGGAGCCTTTGAGCAGGGGGGAGGATGTCGTCTCGTGAGTAACACTGAAATTTACGCTATTGAGCAGAGTGGTGACGTTGTGAAGGTCGGCGAAACGGAGGACGCGTTTCGCTGAGCGATGTTTATCTGGATGCAGCTCGGGAAGCATTATCACGCAGGCAGTGTAATGGACTTTACACCACTATGGAATCTGCAGGGGACCAAGCGAATGGATCCAAATCACGAACTGGTCCTGGATACGATGTTTGCCGGAGCGGTTGTGATGAAGGATGAGATTCCACGCGTGCTGGCTGCGTTCGAAGCCTTTGACAAGGCGTTCCCGGGAAGCAGTTTGCCGGAGCAGTCAGAGATCATACGACGGGAGATACTGGAACGGGACGATCGCATTGGCGTCTGCTGGAATCAAGCCTCCGGCATCGCGCACGCCTGGGAAGTACAGATACCTGGTTCGGGATCGTACATCCCCTACAACATACGCGAACAAACAGAGCATTGGGTGGTAGAGTAAGAGGGCGCGGTTGTTGAGCGGCCTCGGTTTGTTGAATCGGATCGGCGATTTGTTGCGTACATGAGCGCGAACTCGTTGCGATAGATTTTCCATGGTACAATGCAAGAAAATGAGCGTCTTAAAGCGTGGGGGTTGTTATATGAAGGATCGCCGCCTCATGAAAATTAGAGAGATTGTCCGGGGACGCGATATCGAGACGCAGGAAGAATTGGTATTGGCGTTGGAAGAAGCGGGATTTCCTGTGACACAGGCGACGATTTCCCGCGACATCAAGGAACTGCAGCTAATCAAAGTGGTGGGCGACAATGGGAAATATAAATACGCGATCCCGCAATCGTCCTCTACCTATAGTACAGATTTTGTGCGCAGAAAATTGACTGATGTATTCGTCTCGCTCAACCGCGCCAAGAACCTGCTCGTTCTCAAAGTTCTGCCGGGCAACGCGCATGCGATTGGCGCGATGATAGATTCCATTCAGATGGATGGCCTCCTCGGTACAATTGCCGGGGACGATACCCTGCTGCTCATCACGTCGGATGACGCAGTCGCGCAGACAGTCGAACACTGGCTGAGAGGGGAAGGGGAAATGGAAGCGTAGGGGCAGGCCGCGATAGCAGGCAGCGCTTGCCTACATTGTGGCGCGTGTTGGCGGCGTGGTTGCGACTTTGGTCGCGCGCGGTCTGGTCGCGTCGTGGCTGGGTCGCAGCGGGCGTAGCGATTGAAAGGATCGCAAAGGGGCCGCCCCGTGCTCACGCTGCCTTAGCGATCGCATCGACGCAATCACCGTCGGATCGTCATTACCAACACTGTCATAGCGATCGTGTCGATCGTAAATGAAACTGGCACCCGTGCTCCAATTGCCAAAGCGATCATAAGGAGCTTAAATGCGCATAGTTGGAGCCTGGTTCCGACGAATAAGGAACCTGACCTTCCTTAGCACAGCCGTCGGGGGCATGTCAAATCGAGCGATGCCGATTTGACACAAACCCAGCCGGGATAAGCCTGGCTGGTACGCCGAGGATACCCTTGGGGCACACCCACCGCGATCCAGATGGATCGCCTTTTTTATACCCTTGTCTTGATAAACATGCATTATTATGTATAATCATGCATATGGTTTGGGTGTAACAATGCGATGACTTGAATGCCGAATCGATTGAGGAGGATCTCGATGCGTGTGCCGGATAGAGTGAGTCTGGGAAGAACAGCGCATGTCGTGGCGCCACTAGGAGATGGTTACCTATCTGTTCGCCTGCAGACGGCATTGATGGCTGCACATCAATTCATGCGCGGCCGTGATCTGATCGACTTTAGTGACTATTCGCCAGCGGAACTGCAGGCTTTGCTGCAGCTGGCAGCAGTTTTGAAAGAAGCACAGAAAACTGGGTTTACACATGAACTTCTCGCTGGCAAAACGCTGGCGATGATCTTTGAAAAAGCCTCCACGCGAACACGCGTCTCCTTCGAAGTCGGAATGCTGCAGTTGGGCGGGCATGCACTGTTCTTGCATAGCAGCGACACCCAGATTGGGCGGGGCGAACCAATTGCTGATACGGCGCAGGTATTATCCGGTTATGTGGATGGCATCATGATCCGAACCTTTGGGCACGGCATTGTACAGGAACTGGCAAAATATGCGTCGGTTCCGGTGATCAATGGTTTGACGGATACGCATCACCCCTGTCAATTGCTCGCCGATGCACTGACCATTCAGGAGCACTTCGGGAAACTGGAGGGGATAACGGTGGCCTACGTTGGCGATGGCAACAATATGGCGCACTCCTGGCTGCAACTCGCCCCCAAACTGGGGCTGAATCTGCGCATCGCCAGCCCGACCGGCTATCTTCCGAAGCGCGAGATTGTTGAAGAGGCGGCGTACTGGGCGCGCATCAACCAGACGGAAGTTCTGGTGACTTCGAACGTCGAGCGCGCCTTGGCGGATGCCAACGTGGTGACCACGGATGTTCTGGGCCAGCATGGGTGACGAAGCAGAAACCGAGGAACGCAAACGTGTCTTCCAAAGCTATCAAGTAAATGATGAGTTGGTTAAGTTAGCGGCAAACGACTATCTGTTCTTGCACTGCCTGCCGGCACATCGCGGTGAAGAAGTGACTGCTAGCATCATCGATGGGCCACATTCCGCGGTGTTTGCTGAAGCTGAAAATCGCCTGCACGCGCAAAAGGCCGTTTTGGCCGCTTGTATGGCCGATGCGGGATCATTCGGGGAGGCATTGTCATGAAACAAAAGGTTGTTCTCGCCTATTCAGGCGGATTGGATACATCGGTCGCCATTGCCTGGTTGAGTGAAAACTACGGTTTCGATGTTATTGCGATGTGTGTCGATGTCGGCGAGAAAAAAGACCTGATGTTCGTGCAGCAGAAAGCGCTGCAGGTGGGTGCGACCAAGTCGTATCGGATTGACGCGGTTGAGAAATTCAGCAAGGACTTCATCCTGCCTGCGCTGCAAGCGAATGCGCTGTACGAGGGAAAATATCCGCTCGCATCCGCATTGTCCCGCCCTCTGATATCACAGCTGCTGGTTGAAGTGGCCGAGCAGGAAGGCGCGATCAGTGTTGCGCATGGTTGTACCGGCAAAGGAAACGATCAAGTCCGGTTTGAGGTGTCTGTCAATGCGCTCAATCCGAATCTATCTGTGATTGCGCCGGTGCGCGAATGGCAGTGGACACGCGACGAGGAAATCGGCTACGCCAAGCAGCATCAGATCCCCATCCCGATTACCCTCGACAGCCCTTATAGCATCGACGCCAACCTGTGGGGGCGGGCGATTGAGTGCGGCTTGCTGGAAGATCCGTGGGTGGAAGCGCCTGAGGATGCGTTTGAGTGGACGGTGTCGCCGGAAGCTGCGCTCGACGATCCCGCATTGATTGAGATTGCTTTCGACGAAGGCGTACCCGTCGCGCTAAACGGCCGTGTACTGCCGCTGCACGTGCTGATTGCAGAGCTGAATGAAATGGTCGGTGCGCACGGCGTCGGACGCATTGACTGTGTTGAAAATCGACTGGTCGGCATTAAATCGCGCGAAGTCTACGAAGCGCCTGCCGCCGTGGTCCTGACACAGGCGCACAAAGAGCTAGAAGCATTGACGTTGACACGCGAAGTAGCCCAGATGAAACGGCGGCTGGAACATGACTATACGGAGCTCATCTACAACGGCCTTTGGTTCTCACCACTGAAAACTGCGCTCGATGGGTTTATGCGCGAGACCCAGGAACATGTAACTGGGGAAGTTCGCGTCAAACTGTACAAAGGCAGCGCCCAGGTGGTCGGACGTAAATCTGCCTATTCGCTGTACCGCCATGATTTGGCCACTTATTCGACCGGTGACGCGTTCAACCACGGCGATGCAGTTGGGTTTATCAAGCTGTGGGGCCTGCCGACGACGGTCTATGCAAATGTCCATCAGGAAGAGACCACGATGACGGATCAATCGAGTGTGAAACCCGTTATGCACATTCAGACACAGCCGCTGGCACCAGCGCCGTCGAAGGAATCTGCTGTATGAAACTATGGGGTGGCCGATTTACGGAGGATACAAACCAGCTCGTCGAGGAATACACTGCGTCCATCTCCTTCGACGCCAGACTTGCTCCATTCGATATTGCGGGCAGCATCGCGCATGCCAACATGCTTGGTGCCTGCGGGATCATCAGCGCGGAGGAAGCGGTCTGAGCTCGTTGGCGGTCTGAAGGCACTTGCGCAGGAAGTGGAGAACGGGCACCGTCCAGTTTCGCATCGAAGATGAAGATATCCATATGAATATCGAGCGGTTGCTGTACGAACGAATTGGCCCGGTCGCCGGCAAACTGCACACCGGGCGCAGCCGAAACGATCAAGTCGCACTCGATCTCCATCTCTATCTGCGCGCTGTCACGAGCGAAGTCACGAACGCGATCCGCACACTGCAACAGGCGCTGGTCGATATGGCGGAGCGGGAGATGGGCGTCGTCGTACCTGGCTTTACCCATTTGCAGCGAGCACAGCCGATTCTGCTGTCGCATCATCTGCTGGCCTACTTTTGGATGCTGGAGCGGGACGTCGCGCGCTTTCAGGATGCACTTGCCCGCATCGACATGATGCCGCTCGGTGCTGGTGCACTTGCAGGTACCACATTTCCAATAGATCGCGAAGCTGTAAAGCAGGCGCTCGGCTTTAGCAGGCTCTACGAAAACTCGCTCGATGCGGTCTCCGATCGCGATTGTGTCATTGAGTTTCTCAGCGACGCCAGCCTGACGATGATGCACCTATCGCGGCTCTCGGAGGAACTGATTCTGTGGAGCAGCGAAGAGTTTGGCTGGATTGAACTGGCGGACGCGTATTGTACGGGATCGAGCATCATGCCGCAGAAGAAAAACCCGGACGTACCAGAACTGGTGCGGGGGAAGACCGGACGCGTATATGGGCATTTGATGGGCTTGCTGACTGTGTTGAAGGGTCTGCCGCTGGCGTACAACAAAGACCTGCAGGAAGACAAGGAAGGACTGTTTGATGCGGTCGATACACTGCTGCCCGCGCTCTACCTGTTTGCTGGATTGATTGGATCGATGAAAGTCAAGCGCGAGCGGTTCGAACAGGTCTTTGCGCATGACTTCTCGAACGCGACCGACGCAGCGGACTATCTGGTTCGCAAAGGGCTGCCGTTCCGTGAGGCACATGCGGTCGTGGGTAAACTGGTCATGACGGCGATTACGGGTGGCACCAACTTGGCGGGCTTGCCGCTAGAGGTTTATCAGGCGCACAGTGCGTTGTTTGAGGTAGATATCTATGACGCCATTTCGCCGCTGGCGGTGGTCAATGCCAGGCAGGTGCAGGGCGGTACAGCTGCGCCTGCAGTTGAAACACAGTTGATGCTGGCCAAAGCCTGTCTGCAATCGGCCTCCAATTGAGAGGTTGTCCGAAAAGGGTTAAGAACTCTGCTGCACATCGCTGTGTCAGCGGGCAAAAATGCTTTGTCACGTACCAAGAACGTACGCTCCATACGCATTTTTGTCCGCTTCCTTGCCCTGCACGGCATCTTACCTTAACCCTTTTCGGACACGCATATTACATTAAATGTATTATCCCCCTTCGATGTGCGAAATCTGTATGCGAGTACGTCTTGTGTACACCGCCTCGCGAAGGGGGAATTTTATATGCTGTTTTCAGAAATGAATCTGAGCAGCGAGACGATGAAGTCATTGGAAGAGATGGGGTTCGAATCACCGACTGCCATCCAGGCGGAAACCATTCCAACTGCGCTGACTGTACTCGACGAAGCGGATGAAATGCTCGACATGGGGTTTGTGGAAGACATCGAGGAGATACTTACGCAGTGCCCAAGCAATCTGCAGACCCTGCTCTTCTCTGCGACGATGAAGCCTGGTGTCAGGTCATTGGCGCAAAAGTTTATGCGCGACTCCGTCCACATCGCAGTCAAGTCGCAGGAGATGACCGTTCCGACCATTGAGCAGGTCTATTATGAAGTGCATGAACGGCAGAAACTTGACGTGCTGACACGACTGCTGGACATTCAAAACCCCGAACTCGCCATCGTATTCGGGCGTACCAAGCGCCGTGTCGATGAGCTGATCAGCGCGCTGCAGACACGCGGATATCTCGCGGATGGACTGCATGGCGACATGAGCCAAAACCAGCGTGACAACGTCATGCGCAAGTTCCGTGACGGTGGCGTTGAGGTTTTGGTCGCTACGGACGTTGCCGCGCGTGGCTTGGACGTATCCGGCGTTACACACGTGTTCAATTTCGACATGCCGCAGGATATGGACAGCTATGTGCACCGTATTGGCCGTATCGGTCGCGCGGGAACCAGCGGGTTTGCCGCGACGTTTGTCAACAAATGAAGAATATCGTTGGCGGCTTCAAGCTGCGCGTGCTATTGGCGCAGGTATTGTTCGGGCGGCCGGATGTCCTGTTGCTCGACGAGCCGACCAACCACCTCGATCTGGACACCATTCGCTGGCTCGAACAGTTTTTACTTGGGCATAAAGGGACGATGGTCATCATTCGCACGATCGCCATTTCCTGAATACTGTCTGCACGCATATGGTCGACGTCGACTATCGGCAGATCTCGATGTTCTCGGGCAACTACGATTACTTTGTCGCTGCGAGCACCTTGGCACGTGAGCAGCTGCTCGCAGAAAACCAGAAAAACCTCGCCAAAATTGCAGAGCTGCGCGAATTTGTGCAGCGTTTTTCAGCGAACAAGAGCAAAGCCAAGCAGGCGACCAGCCGCTTGATAAGTCTTTTGGAGATTTGCAGGTGTTGAAAAACGTCCGCCTGGACATCCTGAACGGCGACAAGGTTGCAGTCATTGGCGCCAACGGGATCGGCAAAACCACTTTGCTGAATGTGATGATGGGCGAACTGCAGCCGGACAGCGGCACCGTTACATGGGGCCAGTCGGCCGAGGCAACGTATTTCACGCAGGATCATCGGGAGACGATTCAGCACGGAATGACCGTCTTTGAATGGCTGCACAGCTTTGATGAGACAGCGGATCAACAGACCATTCGCAGTATTCTCGGCCGTATGCTGTTTTCAAAAGATGAGGTGCATAAAGCGACGGACGTTCTGTCTGGCGGTGAGGCCGCACGCCTGATGATCGGCAAAATGCTGCTCCTCCAGGGAAACGTGCTCGTGTTGGACGAGCCGACGAACCACCTCGATCTCGAATCAATCGGCGCCTTGTCGAAAGCGCTGGCCGAGTTTAACGGAGGCGTCATTTTGGTCTCGCACGAACGCCAGCTTGTTTCGGATGTGGCGAACCGCATCATTGAACTGACGCCGACCGGCATCATCAATTTTGCTGGTACGTACGACGAGTATCTGCAGAAACGGGAAGGTCTTGTGACAGCCTGAAGGCACACCGGCGAGTGAGCCCGCGGAAAATTCCCCTGTGTATTGGCGATACTAAGCAGTATGGTGAAAAAATTTATAGTCGATCTCACACGTGCCTTCTTCAAACACAATATTGGCTCACTCGCTGCAGTCATCGCTTTCTTTGGTTTTTCATCACTGCTGCCTCTATTAGCACTGCTGATTTACTGTACGTCTTTTTTTGTGTCCAATGCGACCGTTGGCAGCGTTGTTCGGCATATCCTGCAATCGTTCGTGCCTCATATTCCCAGTGAAGCTGCGTTTGTACAGAGTACCGTCAACCACGTGATCACGTACCGCCAGAACATTAGCCTGATTGGGATGGGCGGATTATTATGGGGGACAATCGGTGGTTTTGTCTGCCTGCAGCAGATCTTGGATGCGATTTATGAAGTACATCGCCGTCGAGGTTTTATCAGGCAATATCTGATTGGTTTTGTGATGATGGGCATCTTGCTCGCATTGACGCTGGCGTCTTCAGTGGCATCGCTCGTATCACCCAAATTGATTGACGCGTTTACCGCCGCCGGAAACAATACGCTCGGGTTCCATTTGCTGAAATACTGGGGCGAGATTATGTTCCCCATTATTCTATTCATCACGTGTTACTGCTGCTATCGCATTCTGCCATCGCGACAGCTGCGCAACCGGTTCCTGTTCACAGGTGCCTTGACTGCCACGGTTTTGATTTACGTTGGCCGCGTCCTGTTTGTCCTTTACACCCATTATCTAGGCAATTACCATATTATGTACGGTACGCTCACATTTGTCATGCTGTTTGTGTTCTGGATTTATATCGCATGCATCCTCCTGCTGTTCGGTGCCCTTGTTGCGGTTGTGCTGGAACAGGTGTTAGATGCCAGGCGGGCTGCAGCGAAGTGAGCAAGTCATCCTTCGCTACTTGGCAAGGTACTAAAAAACAGGGCGTAAAGGGAAGTCCCCTTGCACGCCCGTGTGGTCTTGTGTCCGTATAAGATTCTCACGTCTCTTCACTCGGAACCGACTCCAGCACAATTTGCTGAATGACGATGTTGCTGATGGCAAAGCTGATGCCAATGCAACCAAGTCCGACAATGAGCAGCAGGAGCGGGACGGTATCAACCCAATAGAGGATGAGTGTGCCAGCTGTCAAAAACAGGCCTGCAAGGAGTATCGGAAACCGCCGCCGATGACCTTGGGCAAAACGTCCGCCGAGCGGCGATGCCACGCTCAGGACACCTGCGAATGCGAGCATAATCAGTCCGCTTTCGCTGGCACTCATGTGCCGAAGCGTTTCCAGTACGACCGGGATCCCGTAGAGGATGCAGTACATGACGAGATTGCCAAGAACGGTGATCAAGCTGCTGACGGCAAACTGCGGACGCTTGAACCAGACGATGGGCAGAATCGGCTGGTCACGTCTGCGTTCAACGGCAATCAGCAATGCAGTAAAGACCAACCCCAGCCCCAACTCCAGCCAGCCGGTCGAAGCAAATAGGTGCGTGGCATTCGACCATACCAAGAGGAGTGTGATGGCTGCTGTGAAAAGCGCCATTCCCCAGACATCAATTCGCCGCGAGGTCGTCTGTTGGTCGGAGACGGGCGAAGTGTTTCCACTTGGCAGTTGCCACCAGAACAGAACCATCGCTAGCAAGGAAAACGGAATGTTAAGCCAGAAAATAGCGTGCCATGAAGCGAGATCGACCAAAATGCCACCAAAGGTTGGTCCGACGGCGAGCGCGATACCGGCGCCCATACCAATCCAGCCGAGCGCCCTTCCAACGTCGCCTGAGCGATACACCCGGAGCAGGCCGATGGCGTTCGGATAAATCATCGACGTGCCGATGGCCTGAATCACACGCCAGGCGACAAATATCCAGAGCCAGTGTGACAGCGGCGCGAGGACAGCCGTGATGATCATCAGGGCGAGGCCAGCGTAGACAAAGCGCGCGCGGCCAAACGCATCGCCTAGTTTGCCCATGACTGGCTGCGCGACTGCGCTTCCTAAGTAGTATCCGGAGACAATCCAGGTGATGCCGCCAGAATTCGTATGTAAGGCATGCAACAGAATTGGAAGTGCGACCGATATGGTCGATGAGTTCAACGGATTCAGGATCGTACAGGCCAGCACTGCGATGATAAACGCGCCGCCGAGCTGAGCCCTGTCAAGTTTCAAAGCGGTTTGATTCATGATGATTCTCCAGTAAACATGGTATAAGGGCGCAGTTCAGCCGGAATTGGCACTTCCTGCCCCAGAAGCAGTTTGTGAATGAAAATGGCTGCTTGTGAGCCGTCCGCCATCGCGATGCTGACTTGCTCTGAGTGCGCGACGACATCGCCCGCAGCAAAGACGCCGTAAACACTCGTCATCTTGGTGCGGGGGCTGACCAGCACGTGACGCTCGTTCAGGCGCTTGACGCCGAGTTCGCCGGCCAGTTCCGAGCGAACTGCGTTGCCGCCAAAGGCCACAAAGCCACGCTCCGCAGGGATTGAACGGCCGTCATCGAGCAGTATGCGTTCAAGCATTGAATCAGCGCTGCATTCGATGTGCGTGATCGACTGAACGATAATTGGAATACCAGCTTCCTTTAGCTGCACAAGCTGCTCTGGCGGAATCGGCGGTTCCTGCTGATGGACGACATACGTCACTTTGTCCGTCCAGTAAGTAAGTGTTAATGCCATCTCGGCTCCAGTCCGTCCAGCACCCAGAACGACCGTCGTACGGTTGCGGCATTCAAAACCGTCACAGTCCGGGCAGACATAAACGCTGATGCCAAGCGCAGGTTCAAGTCCGGGGATGGGGGGGATATGATCGACAATGCCAGTCGCCAACAGCAGCGTTTTTGTTTCGTATACTTCATCTGCTGTTGTAACACAAAACGACGCTGCGGTTTTGTGTACGTGTTCCACCATCGCCTGCCTGAATTCGACACCCAGTGATTGTGCCTGCCCGCGGCCCAGTGTCCGCAGGTGAAGTCCACTGACACCTGCTGGCCAGCCCAGCAAATTGTGATAACTGCGGCAGAGCGTCGAGCGGCCCTTGATCTGCATCCAACACAAGGCATCGATGTTGATACCGCCCAAGTTGAATCGCTGCCTGCAACCCTGCAATACCGCCGCCAATGATGATGCAGTCCCACATATGGATCGCTCCTCTAGTTGAAAAGTGACCAAAGCCAATCTCCAACAGCTTAACCGGATTGTGCGGGGGTAAACATCTGCGTGAAGGCGGCGACAACCTTTGGATCGAACTGCTTGCCAGCACGCTCTGTCAGTTCGGCGAGCACAATTGAGTGCGGCTGCTCCGACAGCGTGACAGACGATGCATAAAAATCGGCTACAGCCAAGATGCGGGCGAGCGGGTGAATCGCGTGATTCGGCTTGGCTGCGGGATAGCCGCTGCCGTCATATGCTTCATGGTGATCGCCAATGACTGCCGTCACTTCTGCGCCAAGTCCGAGCGGCTCCAGCAGGCGGACGCAAAGGCGCGGATGCTGTTGGTACTGGTTCCAAGCCTGTGGCGATCGCGTTGGGTTCGCAACAACTTCAAGCTCCAATGCCGTAAGCCCGTAGTCTGCCAAGCGTCCGGCGTATGCGAGTGTCTCACGCGCTGGCTCGTCCAGTCCGAGCTGAGCGGCTAAAGCATCCGCATATAACACCCGAGCATCGAGCAGCAGTGACATGCGGGGGTGAAGGTATTCCTGTGCGTTGACGACATCCATTAAGGTTAACAGATTATGCAGTTCAGCAATCATTTCTGGTTCAAAGGCAGTGACCTGACCGATGTCGCCTCTCTGCTGCCACTGGTCCAAAATCGTCTGCATAGATTCGAATTCTCGCCACATGTTCAGTTGGCCGTACAGAAGCTGTGCCTTTTGTGCCAGGCGCAATGCCATGCCGAGGTCACCGCTCCCGTAAAACAGCTGTGCAGCTAGATAACAGAGCTGGGCGACTTCAACTTTCGCGTAGTTGAAGATGCTGGCGGAGACTAGCCCCAGTGCCTTGCGCAAATAGACGATGGCCTTCTCCAGGTTGCTCGATGCCATGTAGAGACGGGCGAGATCGACCACCAATCCCAAACTGCTTGCACACTGCTCAATCTGATGGAGAAAATATCTGGCCTCGTCGAACTGCCGAAGTTCCATGTGAAGCAAGCCTAATGTATGGTAGGCAGAGTTGAGGCCAGGATGGTGTTCGTCGATTGATTGGAGTGCCTCAATGGCTTTGTAGCTGTTTTGGATGCCATCATGATAGAATTCCATCTGGCCCTGGAGTGATGAGAGGTTGACGTAAATCAGCCCTAACACATGAGGGGGGAGATTTGGCCTGATGCGCAGTGCGTCCTGCAGAATACGGTGTGCGCGGTCATGGTCGGAAAAACGGCGGTGGATATTGGCGACGTGCATGTGGCACACCGCTTCGACAGTGCTGGTTTTGGCATGCAGCTGCGCGCGATAGAAGTAATCGAGCGCTGTATCGTAATAGCCAAGCTGTGCGTAGGCTTTTCCAATTTCGTCAAGCACGAGCGCCAAGTCATCGTCATGGAGGGCAGCTGACGCGAGGCCCGTCTTTAAAATTTCAACGGCAGCATGAAAAAATCGCCGCTCCGTGAACGGGCGGCTTATGGCGAACAATCTGTCGGCTGTGCCTGCCATGAAATATGGTCACCTCATTCGGGCTGACCAGTGGGAACATGAATGATGAAGCGGCTGCCTGCACCAGGCGCCGATATAATGTCGAGTTTACCGCCAAGATAAATTGCGCGTTCTTTCATACCAATCAAGCCATAATGTCCGACTACAACTTGATTGGGATCAAAGCCATCACCATTATCTTCAACCTCTATTTCAAGTTGTCCCTCACCGGCCGCAAATCGAATCTTCACTTGCGTTGCATTCGCATGCTTCTTTGTATTGTTAAGAATCTCCTGAATCAAACGGTATACGGCTACCTGCTTGGCTGGCGAAATCTGATTGGTCGCATCGGATTCGACGGTCACTTCGACACTGAGTTCGTAGTCGCGCTGGTACTTTTCTGCCAGTTCAACAACTGCCCGTACCAATCCAATTTCATCGATGGCAAGCGGTCGCAGGTCGAACAGGAGACGTCGAACTTCGTTGATGGTTTGGATCACGTTTTTGTTGATCCGCTCCAACTCACGCTTCGCCATTTCTGGATCATTGTCCATCATGCGCGGCATAATATCAAGCCGCATGCTCAAATTCGTCAATTCCTGTGCTGGGCCATCGTGTAAGTCACGGGCAATGCGTCGATAGGTTTCCTCGATTAAGCGGATACCTTGATCCGTGTTGTCAAATACAGGCAGATCGCCAGTCATCATGCGTGTAAACCCTTTCTGTTGTTGAATAAAACGAGGAGAGCAACCGCTCTCCCTCGTTTGCTCAAATGGATATTACCATACATATGGCCAGTCGTTCGGTTGTACCGAACCTGACGTTGTGGAAGTAGTAACGGTCGATTGTGCAGTCGAGCTGGTGTTGGTTGTGCTTGCGAATGCTGGCGCTGTGGTCGCGGCGAGTACCGCAAGTGTGGCGGCAATACCAAGGACATACTTTTTCATCTTACATTTCCCCTTTCACAGTTAGGAATCCGGTAACCCAGCTGCCCTAGAATGTGCACCTTCCGTAGGCCTGTGGTTTTGCGCCCCTACCTTTCGGTAAGTTAGCCCTTATTTGTAAAGTATCCCTGTATTACCAAAAGATCAACCGAAAATTTACTAATTCGACCAATTGCGACAAAACGAGTTCGGATTCGACAAAAATTCCTATGCATTTATTGTTGAAGTACCTCTGTTATGGGGTGATTTTGACGAAAACATTCTGCTGCAATGGCTGTGGCGGCGCAGGAATCGAGCACGCGTTTATACTATACTGCCAGTACAGACAAGAATCGTGGTGGGCAAATTCCACTGAATAAGGAGTGAACGCAGATGAAGCAGCGGACATTGGGGCGTCAAGGTTTGGTTGTGTCTGAACTCGGTCTTGGCTGTATGGGCATGTCCGATTTTTACAGCAACCGGGACGACGCTGAATCCATTGCGACGATTCATCATGCGCTGGATTTGGGGATCACGTTTCTCGACACAGCTGACATGTACGGCGTTGGACGCAATGAGGAACTTGTCGGTAAAGCGCTGAAAGGCCATCGCGATGAAGTGGTGTTGGCCACGAAGTTTGGCAATGTACGCAACCCGGACGGCTCGTTTGTAGGCATCAATGGCCGGCCCAGGTACGTGAAAGCAGCATGTGACGCTAGTTTAAAGCGGCTTGAGGTCGACTATATCGATCTGTATTACCAACATCGTGTCGATCCGGACGTACCCATCGAAGAGACAGTTGGCGCCATGTCCGAATTGGTTGCCGCCGGCAAGGTGCGTTACCTCGGTTTATCGGAAGCTGCAGCAGCTACGATTCGACGTGCGCACAAAGTGCACCCATCAGCGCACTGCAAACCGAGTATTCGCTCTGGAGCCGCGACGTAGAAGATGAAATTCTGCCTGTCTGCCGTGAACTTGGTATCGGCTTTGTACCATACAGCCCCTTAGGCCGCGGCTTCCTCACCGGTCAGATCAAGCGGTTTGAGGATTTGGCAGAAGACGATTACCGCCGTTTCTCACCCCGCTTTCAAGGTGCAAACTTCAATAAGAACCTGGAACTTGTAACCCATATCGAAGAGATGGCGGAATCGAAGGGCTGTACGCCATCGCAGCTGGCGCTCGCCTGGCTGTTGGCACAAGGCGATGACATTGTGCCGATTCCAGGAACCAAGCGTCGCAAGTATCTCGATGAAAACGCCGGCGCTGTGAACGTCACGTTGACGGCAGAGGATCTGCGTCAAATTGACGAGATTGCACCGATGGGTGTTGCAGCTGGTACACGTTACCCGGAGCACGGCATGAAGTCGGTCAACCGCTAGGCACACAGGTTTGGCTGTATAAAGGAGGTTGCAGGTTGATTTCACTCTATCCGGCAGAAGGCTATCTGCAATAGGCATCAGTGATAGGCAAATGAGGTGTTGCGCATATGCATCTCAGCGAATATGATGAGATTGCGGAATGCACAGAAGGGGATGAGATTTTGGACGGTATACCTCAATCACCTGACCGAACTTACGAGGGATTGTTCACAGTCGACCTCTGCGTTCTGCATGGCTGCCGCTGTCGTGCGTGATCGCCCGGCTGTGTTCAATCTCTCGGCACAAGGGAGATGAATACAGTGGGGAAGCGCAACTACTATGTCAAGCCACAGGATCGGCACGATGCAGCCACATTCGAAGGTTTTGACATCCCGATTAATGAGAGTGATGCAAAGCGTATCGATCGCCTGGTTAACGAGTATGAAAGCAGAATTATGATGCATCTGGACGAGGAGTACATTCGCCGTACCCGCTGGTCCGACAGGCTGGCCGATCGAATCGCGGCATTCGGCGGCAGCTGGCTGTTCATCGGTTCATTTGCAATCATTTTGGCGTTGTGGATTCTTTGGAATACACTGCGGCTGACGGCGCCGTTGCATTTTGACAAGCCGCCGTTTATCCTGCTCAATCTCTGTTTATCGTTTATAGCCGCGTTCCAGGCTCCCATCATCATGATGAGCCAAAACCGTCAGGCTGCACGCGACAAACATGAGTCTGTGATAGATTTTGCTATCAACTATAAAGCAGAGCAGGAAATTGACGATATGCAGAGCCATCTGCATCGAATTGAGGGCAAGCTGTACGAACTCGAGCAGCTCCTGATTGAATCCAACAAGCGGACTGTTGCGAGCGGTGAGAATCGTTAGCAGCCAGCATCATCGATAATAGAGCGAAAGTCCGAGCACCGCTGAAGACAGACGGTGTTCGGACTTGTTTTATGTGAGCTTCGTATATTTCGTAGACCACAGTGAAACCATACGAGCGCGGACTGGTCTCGGTGAAATGGCAGTGATGCGCCGGTCACCGGATCGTTCGAGATTTATACCAGCCGTTTTGTCGATCCAGCACTCGGATTCGCACTTGGCTGGAATTGTTGGTATACGTGGGCAGTCACGCTGCCGGCAGAGCTCACTGCCGGAGCCATCATCGTCTTTCTGGTCGTCGGCGTGCTCATGATATTCGGCATTTTCACCGGCCATAGCGTCGGTTTTTCCATCTTCAACAAAGGTGGATCACCTTTTCACGGTGGCTTTGCCGGTTGGTTCAGCACTGTGCTGGTAGCTGGCTTTGCTTTTCAGGGGACTGAGCTGGTTGGCTTGGCGGCAGGTGAAAGTGAAAATCCGGAACGGACTGTACCACGCGCTGTACGTCAGGTATTTTGGCGCATTTTGTTTTCTACATTGTAGCGATCTTTGTGGTTGGCATGCTCATTGCCTATACGGATCCTCGCTTGTTGAATACCAGCAGCGTAGCCGCAAGTCCATTTACGTTAGTATTCCAGCATGCTGGTCTGGCCGCGGCGGCTTCGGTCATGAATGCCGTCATTTTGACCGCTGTTCTGTCAGCCGGCAACTCGTCGCTTTATGCAGCTTCAAGAATGCTGTGGGCGCTCGCCGACGACGGCAAAGCACCGCGCATTTTCGCCAAATTGACAACACAAGGGGTACCTATCAACGCCGTGCTCGTCAGAAGTCGAAAGTCGTCCCGCTCCTCGATTGCGACTTCGACTCGGAGTAGGTGGGCGCCGTGCGGGATCGGGCGTTTGCGTGCCGTGGCGCTGCGCTAAGGCAGGTTGGCTGCCTTAGGTTAGCGGATGAACTGCGGTGGAGTTGTGTTAAGGTAAGTTAGGTTCCTTAGATTTTACGGATCAGAGCGCCACGAAGGCGATAGCGATCGAACCGATCGCAAAGGTGGCGCCGACCGCGCCGCCACGAAGGCGGTAGCGATCGAACCGATCGCAAAGGTGGCGCCGACCGCACCGCCAGCCCACGCCACCCCGCCTGATACGGCCACCACGGCTGTATCTGTCACCTCAAGAGCCCAATTGCATCCAGCATTCGGCAGGTGTCAAGTGCTTTACTCTTGCAGCGCTCGACATAATGAATCATGTCCTCGAATGTAAACAGTTCCAGCGGTTTTGTCAGATTGGCCTTCGGGTATTTAAAATCCTCGAGGGCAGACTGTTTATAGGCGAGGACATCTGCTTTGTCGAGAGCGGAAAGCGTCGCCGGTACATCGGTGGCGGCCAATAAGACATCGTGCAGTGCGTGCAGATCGTAGGCTTCAATCAGCTTTGCGTTACAGAGCCAGAGATCGCCATGGTACCGTTCATATAGTCCGGATTCTATTTTGATACGCTGCTCAAAACCGGAAAAGTCCGTCTTCATCGTCCAGATGTCATCCATGATGAGGTGAGTCAGGTAGCCGATGTAGAATGGGTGATGCATCTCATCGCGGTACTCTATAACAAACTGTCCCCAATCGAGCGGGGAATTGTATGCATATGGGTGGGGCTGTGTTTTATAGTGTGAACACCGCTTGTCCTTGGCAGCATCGGGCGCGATGGCGCCGAGCAGCAGGTCGGGCTCATTGCCAAGTTGCAGCTGCGCGTTGACTTCTGCGGCGAGCAAAAGATGCATGATGCGTGATCCCACGTGCTAACCTCCTCCGACAAATCCGTCAACATCAGCATAACAGACGGACGCCTCGGATGTATTGAAGTAAAACAACTGGCACAGTACAATATCATTTGACTTTTATTTGTATAGTTAGCCTATTTAGATAAGGGGATGGCAGCTTGGAGAGAAAATTTGAACCCTTGTTTCAGCCGATCGCGCTTAAAAGCGGCGTCGAGATTAAGAATCGCATCGCCATGGCGCCCATGACGCACTCCTCATCGAACGAGGACGGAACCGTATCGGATGCGGAACTCGCATATTATGCCCGCCGTTCAGGCGGTGTGGGCACGGTCATTACTGCTTGTACGTATGTGATTAAGAACGGCATCGGATTCCCGCGCCAATTTGCAGCCGATACCGACGAGATGATTCCGAGTCTTCGTCGGCTGGCGACGGCCATACAGAAGCAGGGTGCCAAAGCCGTCCTGCAAATTTTTCACGGCGGTCGTATGTGCTCGCCCAAAGCTGTGCCAAATGGCGACGTTGTCAGTGCCAGTGATGTGCCTGCCGAACGCGAAGGCGCAGCTGTCCCAAGGCCGCTGACGACGGGCGAGATCGACGAAATTGTGCAGGCATTTGGTGAAGCCACACGCCGTGCGATTGAGGCTGGCTTCGACGGCGTCGAAATCCATGGTGCCAACGGCTACCTGTTGCAGCAGTTCTTCTCGCCGCACTCAAACCGCCGCAGTGATGAATACGGCGGTTCACTTGAAAACCGCATGCGCTTTCCGCTGGCCGTGGTCAAAGCTGTATTGGACGCAGTTGAGGCGCATGCGTCAAGTCCGTTTCTCGTTGGCTATCGCTTCTCTCCGGAGGAGCCGACTACACCCGGTATCGAGATGGATCAGACGCTCGCGCTGGTCGATTGCCTGGCAGATCTCGGACTCGACTACCTCCACGTCTCGCTGCACGACTATCGTTCACAGCCGCAGCGTGGCGTAGATGATACGCGATCGCGCATTGAACTGCTGGCTGAACAGATTCACGGCCGTGTACCGCTCATGGGTGTGGGCAGCATCAAAACGCCGGACGACGCGCTTGTGGCGCTCAAGCTGGGCGCGGACTTTGCTGCGCTTGGCAGAGAGATCATCGTCGATCCGGATTGGGTCGAAAAAGTGCAGACTGGCCGTACGGATGAGATCGACACGACTTTGACGGCGGCCGATCAGGAGCGCTTGGTCGTGCCGGATCAGCTGTGGTACAGCATCTTGAACGTACCTGGCTGGTTCCCGGTTGTAGACAGCGAAATCAGAAGCCGATGAGCGGCGCCTGCTTCAATTTTCCTAGGTCAAGCATCCCCCTTCATAGGATATAGACGAGTGCGGTGAATCCAAGGGGGGATGTCCATGATGTCAGATTCGCCTAATCGCGGGCGATCCGGTGGCACCAAGTTGAAACGCGCCATGTCGCAACGACAGATTCAGATGCTGGCGCTCGGCGGCGTGTTGGGTGTAGGGCTGTTCTATGGCGCCAGTGTGTCCGTCAAGTTGGCTGGCCCGGCGGTCATTATCGACTTTATTGTCTGTGGCATCGTGGTCGCGATTGTCATTCGAGCACTAGCAGAAATGACGGCAGAACGGCCAATCTCGGGCTCGTTCAGTCAATATGCTTCGGACGCATTTGGTCCGGGAACGGGATTTGTCACAGCCGGTATGTGGTGGTTTTTCTGGGTGGCCACAGTGATGTCTGAGCTCGCCGCGATTGGGAAGCTGTTTGAGTTTTGGTTTCCAGCCTTACCGGCATGGGTTCCCGGCGCTGTGGCGCTGGTACTGTTTACATTTTCAAATCTGCTTGCAGTCAAGATCTTCGGGGAAATCGAGTATTGGTTCGCTATCCTTAAAGTGCTGGCCGTTGTGGTCTTTATGATCTTTGGCGTACTGGTCATGTTTACGGGGGTATTCAGTCACGGCACAGCGCCGGGATTCAGCAATCTATGGGTAAACGGCGGCTTTGCACCGAACGGACTGCTCGGGATTGTGATGGCCATCTCATTGACCGTGCAGGCGTACAGCGGCGTTGAAACGCTGGCCGTGGAAGCTGGAGAAACGGCAAACCCGGAACGAAACGTACGACGCGCGTTCCGCGCTATCTCGTGGCGCATTGCCATCCTTTATGTTGGTTCCATTTTCATCATGCTCTGCGCGTTTCCGTGGGACTATCTCATTAACCATTCAGCAAGCCCATACGTGATTCTGTTCGAGAAAATCGGGATTCCGGTGGCAGCGAGCGTCGTCAACATCATTATCATTTGCTCGGGACTGTCTTCGTGTAATACTGGTCTCTATGGCGGCAGCCGTATGCTGTTCGGAGCTGCCGAAGGGAGCCGCTTTGAGAGATCCCTGACAGCCGTCAACAAACGCCGTGTCCCGCACGTGGCCGTTTGGTTGACGGGCGCCGCCATCGCGGTTGGCATCGTGATCACGTATCTTGCACCCAACAACGTGTACGTCTGGATCACGAGCGCATCTGCTTTTGCTGACTTATGGGTGTGGGGCATCATTCTCGCAAGTGAGATGGTCTTTCGCCGCCGCGCTGACCGAGAGGGGAGACAGCTGCGTCTGCCGCTTGGCTGGTGGCCGTTGACGCCTATCCTCGGACTGGTACTGGTCATCGCCTGTTTTGCAGCGATTGTCACATCGCCGCTGACTCGCATCTCGGTCTTCTCTGGTGTTGCGTTCTTCGTGCTGCTGTGGATCTACTACGGGCTTACTGCAAGGAAGGCGCGCTGACGAAGACCGTCTGACGCGCCTTAATCGTTGTATTCAATGATGCGCGGGCTTGGCCGATATGTGTCTATGCCGAAATCTTTGGTGGTCGTGTGTCCATCCGGCCACTTGGTGACAACCCATGTCTTGACTTTGACACCGTTCTGACCGGGGAACAGCACTTTGGTTTCGCCCTCGGGCAGCTCTTCGTTGAGGCGCTTGCGTACGGGGAAAGGCGTCGTCGACAACGTCTTGTGATGGACCGTAACTTCTGGCCCCGGTTCGGTTCCGTAGATGGAAACGGTCATCTTGCGAACTGAAGAGTCGGCTGATGCGGCCAGTCGAATTGGTGTCGAATGGGTATTGGTAAACCGAAAGTTTTTTACCGTTCCTGTGACGGTGGCGTCTTCGCCAGGCGGCAAGTAGGGAACAGTCAGCGAATGTTGATATCGCTCTACGACTTTCAAATCCGTTCGCATGACTGCTGAATACAACGTGCTTGCCCCTTGGCAGACGCCGCCGCCCATGGACGGAACGATGCGATCGCCGGAGAAAGCACGGCCCCAGTGATAGCCGTTTTCAGCGGTATACGGACCAACCGTTCGATAATAGGAAAAGGTCGCGTGCGGAGGAATCACAACACCATTCAGCCGTTTTGCGACCAACTCAATATTTTTGCATTGCGATTTGCTCGCATGGTGATAGTCCGTCGTGCGAGTGGCCAAAAGAACCGAGGACGTCGGCGACTTGGTTTCAGCGGCCGTTGCCGGCACAGTCAATACGCCTGTCATGGCAAGCAAACCTCCAACAGTCCCCAGTAGTGCCTGTTTCAAAGTAATGCCCTCCTCTGCTCACAAACGCTTATCTATATCGTGTCCAAACGAAGATTTGGTATGTGCCTGCTTGTACATGTATGCGGCCATCTGCTCATAGGATCGATGAGTGGAGGCGTATGGCCGTTATGACATTTCTCATTGTGATGGAATTGATTGCGCTGCGAATTGTATCGCTGGTAGGGGAACGCATCAGCATTCATGCGCTTGGCCGGAAAGAAAGCAGCGCCATTGCAACGATGTGCGTCGCATTTGGCGGCGCAGCCGTAGTGATGTGGCTGTTTGCCATCGTTCAGCACCAGGCCGTATGGGTCGGGGAGACAATTTGGAACGGGATCATTTATGCCGCTGCGTTTGCACTCTTTACAAAGGCGCTCGCGCTGGGACCAGTCAGCACCGTCAGCGCCTGGACCAACTTGACGGTGGTCGTGCTTTGGCTGATTCAGCCGACTGAAGGACTGATTGCCATCGCAGGGATTGTGCTCTTCAGCTGCGGCGCGTGGTTGCTTATGTCCAAGCAAATGAGGACTGCCGTCTGGTTGACCATCGGCAGCGACCTGCTGTTTGTAGCGGCACGTATGCTGGATGCATCGCATACCGATATTCCAACATTCAGCTACGCCGCCAGTCTGTACACATCCATCACGCTGTGGATGCTCGTGCTCGCAGTGGCCACGACGCAACTGCGGTCGATTCCAGCACTGATTGTCCGGCGGCCGTTCGTCAGTCTCAGTGCAGCTGTGACCAATGCAGTGGCATACATCACGCTGTTTGCGTTGCTGCATGAGTTGACGCCCGCGCTTGTTGAATCCATCTCCAGCCTCGCTGGCTTTGTCACGACCATTGCCGGAATCCTCATATTCCATGAAACGCATGGGAAACGGCGGATTGTCGCTGCCTTTTTGATGACCATCGGTGTTTTGCTCTTGCTCTCCTCGCACGATTTCAGCTAGACGTTTCACCTGCCACGGGTACCGTTCATGGCCCCGTTATTCCATAAAAACTCCACAATGGTTCCATAAGTATTCCATACGGTTTGGCTATACTGATCCAGTTACTCAACCAGACACCGTGAGACACCGAACGATGCTCGCATTTGGCACAATTTCCCTCTATGCGCTCCTGCTCGTAGTTCTGTCCGGCATTCTACGCGGCCGGAAGACCGGAACAAAGGTGTGGCGCGTACTTCATTTCCTGACGTATCCGACGTTTATTGCGACGACCATCCACGGCTTCTTTACAGGCACAGATTCTACGCACTTATGGGCGTACGTGCTGTATGTACTGCCGATGGTACTGTTCGTCTATTTCGCCGTGTCGCGGCTGAGTGGAAGTCCTACGCCATCGAGCGAGGCCCGCTGACAAATAGACTTGAGTTCTGATGAAATCCACATTTTTTCCACATCATAGCCACGTCTCCTCCACCTGAATTGATAGATTGGCCAGTAAACTAGAGACGATTTCATTCTGTCGAATTCGGTCGAGCCAATCTGAGATTAGTTACTGGTGGAGGGACCATGGTGGAAAAGAAGCCTATAGAAACAAGTAAATCAAAACGTAAATCAAGTTGGCCGCGCAAGACGGTACCGTGGGCGGCAGCAGCAGTCGTCGTAATTGGCGGCGGCGGTTATTGGCTGGCGCATAAGCATACAGCGGCTGTTGCCGGCTTCACGCAAACGATTCGGTACACCACCGTACAAAAAGGCAACGTGGCAGAAACGGTCAGTTTTTCCGGTACGCTGAATCCAGCAAACGAGGTTACGCTAACTGGATCCGGTACGATCACCAAAATTGACGTTAAAGTTGGTCAGCACGTCACAAAGGGGCAGACCATCGCGCAGCTTGATACAACCGATCTGAATTATCAGCTGCAGTCGGCAGAAGCACAACTGACTGCAGCAGAATCTAATTTGACACAAGCTGAGGATGCTGCGTCAAGCAGTTCAACAACAACATCCGCAACTGGAGAGACTGGCCAGGGTCAGACGAAAAGTTCAACAAACAGTGCGAATTCAGTTGCGCAGGCACAGGCAACGGTTGACGAAGACCAAGATCAGGTCAATGAACTGGAATCGGAAATCGCTGCCGACACCGTGAAAAGTCCTATCTCTGGCACTGTACTGGAGGTGGGGAGTGTGAATGGTTCCTCTTCTTCAGCCACGTCCTCGTCATCCTCGTCGTCCAGCAGTTTTGGCGGGGGCAGCAGTTCAAGCGGCAACTCCGGCAGCGGAAGCGGCAGTACCATCGCGGTCATTGGCGATCTCAGCGCAGGCGATTTTATCGTAAATGCACAAGTCGCTCAAGCCGACATTGGCGAACTCAAGGTTGGCAATCAAGCGACGATGTCGCTTTCCACTGACTCAACCGCAACATTGACTGGAAAGGTCACAAGCATCAGCTATATGCCGGAGAGTTCGAGCGGCGTGACCATGTACGATGTGACGCTGAATGTCGATAAACCGACTGCCTCCTCCGGCATCACGCTGCTGCCTGGCGAAAGTGTGGCGGTGACCACAACAACGAAGCAAGCGAATAATGTGTTGGAAGTTCCGACTGCAGCCATCACGGACCTGCGTGGACAGACTGGAGTCTTCGTTCCAGCAAATGGAAATAACCAAGCTGCAAGCAGCAGCGATCAGTTCCCAGGGTTTTCAAGGGTGCCGAGTGGTTTGAGCTTTGTTCCGGTCAAAACCGGGTTGACAGGCAGCACTATGACGGAGATCAAAAGCGGTCTCAAAGCCGGCGAAGAAATCGCGATTGTTACCCAAAACACGGCTAGCACAACTTCAACCGCGTCTACACAGGGCTTCTCCCGCAGCGGCTTTGGTGGTTACGGCGGTTACGGCGGCTTTGGTGGAGGCAGTGGTTACGGCGGCTTTGGTGGAGGCAGTGGTTACGGCGGCGGCTTCAGTGGCGGGGCGTTTGGCGGCGGCAGCGGACGTTCGTTCAGCCGCAGTTCAGCCGCAGGGCAGACAGGGGGCAATTAACCCATGGCACTGGTTGAATTGAATCAGGTTTCCAAGATATACGCTTCTGGCGAAACGGATTTATATGCGTTGCGAGCGGTCGATTTGTCCATCGAAGCGGGGGATTTTGTGGCCATTATGGGGCCGTCCGGATCGGGCAAGTCAACCATGCTGCATATGATGGGACTGCTCGATTTGCCTACGAGCGGAGAAGTTTGGCTTGATGGTGAGGAGACGGGTGAGCTCTCAGAACGTGAACTCGCACAGCTGCGGAACCAAAAACTTGGCTTTGTATTTCAGAACTTTAATCTGCTGCCCCGTACCAGCGCACTGGAGAATATCCAACTGCCTCTGATGTACGGCGGCATTGGCGGCACCGAAGCACACGAGCGCGCTTGGCATGCATTAGCGCGTGTCGGGCTCGATCCGAACGTACAGGCATCGCGGCATCCAAACCAATTGTCTGGCGGACAGCAGCAGCGCGTGGCGATTGCCCGGGCCATTGTAACGCGTCCGCCGCTCATCCTCGCTGACGAGCCAACCGGTAATCTCGACAGTCAGTCGACACAGGAAATCTTGGCCTTGTTTCAGTCGCTCAATGATGAGGGCACGACGATTGTATTGGTGACGCACGAAGCGGAAGTGGGCCAGCACGCCAAGCGAATTGTTCACTTCCGCGATGGCCAAATTGTTGGCGATGAGCGCGTGGAACAGCGGCTCTTTGCGGAAGCGGGGGTGAAGGCATGAGTACAGGGAGACTGATTCGCACGGCCATGAAGAGTCTATGGGGCAACCCGCTCCGGACTATCTTGACCTTGCTTGGAATGATTATCGGCGTGGCGGCAGTCGTTACGCTGATGAGTTACGGCAACGCAACAAACAGCAGCGTAGCGGCCCAGGTACAGGGCCTCGGTACCAACCTGCTCGTGATTTCTCCTGGAGAAACAACGTCAAATGGCGTCAGCCAGGGACTTGGTACAGCTACCACGCTGTCGCTAAACGATGTGAAAGCATTACAAAAGTTAAATTCCATTGAGGCGGTCGCACCAAGTTCTACGAGCAGTGGTCAGCTGGAGTACGGTGAAACCAACTACCAGACACAAATTCAAGGAAGCACGCCAGACCTGGCCATCGTGCGGAATCTGACACTGTCATCGGGCCGTTTCTTCAACCTCGCTGAGTACAATCAGGCGGCAGATGTAGCGGTCATTGGCTCAACAGCTGCAGAAAATGTATTCGGCACTGTCAATCCGGTCGGCAAGACGATGTGGATAAACGGGATCCCGTTTAAAGTTATCGGCGAGTTGACGACGCAGGGGTCCAGCAGCGTAACGAGCACAGACAATAGTGTCATTATTCCGCTGAGTACATTACAGCAGCAAATCTCGGGCAGCACATACTTGAGCACCATCTATGTGTCGGTTAAGAATGGCGTCAACATGACGTTGGCACAGCGCCAAGTGGAACTGGCCATGCGTGCTTCACACGGCTTGTCCTTCAACGAGAGCGATGACTTTACCATTACCAATCAGGCATCGCTGCTGAGCACGCTACAAAGCGTGTCAACGACAATGCAAAACTTCCTGGGCGGTATTGCAGGCATCTCACTGATTGTCGGCGGTATCGGCATTATGAACATCATGCTTGTGTCTGTCACGGAGCGAACCCGCGAGATTGGTTTACGTAAGGCGCTGGGGGCAACGCGATCGGCTATACTGCGGCAGTTCCTGGTCGAGAGCGGGTTTGTGGGACTGCTCGGCGGGGTACTCGGCATCCTGGTCGGGGGAATTGCAACGCTGGTCGTCGGAAAGGTTACTTCGATGACGATTTCGTTGAGTGTCCCGGCCATCTGGATCTCGTTTATTGTCTCGCTCGCCGTCGGTCTCGTCTTCGGAATCTACCCGGCGTATCGCGCGGGTCGCTTGTCACCGATGAATGCGTTAAGGTATGAATAAATGTAGATGTTTGAATGGACGAACGGATGAATCTGCGGGAGGGCTGTCGAGATGCCAACCATTTTGATTGTAGATGATGAGCCGAAGGTCATCGAGGTGATTAAACCGTACCTCGAAGATGAAGGATTTCATGTCTATACAGCGAGTACTGGCGGAGAGGCCCTGATTATAGCGGAACAGATAAATCCGGATATTGTCCTATTAGACTGGATGCTGCCAGGGATGTCTGGCCTCGAAGTCTGCTTGTCACTGCGAAAGACCAGCAAGGCTGGCATCATCATGTTGACGGCCCGCTCTGACGAGGGCGATCGCGTGATTGGCCTCGAAGTCGGCGCCGACGACTACGTCACCAAGCCGTTCGGTCTGCGCGAAATTACAGCGCGCATACGCGCGCTGCTGCGGCGCATGGAAGACAGCCAGACGGAAGAGGAAACGACGATACTGCAGCGCGGCGATATAAGGATTGATGAAGCCAAATATCGCGTTTGGAAAAAGGATCAGGAAGTCCTGCTGACACCGGCAGAATTTCAGATTCTCCTGACGCTGGCACAGCGCCCGGGTGTGGTCTACAGTCGTCTGCAGCTCCTGCAGACGACACTCGGCGACGCCTATCTCAATTATGAACGAACGATTGACAGCCATATCAGCCACCTGCGCAAGAAGCTCGAAGACGATCCAGCCAACCCAGTCTATATCCAGACGGTGCATGGCGTTGGCTATCGGTTTGGGGAACAGGTATGACCGTCCGGCAAAAACTCCTCTCTTTTATCGCCGCCCTCGTTATTTTCATGGCGGCGACCTTTTTCGTGCTCTCCCGCGGCTATCTGGAGAGCCTGTTTCGACAGTATGTCAATGATGCCAGAATGAACGAGACCTCGCAGTGGGCTTATAACCTCGCGTATTTCTACTCTCAAAATGACGGCAGTTGGGTTGGTGTCGATGCTTACATCCGCGGGCTGCTGCACTTTGGTCAGTTTGGAGACGTTCAGGAGGTCATTCTGTATAATGCGGACGGACAGCTGCTCGATGCGGTAGTGGCACATCCAGATGGACCGCAGGCCCAGTACATTCCACAGAAGGCAGACGGCCAGGATGAAGTACCGATTTCCATTAATGGAACGACGGTCGGCCTGGTCGAGGTACAGGGCTCAAGCGGCTTGATGGCAGTGGAACGTAGAGTTCAGCACTCGATGACGACCGCATCTGTGTTGGGCACGCTCATTACTGCCATTGTCGCGCTGCTGGCCGGCTACTGGTTCTCGCGGCGGCTGACCACGCCATTGCAGCGCATGACGTCTGCTATCCGCAACATCACCGCTGGTGAACTGGAAACCAAACTGCCGATTGAATCCAAGGATGAATTTGGTGAAGTCAGCATGGCCTTCAACGAAATGTCTACGCAGCTCGCGCGAACGGAAACGGCCCGTACCCATCTCGTCGCGGACGTAGCCCATGAACTGCGGATTCCTCTGACGATTATGAAAGGGCAGCTGGAATTGATTCAACAAGGTGTCAAGAAGGCCGATCCGGAAGCACTGCTCCCGATTCACGATGAGGTCGTTCGATTGACGCGGCTGGTTCAGGACCTGCATCAGCTGAGCCTGGCTGAGGTCGGCAAGCTGCCACTGCAGAAGACGCCGACCGACCTGAAGCAGCTGCTGGCGCGGATTGTGCATAACTTCGAGATCGACATCGATGAGCGAGGCCTGCAGGTATCTCTGACATCCGATCTGGCTGACGATGTGAAGGCGGATATTGACCCAGACCGGATCACGCAGGTATTCGTCAACCTGCTCGGCAATGCGGTCCGCTACATTCAGGATGGGGGCTCGATTGAGCTGAGCTTGAAGCGGGACGGGGATTTCATCCTGACCACGGTCAGCGACACGGGACCAGGCATTGATCAAGAACACCTGGAACATATTTTCGACCGCTTCTATCGGGCGGACGATGATCGCTCGCGTGAAACAGGAGGCACCGGCTTGGGACTTGCCATCGCAAAAGAATATGTGGAGAGTCATCACGGACATATTGACGTGAATAGTATAAAGGGACAAGGTACCACGTTCAGGGTCTGGCTGCCGATAGCGGAATAGAAGGGCTCCCGGTGAGCGGGCCGATTCACCGCCTTGTCCTGGAGGTTGGCCGAATGTACTCTAAACCAGTTTCGCAGATTAGTTCTGCCGTGTTGCTGTTTCTTTCCGCTCTGTTCGTCCTCTACGCAGGTGACAAGTCCCTCGTGATTGCCGACGCCGGCATCAGCAACGATATTCCGCAGTTGATTGGCGATGGCGGCGCGGGTATCTTCTTTGCCGCAATCTGTCTCGCAGCTGCTGGACTTGGCATCTGGCTGCGTCGGACAAGCGCTGTGCTCTACGTTATTGCCATCATTGTTATTATCACAGCTTCCTTTATCTACCAGGATAACGGCATGTTTGTCTGGGCGGTACCGCCACTACTGTTTGCTGCGGGCGAACTCGTCCTGAGACGGCTGACGCAGGGTCGGCGCGGAACCGCAAACGGCAAAGGTGTTAGTCACAGCCCATGCCAGTACCCGTACCCGTAGTGGCGTCGCAGGTCGGTAAGTGACTGAAAAACGGGGAATAATGGTAGCAGTAATTTGACGGTAAACGATATCGGATACTGGGAACCATGAAAAAACGGCACTTTTGTGTGCCGTTTTTGCGCTTCACGGGGTTGGTGCTCTGTCGCTCATACCACCGTTCATTGCAGGGCGTGTCCAATCGTTGTATACTTCCACAGGTGTAACGGGAGGGTGAGTACATGTTGATGGTAGGGATTGCGGGCGGAACCGGATCGGGAAAGACAACGGTCGCCGAGGCGATTGTGGACGCGCTGGGGGAAGACAACGTCGCCCTGATTTCACAGGATGCCTACTACAAAGACTTGGCGAAGCTTACCATGCAGGAGCGGCAGCGGGTAAACTTCGATCACCCTGATGCATTTGACAATGATCTCCTGCTCCAACATTTGACCGCGCTGCGGAACGGACAGACAATTTATTTGCCAGTGTACGACTTTGCTTTGCACACCAGGGTCTATGAGACCGTCCCCATGCCGAGCAAGCCCGTCATTGTGCTGGAAGGCATCCACGTACTCGTTGATGAACGCGTGCGCAACCTGTTGGATATTAAGGTGTTTGTACACACAGACGCTGATGTACGCGTCCTTCGGCGTGTGGCCCGTGATATTCAGGAGCGTGGCCGAACGCTCGATTCGGTGCTCACGCAGTACCTCGCGACGGTCAAACCGATGCACGACGCGTTTATCGAACCATCCAAGCGATACGCCGACTTAATCATCCCCGAGGGGGGAGAGAACAAGATTGCCATCTCTCTCCTGACCACGCGCATTGCCCAGTTCCTGTTGGAAGAGGCGGAGCAAGCGTGACCCTGGCTTGAGCCAACAGCAAGCTAATGGACTTCAGTCCCCATTGTTCAGCAAGGAAAGTTTGAAACCATTACATGATGTTCAAGCGATTCCCACATACTGATCAAAAAATGGGAATGGCAGAGAATCGATGAGCAACACATATTCCAGGAAGTTTAGAAGCCAATCGCGCATGTGTCCGCTTATATCGTGAATCACATTTTCCAGCGTAATCTTTGGGAGCCGTATGGTGGTTGCGGCGTTCCCGGGCTGCGGACATATGATGATTTGCAAGTATTTCACAGGTATCCTCTTCATTGCGTGGGAGTTCTTTATCAATGTCCAATCACACGTGAACGAAGCCATTTACTAATCGATGATCGGCAAGTTTGAAATGGCAAAGCATGTGCTTGATACGAGATGGTTTTTGCTCTACATGGCGGTTTACATTTTTGCATGTGGGACTGTTACAGCCTAACCATCGATTTGAATAAATTTGCTCTGCTCGCAGATTGCGAAGATTCCTCGATTGTTCCGTTCAACATCAGTGCATTTGAAATCAATTATCTGGATAAGCGGAATTCATGGCTTGCGTCATTTGGTCGTGCTTTAATCCAGGGCTGGGCTCGCTCTGTATCGGCAGGCTTCCCACCGGATTTTATACGATGGTTTGGTTCATCGTTGTGGCTTACTTTGCGCATTTGCTGCCGGCCGTTCAGGCTACGTTTGTTGGCGATTTTCAGTCAGCCAAGAGGATCCTCGACCCTGAATGGATTTTATTTTTAACATCCATTATGGGGTTTTCAACGTATGATGCTTACATTCAAAATCAAGCGCTCAACAATCTGTTTAAAACGGAACAATCTCGGTTTTTGGCAGACAACTACCAAGCCCCAGCATTTAAGATTCCTTTTGGAGATAAGGCTAATGCTGATCATCGCGACGTTTAAACATTCCGCATATTTGGCACTAGCCCTGAAACTGCTTGAACAGAAACCACATTCAAAAGAGTCTTCAGTGGTTGCACCGTTAGAAAAGCAGCCGCGCGATGCGTTGAGCGATTGGGCGCTCATTGGCATTATCATCGGCGCCACCCTTGGGCTGATCATAGAGGCTATCATGGGGAAAAGGCCTTTTAAGTGGCCCAGGGATACCGAATGTGAAGTCGTGCTGATGATTGCCTGTCATCCGCAGGAGACGAATACCGTGCAAAGTATTTTGTGGAAACACCAAGCAATTGGGGTATCCAAAATCGAGAATTGCTCCGAGGAGTAAATCGGATGCCCTGTTTAGGGCATCCGCCACCTTAAGTTTCTGTACGATTTTGCGCGCTTCTTCCTACGTTTCTGTCAACTTCAGGAATGCGTCTACGTCGGCGCGGGCCAAATCGATGGACTGCTGCCAAAAATCGGGCTGCGTCAAGTCGACCCCGAGGTGTTTGCGTGCGAGATCCTCGACTTGCATGCGGCCTGTGTCGCGCAGGAGATCGACATATTTCTGTGCGAAGGCATGGCCCTGGCGCAGCGCTTCGGCATAGATACCGGTGCTGAACAGATAGCCGAATGTATATGGAAAATTATAGAACGGAACGTCGGTGGCATGGAAATGAAGCTTGGCTGCCCA
This sequence comes from uncultured Alicyclobacillaceae bacterium, assembly GCA_963758235.1. Classification (GTDB taxonomy): domain Bacteria; phylum Bacillota; class Bacilli; order Alicyclobacillales; family Alicyclobacillaceae; genus CAVWUS01. The sequence continues at coordinate 112,885 of CAVWUS010000026.1, read as the reverse complement.
GAAGTGCGGGTGGTAACTGCCAAGGGCATCGGCGAAGGCATCTTTCTGCGCGTCAGCCATCAGCTGATTCAACTGGGCAGCGTCCACCATGCCTTGTTTGCGCGCTTCGTAGAAGCGGGTTTCAAACAGGAAGCGGCAGTGAATGTCCATGTACATTGCAATGCTGCGCTCCAGTTTGTCAGCCAGCAGGTAAATCTGCTCATCCTTCGACTGCGCCTCTTTCACGGCTGCATCGGCCACAATCATCTCAGCAAATGTGGATGCTGTTTCGGCGACATTCATCGCATAGCCCGTCAATAGCTGCGGCAGGCCATTCATCACATGCTGATGGTAGGCGTGGCCGAGTTCGTGTGCGAGTGTCGCTACATTCGAGAGCGATCCCGAATAGGTCATGAAGATGCGCGACTCATTCGACAGCGGAAAGCTGGTGCAAAAACCGCCGGGGCGTTTAAAGTTCCTGTCTTCAACTTCAATCCACCGATTGCGGAATGCCTCATCAGCGAATGCGGCTAAATCTGGACTGAATGTAGCAAAGTGTTTGACGATGAAGTCATGTGCCTCTTCGTACGTAAAAGTCCGGTGTGCATTGCCGACAGGGGCGGCGACATCCGTCCAAGTCGGCTTATCAATCCCGAACAGTTGAGCTTTACGCTGCAGATACTTCACAAATGGCGCTTTGTTGGCCGAAATCACCGACCACATGACATCCAGCGTCGCCTCCGACATGCGGTTCATCATCAACGGTTCCTTCAGTACATTGTTCCAACCGCGCTGTGCATACACGGCGAGGCGATGGCCGGCCAAATGGTTGAGCGTCTGCGCGAACAAGTCTTCTTTCTCAGCCCAGGTTTGTTCCCATGTTGCAAACAAATCTTCACGAAACGCCCGGTCCGGACTGGTCAGCTGGTTGAATGCCTGGCCGGCCGACATCTCGACAACGTGAGCGCCCTGCTTTACCGGAACCTTCAGGGAGCCGACGAGTGTGCTGTACATCGCGCCCCAGCCATGATAGCCGTCTACACTCAGGTCCGAAATCAGGTTTTCGCGTACGACGTCGAGTTTCTCGGATGCGAGTTGTCGCCGTTCGCTGATCACATCGCTGACGGGGGCGACCTCGGGGTGGCTGAGCAAGGCGGAGAACTGTTTGTCTGGCATGCGCAGAAAGCGATCGTCCAGCGCGTGAAGCGCGTTCGCAAACGTTGCATGCAGTTGGCTCATTCGGTTTTCCAATGCTTGCGCATAGCGATCGCGCACGTCCTCTGCGACCAGACACTCGACAAACGCGACGGCCTGCTGCAGCCTTGCATCAAGGTTGTCATATGTACGAATCGACCTCGCATACGCGTCCAAGTCAGGTGATTCGGGCGAAAGCGATGCGATATCGCTGCTCCAGTCTTTGATATCGCGTGTCAATTGAGCGAGAAATTCGGCAAAGGCTGGCGATTTGCTGCCGCCTGGGAAAATTCGATCGAGATCCCATGTCTGGTTCAAAGTCATGTTGTATCTCCTCCATTCATCTTCATTGTACTGCGTTCTTGCCAAATCCTTGTATGGCAACGCTTTCACAGTAGCAGACGTATTGCGTGGCGACAATAGGGACCGATATACTACCACTGTTACCGGGGTCAAGAATTCTGCCTTGACCCGAATGGGAGATAGGAGCGGTTGGATTGTCAGAAACAGAGTTGCCGGAAAACGACTATGCGAAACAGATTGCGGCAGAGCTCGGCCTGCGTGTTCAGCAGGTGCGCGCAGCGTTGAATTTATTGAATGAGGGCAACACAATTCCGTTTATCGCGCGTTACCGCAAGGAAATGACAGGGGAGCTGGATGAAAATCAGCTCCGTCAAATTGCGTCCTTGCACGAAACACAGAAAAATGTCGATGCCCGCAAGCAGGATGTTTTGCGTCTGTTGGCGGAGCATGGCGTATTTGAAGACGAAGCACTCGCAGCAAAGCTGCGTTCAGCGATTCACCAGGCAGGTACACTGACAGAGGTGGAAGACATCTACCGTCCGTACCGACCGAAGCGTAAAACGCGTGCGACGGTTGCGCGAGAGCGCGGTTTGGCACCGCTGGCGGACTGGCTGCAACAGGAGGAGCAGGCGACTGCCAGCGAGGCGCAGGTACAGGCTGAAGCCGCGCGGTTTGTCTCGGAAGAGAAAGGTGTATCCTCAAGCGACGAAGCGCTGCAGGGAGCGCTTGATATTATTGCGGAGGCCGTTGCCGATGATGTACAGAGCCGGCAGCAGGTAAGAAGTCTGACCTCAGCGCTCGGGAAGCTGCGCAGCACCGCGACGAGCGATGATGCGGAAAGTGTCTATGAAATGTACTACGACTATGCCAAACCACTGGGCAAGCTGCCACCGCACCGCATCCTCGCGATGAATCGAGGCGAACGGGAAGGCTTTTTGCGCGTATCTGTTGACGTACCTGAGGCACCCATCGTCGATGCGCTCGTGGATGTACATGTACCCAAGCGCATCCGGACAACTGACTCGTATGTCACACAGCTGCTGGAAGACGCCGTTCGCGACGCATACAAACGCCTGCTCAAACCAGCTGTTGAACGTGAACTGCGCAGCCAACTGACCGAACGCGCTGAGACGCACGCCATTCACATCTTCGCAGAGAATCTGCGTCAATTGCTGATGCAGCCACCGCTTACAGGACGGGTCGTGTTAGGTGTCGATCCCGCATATCGCACTGGCTGCAAGCTGGCCGTGGTCGACGATACAGGGAAACTGCTTGCGATCTCTGTCATCTATCCAACGCCGCCAGTAAACAAAATCGCCGAAGCCAGGCAGGAAGTACTGCGGTTGATTCATCAGTTCGGAGTCACTCTGATTGCCATCGGCAACGGAACGGCTTCGCGCGAAACCGAGGCGTTTATCGCTGAATGTATTCAGGCGGTACAAGCAGATGGCGGTCTGACCATTCCGTATATGATGGTCTCAGAGGCAGGGGCGAGTGTCTATTCAGCCTCAGAACTCGCCGGCACAGAGTTCCCGGATCTGGATGTCTCCGAACGCAGCGCCATCTCGATTGCCAGGCGCGTGCAGGATCCTCTGGCTGAGCTGGTCAAAATCGATCCGAAGGCCATCGGTGTCGGCCAATACCAGCACGATGTCTCGCAGAAGGAACTCGGCCAGCAGCTTGCAGCCGTCGTTGAGTCGGTCGTCAATCAGGTCGGTGTCGATCTCAATACGGCATCACCCAGCCTGCTCTCCTATATTGCCGGGCTCAACGCGACTGTTTCACGCAATATCGTCCAGTATCGTGAAGCGCATGGCCGCTTTCGTTCCCGTGCCGACCTGGCCAAAGTACCGAGGTTAGGTCAAAAGACGCTCGAGCAGTGTGCGGGCTTTCTGCGTATATCCGGAGGCGATGAGCTGCTCGATGCCACGCCGATTCACCCGGAGTCCTACGCGGTGGTCGACCGACTGCTGGCGCGGATCGGCGAGCGTAAAGCTGCGCTCACGGAATCGCCATCACGAAAGGCAGTTGTCGCCAAACTGCAGTCGGCGGATATCAGCCGGTTGAGTGAGGAGCTGTCTGTCGGCATTCCGACGCTGCGTGATATCGTGTCGGCATTGGAGCGGCCGAATCGTGATCCCCGTGAGGATGTAGCTCCGCCGATTCTACGTACGGATGTCCTGAAGCTGGAGGATCTCGAGGTTGGAATGGAGCTGACGGGTACAGTGCGCAACGTGGTCGACTTTGGCGCATTCGTCGACATCGGGGTCAAGAATGACGGACTCGTACATATCTCGCAGCTGGCTGACCGGTTTGTCAAACATCCGCTGGATGTCGTCGCGGTGGGGGACATCGTGCGCGTTCGCGTCATCCAGATTGATCTCAATAAACAGCGCGTTGGCCTGTCGATGAAAGGTCTGTCGACGGTTGAGTGAGGCATTGAATGTCTCCGAAGTGCTTCCAGTGGTGCTGTTCGACGGGGTGTGCAACTTGTGCAGATATGCGGTACAGTGGATACTCCGCAACGAACAGGGTGCCGGAACTGCACTTTGCTTCGCTTCAAGGAGAAAGGGGCGGTCGCTTGCTGGTGGCCGCTGGCCTCTCTGCGGAGTACGAGCAGCCTTTTTCATCCATCGTCTTCATCGATACAGCAGGCGGCGTGCATGTCGAATCGGACGCCGTCCTTCGCATCTGTCGCTACCTACGCGCACCGTGGCGGTGGTGTTCGTGGCTCCGTATTGTACCGCGGCCAGTCCGCGATGGCATCTACCGTTTGGTTGCGCGCAATCGTTATCGCTGGTTTGGACAGCGGGACAGCTGCATGGTGCCGTCGTCGGAACTTCGGGCTCGGTTTCTCGATTGAAATACTCGCAAAAACCGGAGCAAGAAGCAGACGAACCGTGGGTGGTTCGTCTGCTTCTTGTTTTGTGGTACATGGCTCGAGACTGCCAGTTTCAATGAGCGAGATCGTCGAGGACATCCAGAAGGTCATCCGCCGATTTTACGATGTAGTCAGGCTTACAGGCATAATGGCTGGTCTGCGGCCGATCGAGCCACTGGGCGGCAACGGCTGTGATACCTGCAGCATGTGCCGCTTCCATGTCATCGTTGCTGTCGCCTACGTACAGCGTGGTCTCAGGTTTGGCATTTAGCTGCGCCATAGCTTTCAGCAGTCCCTCAGGCGCTGGTTTCGGTTTAGTTACATCGTCACCGGTGATGAGTACGTCGAACAAGTCCTCCAAGTGAAACCGTTGCAGGTCAAGCGTGAGCGATCGCCTTGCCTTTCCCGTTACCATCCCCAACCGATGGCCTCCTTCACGCAAACGTCTCAACAGCGCAAACAGCTGTTCATTTCCTTCGATATACTCTGCGTGATGCGCCTGATATGCATCGTAGAAGTGAGCAACAGCCGCGTCATAGTCATTTTCGTCTGCGAGGAGGCGCCGAATCATTTCCGTTTCCGTCGGGCCAAAGCGTGCCAGTACCTGCTCATCGGTCATCGGCTCGCCGTTAAATCGTTCGGATACTGCACTGAAACAGTGAACAATCAAGGGCAACGTGTTCAACAAAGTACCATCACAGTCAAACAGCAGGGTGCGTGGTGTACCGTTCAAATGCATTGACTCCTTTATCTGCGGCTGTAACGCTCGACGAATTCCGCCGCAATCTTGTCTGTATCTCCAGCCTTGGTTATTGTATCATCCAACGCATCAGGGTGGAGAAGTGAGGAGGAAGTTTCATGTCGAATGAGGTGACAAGGCGCTGTGCACTCGTTACGGGCGCGTCGAGCGGATTCGGTTTGCTGATTGCTGTTCGATTGGCACGGGCAGGTTATCACGTGATTGCAACCATGCGGAACCTTGATGCGAAGGACGCGCTTGTGGGTGCGGCTGACAGTGCAGGTGTAGCGGATCGGATCGATATCCAGCAGCTCGACGTAACGGATACGGACTCAATCCAGCAGACCGTCACATATGCGACTCTGCGGACGGGCGGGATTGACGTGCTTGTCAACAATGCGGGCTACGCCGCGGGCGGTTTTGCGGAAGAGGTACCGCTCCCGGTATGGCGCAGCCAGTTTGAAACGAACGTGTTCGGCCTGATTGCAGTCACGCAGGCCGTTGTACCGCATATGCGCGTGCGGGGCAGCGGACGCATCATTAACATCAGCAGCATCAGCGGACGCGTTGGGTTTCCTGCGATGGAACCGTATGTGGCATCGAAACATGCGGTAGAAGGTTTTTCTGAATCACTCCGGCTCGAACTGAAGCCATACGGCGTTAATGTGATATTGGTTGAACCGGCGTCCTACCGTACCGCGATTTGGCAAAAGGGCTTGCAGGCGTCAGGCGATCTCAGCCAGTCCGCCTATCGACAGCAAGCGGAAAAATTGTCTCGCGGCGTGCACAGAATGGCGACTGCTGGGGGCAATCCGAACGAGGTCGCAGAATTGGTCTACCGTATTGTGATAGCCGATCGGCCGAAGTTTCGCTATCCAATAGGTCAGGGAGCAAAGGCGATGGACATGGCCAAACGCTTTTTACCATGGTCCTGGATTGAACGTGCGATTTCGCGCCGATTGTCGAAGTAACGTTACCCCGACAGACAAACTGGGCCGGCTGTCGAATTTCCCGGGAAAACATCGGATGTCGACAGTCGGCCCGTCATTAGGTTGAAAGCGATTACGTCAGCTGAGTCGGAACGTGGCGAACGGCGGTGCCCATTTGAACGGTTCACTCAGTTCGTTCAACTTCTGCATCGTGCTGTTGTCGAATGCGATGTTGACACTCTTCAAATTGTCAGTGACCTGTTCCGGGCGGCTTGCGCCGACAATCACGGTCGACACTGATGACTGATGCATGAGCCAGGCGAGCGACACGTTCGTTGTCGAATGACTCAGCGATGCGGCAATGTCACTTACTTTGTTGGCGAGCGCAACGCGATCGGCGTCGATTCTATCCTGGAAACGAGGCTCCTTCTCAGCGCGCGATCCCGCAGGCGCCTGCGCACCAAGCTGGTACTTGCCGGTCAAGATACCGCCTGCCAATGGGAAGTAGGGGATGAAACCAACGCCTTCCTGCTCGCACAGCTGCGTCAGTTCAACCTCTGGTGTTCGGTCTGCCAGGGAGTAACAGTTCTGAATGGAGACAAACCGCTCATATCCGCGCTTGTCCGAGATGGCGAGGGCCTTCATCAGTTCCCAGGCAAAATAGTTGGATGCGCCGACATAGCGCACTTTGCCGCTACGCACCATGTCGTCCAAGGTCTGTACGACTTCCTCGAGCGGCGTGTGCGGATCGTATGAGTGAATTTGGTAGAGGTCAACGTAGTCTGTCTGCAGGCGCTTGAGACTGCCTTCGAGTTCGGCCATCAGGTGCACGCGGCCGGAGCCGGACTGATTCGCCCCTGCCCTTGCGGCCGCCGCCTTTGGTGGCAATTAACACATCGTGTCGCTTGCCCTTCAGCGCCTTGCCGATAATGGTTTCGGACTGGCCACCGGTATAGATGTTGGCTGTATCGATAAAGTTGACGCCGCCATCAATGGCCGTATCGAGGATTCGCCTGGCAGCCGCCTCATCGGCGCGTCCCCCAAACGAATTCGTACCTAGGCCGAGAATGGAGACCTGCAGCCCACTGTTGCCGAGTCTGCGATATTGCATGCCCGCTACACATCCTTTCATTCATTTCTTCCATTGTACCGAATTTTATGAGAGACCCCGAATTCCAGATACCTGCTTGGTTCACGGCCCAAAAGTGACAATTCTGTGACAAAAATATTGACAAAAGTGTGACTAAGTATCAGAATATTTCGTATATATATTGAGCGACTTGACTTTGGAGGTGAACAATATGGGCATGTTGGCCTGGGATATCTTGATGTTCGTGGTCGTTGTCATCTTGTATTCATGGGCTGCCTATCGAATTATTGTGCAGTCGAAGATCAAGATAGAGCAGCATATCCGTATTGGTAACAGCAGCATAGATGAGTGCGAGGCCGGCTATCGTGTCCGGGTGCCGGTTGAAATCCCGGAGGGCAGTGTGTTTAAAGACGGAATCTATACGATGAATTTTGTACCGTCGCGTATTGGCGTGCGGGTAACGACGGAGGCAACTCGATTCGATCCGGTCGATAACGTACTGACTGCCACGTTCGCACGCAAACTTGATGCGGAAGAGGCACAAGCCATTCTGCGGCGCAGATATTTTTGGGCACACCTCATTGAGCAGCGTCAGAACCAAATGAAGCAGACGGGATAAATGTAGAGCGTCCAATCTGAGCTTGCTGCAGTACCGGCGTGAATGTGAATAGGTTGCCCGTGATGGGTTAGGTAGTTAAAGGGCTGTTCTGTGAGCCGTCGACTCGATGGCTTCGGGACAGCTCTTTTTGGGTTGAGGGTGGCCCTATATTAGGGGGAGCGGGGACTTTTTTGGCGCCTTGGCCGGATCGGCGCTCGGGTTCGAAGTGGGTTTTGAGCGGGTTCTGCCAGATAAGTACCGAAGATTGTGATGCTTATCCCTGCAGCTTTGTGATCGAACCGCCTCCAGCATACCCCTCTGGATATGGAAAAGGATGCCCGCGAGGGCATCCCCCGCAAGGGCATCCTACATTGAATAGTATAGTCCGTCCGGGAGAATCGGCGTCCAGCAGCTGACCTTATTCCATCATCAGGCCACATACAGTCCCAGGTTGGACGTCGAAACAGTGCTTGACGGACCGCTTGAAACGAGACCGACGATGGCGACAATCACGAAACCCCAGAACAGCAGGTTGCCGATGACGCCAATCCCGCCTGTGATCAGTCCCGCAATGGCCAGTCCTTGGCCGGTGCGCTTTTGATATAAATTGATGATGCCAGTGACAACGCCTGCCGTTGCAGATAAAAATCCAAGTACGGGTACCAGCCAGAGTACGATGCCGCAGATGCCAGTCACTAACGACACAATCGCCAGTGGATCCGTTCCGCGTTCACCAGGTTGAGCTGGGTACATCGGCTGAACAGGCGGCTGCGTCTGTTGAGCAGAATCCGATTCGGTCACGACATAGCCTCCTAAATACTGCCTAGATTCATTGTAGCAAAAACATTTTGCAAATCATGTGGAAAGTTTCGGGTACTCGACGACATCTGACAGGTTTCTCATGTCGACCGCTGTACAATTGGACATGCGAGTCTTGTCAGGGAGTGAGGAATGATGGAAGCGGCACGTATCTTTACTGTACGGCAGTCATTGGATGAGGTGACACTGCAACTGTTGGCGCATGCCAAAGCGGGTGATTTTTGTTTTTATCAGTTTAGCGGCGGCAATCAAACGGAGACAGAAATGCTGGAAGAAACGCTGTCGACGCTGAAGGGGTATCCTGTGTGCCTGATTGGGGTATTTCGCTTTCCGTTTCGGTTTGAGGGTAAACGCCGTATGGCGACAGCTGTGGGCCAATACTATCGGATGCGTGATGTATGCGATGGCATTACCTATCGGTCAGGGGATGGGATGCTTGAGCTCCTGGACGATCATACCTCTCTCCAGCATGCCGAACGTGCCATCGAATGGTCAGACGGCGAACCCGCGCGCGTGATTAAGAACATGTTGAATGTAAGCGGCGCCATGAATATCGACGCGCACGACGTTGCCACATTTATCCGGCAGGCGGAGGGTCCGATCTACATCCATTCCTTTACAGGCGATCTCGATGAACCGCTGAAATACATCCTCTCGGTTCCATACCTGCCTCAGGATTACGTAGATGGAACCATGCTGCTGGTCAATATCGGCTATTCACGGGAAGTCGACATGAGCCTGTTCCAGCAGATGAACCTGCGCCTGACCGACCTGTTTCACAAGGCCGATTTGTTCAAACTCGGGACGCACTATATGGAAGACGCAGACACCCGTTTTACTGTGACCATCCTTGTCAGCGGTTTGGCCGATCCCGCTCCTCGCCCACGCGATCTCCCGAAATTCTACGCCTCGCGACTTTGGTTCAAGTACAAACTGCGCAGCAAGGCACGTACTGGGCTTCCGTCCGCGCCGACGAGTGGCAGAGGAACAGCCGCCAGTTCGTAATCGCCGGGCGTAATCTCATCGAGTACCAGCCCCTCGAGAATGTAGATGCCATGTGCGGCAAGTGCATGGTGTGCCGGGAGGGGCTTGCTGTCGAGCGGATCGACCGACGGCAGATCCAGCCCCAGCAGTTTGACGCCCAAAGCCTCGAGGAACGGTGCTAGGTTCGGATCGACCGCAGGGATGGACGAAGGAAAGACCGTCTTGTCCGGCCACGCGTCCGTGCGGACGATCAGGCGTTCGACACCATCCAGTGCGACATCGGCCAATACCTCTGGTGTGAGTGTCTCGATGCCGTGTACCTGTACCACCCGTGCTTTTCCCATATAAATGTTCACGTCGAGCTGTTCCGTGGTCAGGCCAGCGTTGTCGAAGTGAAACGGTGCATCGATATGCGTGCCCGTATGGATGCTCATCGTGACGGAGCCAACATTGACCGATCCGCTCTCCGCCATCGGCCACGACACGTGATAGTCAAACGCTGTGTCGCCCGGCCAAGTCGGGATCGCATTGTGAAGCGGCTGCGACACGTCGATCCACTTGTTCATGCGATGACCTCCCGCTGATTTGTAAACTGTTCAAACGTCCTCTCTGTCATGATCCGTTCGATTCGCTCGACCGCATCACACACATCTGCAAATGATGTGTACAATGCGATGGGCGCGAGCCGAATCACGTCTGGCGCACGAAAATCCGGTATGACGTCAGCCACCTTCATCGCTTTGCAGATTCTCGCCGCCTCCGGGTGAACGAGACAGACATGGCCGCCACGCCGCTCATCCTCGCGCGGGTTGCCAACCGCAAAGCCATATTCCGTCAAGTGCTCATCAATCAGCTCCATCAGGAAGGCTGTGAGCTTCAGCGACTTGTTGCGAATACGATTGATACCTGCCTGTTCAAATAACGTGAGCGATCCAATCAGTGGCGCAAGGCTTAACACATGCGGTGTTCCAATCTGAAACTTCCCGACACCATGTGCTGGTGTAAACGAATGTTCCATGTCGAATTGCACCTGTTTATCCGATCCGAACCAGCCAGCGAGGCCGACCACAGCGTCGCTGTGCCGGCGGTTGACGTAAAGTCCGGCAACGCTGCCCGGCCCGGCATTCAGGTATTTGTAGTTGCACCAGAACGCAAAATCCACGTCCCACGCGCTCAGTTCGTGTAGTATGGCGCCAATCGAGTGGCAGAGGTCAAAACCGATAACAATTCCGCGCTCGTGCGCCGCTTGTGTGAGTGCCTTCAGATTGAGCAGCTGACCGCTGCGATAGAGAACGGATGGCAACAGTACCAGGGCGACGTCGTCTGTCATGGCTGCAACGAGATCGGCCTCATCCAGCGTTTGTCCATCGCGGCTGCGAACGCGTATCAGCGCCTCGTCCGGATTGAAGCCGTGCAGCCGAAGCTGGCTCTGCAGGGCATAGATATCCGACGGGAAGGTCAACTCATCTGCCACAATCTTGTATCTGTCAGCCGTTGGCTGATAGAACGTCGCGACCAGCTGATGCAGGTTGACTGTGGTCGATCCGGTTGCGATGACTTCATCCGCGCTTGCGCCGACCAGTGGCGCAAGTCGGCTGCCCAGCCGCTCTGACAGGTCGAACCACGGCTCTCGACCTTGACTCCAGCCGTCAATGCCATATGCCTTCCAACTTTCCAGCAATCCGAGCAGGCTCTGTTCCGCCGGTTTTGACAGCAGACCCAATGAGTTGCCATCCAGATAAATCACACCGTTCTTCACGTAAAACTGTTGTTTGAACTGCCGAAGATCGTCCTGATCGTCCAGCTGTTGTGCGCGTACGCGTGCTTCTGCGAATGACATGCTTCAGCCCATCCTTTTTGTACCATGTTGTTTGATTACAGCTGCGTCCGCAGCGACCACAGTTCCGGGAAGAAGCGGTGATCGAGGACATGCCGCAAATAACTAACACCGGCTGAACCGCCTGTCCCGCGTTTATGACCGATGATTCGTTCGACGGTCTTCATGTGGTTGAATCGCCACTGCTGTTGCCTGTCTTCGATGTCGACCAGTTTTTCTGCGAGTTCATAGAGATCCCAGTATGTATCCACGTTGCGGTAGACAGTAAGCCACGCCTGTTCGACCGATGCGTTTGCTTCATAATCCTGCGACCAGTCGCGGTCGAGGTGACTCTGATCGATGGGCAAGCCGCGCCTGCTGAGCGCCGCAATGGAGACATCATAAATGCTTGGTTGGTGAAGCGCTTTCTGCATCCGCGCGTAAAGTTCTTCGTCATGTGAATAGACCTGTAGGACGGATGGTCGTTTACAGCCAAGCGCGAACTCAATCAGGCGATTTTGAAAGGATTGAAAGCCGGATGCGTGTCCGAGATCGTTGCGAAATTCCATGTATTCCGCTGGGGTCAAGGTAGACAAGACATCCCACGACTGAATCAACTGCTGCTGCGCTTTCGACACGCGGGACAGCATCTTGAACGCGGGTTCGAGATCGTCATTGGAAATGGAGGTGATGGCCGCAGATAACTCGTGCAGAATGAGCTTCATCCATAGCTCACTGGCTTGGTGGATGATGATGAACAGCATTTCATCGTGGTGTCCGGACAGCCGTGTCTGACTGTCCAAAATGCGATCGAGTTGAAGATAGCTGGCATACGTCATTTCATTGGAAAAGTTCGTATGAATCCCTGTCTCTGTTCCTGTGTCCTGCTGCTTCGACTGTTCTCCGTTCGACATGGCACCAAGCCTCCTCAAGATAACTATAAGTAGGGGGTAGAATACGGTCAAGGCAGGTGAGCAGTGGTAAAATGAAGCATGCATGCGCAGCCGCTCTTGACCCTTGTTGGACAACCTTTAAAGGAGTGTGTTTATGGTCAAACCGCGTGCAATTCTGATTGATCTCGATGATACACTCATCGCGTTCGACGCAGGCAACAATTTGGAAGCGTGCTGGCTGACGGCCTGCACCGAATTTGCCGAAGCGCTGCCAGAGACGGATTTGCCAGCCCTGGTCAAACGCATCCGCGCCCGTGCGCGCGACTTTTGGGGTGACCCGGAGCGCCGTGCATGGGGGAGACTGAATCTCGATGCGGCGAGAGTACATATTGTAAAGACGGCCTTCGGGCAGGTTGGCATTGAGGAGGACGAACTCGCAAATCAGATTGCGAAATCATACGTACGTGAACGGGAAGCGGTCATCCATGTGTTCCCGGGGGCGGTCGAAACGGTGGCGCAACTTCGTGCAAAGGGCATCAAATTGGCGCTGGTCACGAACGGAGACGCAGCAACGCAGCGTCGCAAGGTGAACCGCTTTCAACTTGAGCCACTGTTTGACACAGTTTTGATTGAAGGTGAATTCGGCTACGGCAAGCCGCACCAGGCAGTCTACCTGGAAGCGTTGAATCGGTTGGGCACAAAGCCAGAGGAGACCTGGATGGTCGGTGACAATTACGAGTGGGAAGTCGTTGGTCCGATGCAGCACGGCATTCGGGGTATCTGGATCGATCACGCAGGGGAAGGGCTTCCCGAGACGGCAGAAGTAGAGCCGTACGCGATTATCCACTCCATTACGGAGCTGCCCGCGTTGCTGGAGATGGCGTAGGAGATGGCCCCTAAATGAAGTGTTCTTTGATGCGCATGTTCATATGATTGATGCCGTCACGACTCCAGTGCTTTAATGACAAAGGGCGTAATCGGTGCGTCTTCTCGGTCGGCAAGAATGTATTGCTTATTGAGATCGACCGTTCCACGATAACCGTCCCAAATACTGTAGACATATAGCGAGACGTAAAGAAGAAACCACCTCGTGTTAAGCACTTGTATCGCCATACCACATTTGCCCTGCAGAGAATACATGATGTTTAGGTTCACCTTGGCATTGGTATTGACCACGAGTTCCCAACACACAAGAAGCAGCCCTTTTGCGAGCCTGCCCTGCATGAGGTTGCCGCAGCCAGGAAACGCAAAGGACCAAAAAGCAACGGCCCAAGGGTTTTTCAAATGAAGATAACTCGTACCGAATTGAGAAACGTAGGCTCGTGGACGTCGACCATATGAACCTTGAAGCACAAAAGTTCACCCCATAGAAAACAGACCGTGATTCCAGTATGTGTTCGATGCGGGTAAATATGTGTATTCAGGCAGCGAGTGCGTTTTACAGTCGGCTTCCTTTGCCATCTATACCATACGCCTGGATCTGTGTGATCTCGCTGCGCATCTGTGCCTCGTCTTCTGGACTTAGACTGCGACTGGCTTCGCCGGACAATCTTCCGCAATCGAGCATATATTTAGCGCCCTCAAAGCGTTCAATCAGCCAGCGGTCATGCGAGACAACTAATACGGACCTTGATATCGTGCAATCGCTTCTTCCAGTGCAGCGAGCACGTCGAAACTCAGATGATTGGACGGCTCATCGATTAGCAGCAGATGAGGCCTTTGTTCAATCAAATGCGCTAGGTATAGCTTGCGCGCCTGCCCTGGACTGAGTGCTCCGACGCGACGTTCGAAATCACGAAACTCGAACAATTGATAGGAGAGGAGTTTCGAGATGTGCTGACCGCGATCGCCTGCAAGACCGCGTGCAAAAAACGTAAGCACTGTCTGCTTGGGATCAGGGAAGCCAGGCTCCTGCGGCAGATAACCGATCTGTACATGCGCTGGAACGAATACCTCGCCTCCAGCCGGGTGAATCTCACCGGCAATGACACTGAGCAGTGTCGATTTGCCTGCGCCGTTTGGACCGACAATCAGTGCGTGCTCCTGGCGGCCAAGCGTCAGCGAGACATGGTCGAGAATTGGTCTGCCGTCATCGGCGAGTACAGAGACATCCCTCACGGATACGACGATGTTGTGATGGACCTTGCTGGCGTTCAAATTAGGCTGAAATTCAAGCAGATCGTGCGGTCGCGGCACAGCGTTCTCCAACAGCCGCGCGAGTTCGGCTTCAGCTGCGTGAATGTTGCGTGCCACAGCGCGATCGACACTGTGTCCATGCCCGTTATAAGCCATCTTATTGTTGTCTTTGGGCGCCCGGTTGTGGCCGACGTTTACTGCGGCCTCGCGGATCCGTTGCTGCAGCTGGCGGATCCTTTCCTGCTGCGCCTCGTACAGCTGCGCCTGCCGTTTGCGCTCGTCGGCCTTTTGCGCCACGTAGGCGGTGTAATTGCCGGTATAGCTGGTGAGCATGTGCGTTCACTCGTCGATCTCGCAGATCCGCGTCGCCGTCCGATCAAGCAGCTGCCGGTCATGAGAGACCATCAACACGGTCCCGTGGTAGTTGGCGATGTAATTTTCGAGCCACTCCAGCATCTAGAAGTCAAGATGGTTCGTTGGCTCGTCGAGAATCAACAGTGTCGGCGCCGCAATCAGCAGCAGTGCCAGGCCAAGTCTGGTCTTCTCGCCGCCGGACAGGGAAGCGACTGGCCGATCACGATGGAATCCAGCCAAACCGAGACCGTCCAACACCACCTGAATTCGCATGTGAAGCTGGTAACCGTCCCGCGCCTCGAATTCACTGTGCAGGTCGCCATACTGAGTCAACAGGCCGTCCAATTCAGTTGGCTCGGCGGATCCCATCGCTTCAGCCAACATCGCAAGCTGCTTCTCCATCTGGACGAGCTCTGAAGTCGCAGACGCGATGGCTTCAGCGATGGTACCGTCGTATACATCGGTCATCGTCTGCGGCAGATAGCCAAGAGACTGTCCGGATGCAATCTGAATGCTGCCACTGTCAGGCGTCAATTCGGATCGAATGATCTTGATGAGTGTCGACTTGCCGCTTCCGTTCGCGCCGACAAGTCCTACGCGATCGCCATGGTGCAGCGCAAACGAGACATCTTTGAGCACCGTGCGGTCAGCGAATGATTTGGATATGTTTTGAACAGAGATCAGGGTCATAGCGTTGGCCTCCTTGCGCGTTGCATTGTCAAACCCGCTCCAGTCGCTGGGACAAATGAGCAGTGACCTGCAAGCAAAGGCCGTGGGCGGTCTCCGAAGGTCCGGCTAATCCAGATGGTCGCATTCTCGCTTCCTCACGCAGGACGACACAAAGCCGCCCGGCCGCCAATCGGCGTCCGCACTTGACCTAGCGTTTGCAGGTCGTTAGTTGGCGCGTTGCGATGTATGGCGAGTTTCAGCTGCAGAATTATATCGGGATCCGATTGGCTGACAAAGTGCATCAGCGGACCTGGTTCGGTCATCTACCGATAGCGATTCACTTCGATGGCGTGAATCTGCTTGGCTGGCTGCAGACGCTTGGCTACAGTGTGATGACTGGGTTACCGTGCCGCTTATACTCTTGCTCTCGATGGTGGTAGCGACGGTTGGAGAAGTGACCGCTGTACCAGTACGGCAGTCTTTTCTCGGCGACATTGCGCCAGCCTCAGCGCGCAGCGCGTATTCAGCGGTCAACGGAATGACGTACAGCGGCACACGGATTCTTACGTCCCTTGGTGTGGCACTCGGCGTCATCGCACCGGCCTGGGTGATGGGGCTCATCTGTTTCGTGTTCGGTCTGTCTGGGTACTGGCTGTACCAGTCCGTGATCCCGGATGTAGCCGTACGCCGGAGCGAAAGTCAGGCGATTGCAGGCTAGTCACGGCGTGACTGGTGGTGACTCGTCGTGACGATGGATGAATCAGTACAATCGACCCATGGTTGGCAAGCTGTGCTATGCTAGAGACAGGTTGAGAGAGGGGTGCACGTATGAACACATCAGAATTCGTAGAACGCAGGCAAGCGCTCGCCAAACGATTGCCTGATCGGACCGCCTTGATCCTGTTCTCTGGCCAGGCGCCAACACGGACAAATGATGAAAAATATTTGTTTTCGCCGAATCGGAATTTCTACTATGTAACGGGAATTCCGCGGGAGAACTTGATTTTCCTGATGGTGAAGCAGGATGGTGTGTTGCGTGAGATGTTGTTCGTCGAGCGCCCGAACGAAACCGCGGCGAAATGGGTCGGCGCGGCAATTACAGGCGAAGAAGCGACTGCCATCTCCGGGATCGAACAGATCCAGTTCCTCGACGAGTGGCACAGTACATTTGGCAGCCTGATGTGGCGGGCTGAAGGGCATCTGACTGTTGCTTTGGATCTGGATCGGCACGGCTTTGACGAAGAAAGCTCCAACGCGGTGAAATTCGCGGCCGACGTACGGCAGAAATATCCGGCTGCTTCCATTATCGATGCGAGCGACTGGTTCCGCAGCTTGCGGATGGTCAAGTCGCCGGCTGAACTGGATGAAATCCGCAAAGCCATCGCCATCACGGATGAAGCGCTGCGACGCATGTGGGCGCACGCGCGGCCGGGCATGATGGAGTACGAGCTGGAAGCCCACTTCGATTTCGTCGTTAAATCGCACGGCATTCGCGAATTGCCGTATAACCCGATTGTCGCTGGCGGCAAGAATGCAACCGTGCTGCACTATCAGCAGAACTGCGAAGAAATTGCAGACGGCTCACTTGTACTGCTCGATCTCGGCGCAGAGTCAAACTACTACGCCGCGGATATCACACGTACCTTCCCGGTGAACGGGAAATTTACGGATCGTCAGCGCGCATTTTATGAAATCGTGCTCGACACTGAAGAGAAGGTCATCGCGGCTGTCCGACCAGGTGTAACGCTGCGGGAACTGAACGACTTGGCGAAAAAACTTCTCGCCGAGGGCCTAATTCGCATGGGCCTGATTGAAGATGAAGCCGGGCTCATCGAATATTATTTCCACAGCATTGCGCACCACCTTGGCCTAGACACGCACGATACCGCGCAGCATGGTGTTCCACTGCAGCCAGGCATGGTTGTGACGATTGAACCTGGTCTGTACATCGCCGAAGAGGCGATTGGCATCCGAATTGAAGACGATGTGTTGCGTGACTGAGGATGGATTCGAGGTGCTGTCACCGCAGATTCCTAAGAGTGTAGCAGAGATGGAATCGCTCATCGGTACAGCGGTTAAGTAAGTTTTTCTATAGCGTCTTTGATAAGGGGCTGCTCTCTGGCCGTATGCGCTGGGGGACAGCCCTGTTTGTTTCGATCACGCTTGTCCGTGATTCGTGATCAGCGGCATCTCAATTCGGCTGGAGAAATGGATACCAGCCATCGTTTTGACTGGACCGTTCAAATGAGACACGAGCAGCTGGTAGTCGGAACCGTCCTTGCCCGAGAGTCGCACATGATGCGATCCTTGTGTCGCCGACCTGCCCTGGACGGCCTTCTGGCTTGTTTTGCCCGGTTCAGCTTCCAATTGCCACGGTTCCTTGTCCGGTACCATGGCATGCACGGTCCGATCCGACCGGGATCGAAATGGAAAGCGGCGCGTCCCGATATTCAGAGAAGTCACGGTCACGCGTCTGGCCGACCGTACTGCTGCGTTCATCGACCGGCAGCGTGGTCACGACGATGCTGACGGTTTTGGAACGATGATCAAACTGCACGAGCTGCACTGGCCGCACATCGGCTGCGGACGGCGGCATCGGCTGGCCAACCGTCACATTCATGGTTTTCCCTGCCAGACCGGCAACGTTATCGATTGTATTGCCTCCGCAACCAGCCAGCCCCATGGCAGAGATGCCGAGCATCAGCCCCAGTACGCCAGCTTGGTGTTTCCATCGCACCATGTACACAGACCCTCCTCGTAAAGACGACTCTTGACCCGGTTCGGGCATATCGTTCGGCACAGTTTTTTGCCGAAGCGGCTTGCCAAAGCGGCGAAGGATTCTCCAATTGCACAGAAACATAATGTGGAGGATGCCCTGACAGGGCATCCGATTTCATAGCGATTCTTTTGAACGTTACCGTTTTGTGGCAGCTCGGCCATAGCGATCGTATCGGTCGTTATCGCTTCCGCGACCTGGCCTTAACGATCCTTTCGATCGTCATCATTTGCGACGAATAGTTACCACTCTGGTTACTAATGTAGTTGGTTCCCTTGATTGGCGGAAACAGCCGATAATTATAATCTCCATCTTTAACGGGGAATATCCAAATTTTTCGTAATGGGCTATAATCGGACAGCCGAGGCCGAGATCGAGGCACACGCACATAACGGAAAAAACCCTGAATAGGGTGGCAGCGGCCTTGGGGAGGCCGCTGCCGAGGGTAAAGGGTGAAATTGGGTTCTGGCAAGAATGATATTAACCACATCATTTCAAAGCAACTTCAAAATACAGGTTGATATAAGAGAAAGCGGACGTGTACGTATGAGCGTGAAGCGCTTCGCATAAAGTGGTCAATATGGGACTAGGTAGACCACAGCAGCAAACGGAACAGCGAGGAATGCGTATGTTTGGCAGGAAGCGTTCCAGACAGAACATGGCAAAGCAACTGCAGATGCTGACGGAGCAAGTTCAGTCGTTGGCAGAGCAGCTCGATCGCTTTCGACGAGAGCGTCCTGGTGTAACCATCGAACACATGAAGGTCGATCAGGCTTATTTGGATGAACTGGTCTTTCGGCTCGACAGTCTTGATATTCAGGAGTTGAGCGGATCACTGAATTTGGGGAACAACTTCAATCCGAAGGTGACCCATACATCGGTCAAGCGGCCGGCACCGGTTGCGACAGTCTCTGCGAACAAGGTCACTGGAAATAATATGGCTGCGAACAATTCGGAACAATCGGCAAACACCGGTACCGATGCGGGTGAAAACCGAACCACGACGCTCAACTTTACGGATGGACGACAGATGAATACAACGAAAACCGGTTTTCTCGTGACACTTTCCTGACTCCGAAAGGGTGAAGCCGATGGCCCCACTTTCACCAGT
Organism: uncultured Alicyclobacillaceae bacterium; assembly: GCA_963758235.1. Classification (GTDB taxonomy): domain Bacteria; phylum Bacillota; class Bacilli; order Alicyclobacillales; family Alicyclobacillaceae; genus CAVWUS01. Next base: position 93,614 of record CAVWUS010000026.1, on the reverse strand, counting down.
GTTCTATATTGGTACGATTCACATCGGTGAAATTGAAGAGGCGTCGTGTCTGAACATCGGCAACAATTGGCCGACCAACTTCACCAGCCACAAGAAACACAATCAGGGTTTTGGCGATGTGAAGGGCAGTGGCAATGATCTCCGCAGCGTTCGCGCTTTACTCAACGATCCCGATACGTACGACACGCTCAATCTGCGCGACAACGAGGTGCCTGATTGGCTCCAGTCACTGGCAGAGCAGCTCCAGTCGGAAGATGAGGAAGAGCCGGCTGATCAAACCGTGGAAACAGAGAGGAGCGTCTTATGACAAAAATCTATTTTGGCAAGCTTGAAATTGGAACCATAAATGACCAAAGCGCCGTACATTATGGTAGGAATGTCATTGTCGGCGTGCATAGCCATCGTAAAGAGAACGAAGCATTCGGCGAACTGAGCGGACAGAATAACATGCTTGGGCGGGGGCGGTTTGCCGTGCGCGATCCTGATACGATGGATATCTGGCTGACACGCTCAAAGGCAGCACGTGAACGGCTGTCGCGGCTGACATCGACTGACTCTTAGTCCGCGTCGCCAGCGGCAAGGAGGCAAAAGTATGGACAGCGGCTCAAACAATCCGTTTGATGCGTTTAAGCAACTCGGGCAGTTGCGCCAATTGCAAAAAATGTTCGGGGACAATTTCTTCAAAGGGATGCCCATGCCGGATATGGGCAGCGGTTTGAAGGATATGGGTATGCCCGCGTTTTGGGGCGGCGACGATGAGTTTCCGCGTGCTGACGTGTACGAGCAGGGCAGTGAAGTCATCGCTGTGCTGGAAATACCGGGCCTGAACAAGAGCACCGACGTACATCTTTCTGTCAAGCCGAACAAGCTGATTGTACGAGGGAACATCAATTCCGTTGGTGTAAGGCAGGACAAGATGCTGCTGGCGGAACGGCACCACGGACCGTTTTCGCGGGAGGTATCCCTGCCAGTCACCGTAGTGCCAGATTCCGTTCGCGCATCTTATAAAAATGGGCTGCTTGAAGTCTACATGCTAAAAGAGGACGATCGCGAAGATCAAGCCCGCGGAACCATCCCGATTGACTTTGCGTGAACCGATTTAACGGTTTGGAGCAGCCGGAAAGTTTACTGTGCTGCTGCGAACCAAGCCTGCTGCAGCCGTTCCCACTCCTGTTCGCTCTCGATGTTGCGATAGCGAACACGTCCGAATTCATCTTCTATGACCTTCAACAGCGCGACTTCATCGGCTGACTCCAGCCCGGCAAGAAACACATATTTCTGCCCGTCCAGTTCAAGTCTGTCCGCTACATAAAAGCTGTGAAGTTCACCACTTTCATCCTGAAGCAGCACCTCTTCCGGCGCCTGACAGGAACAGCTGCCTTCACCGCCACAAGCACATGCCATGATTTTCACCTTGCTTCCGCCGATGATTCGGCGATTTTTAATGATCGCGATGGTTTTATGGTAGCACACCATTGTCAGGTTGTCTTGTAATGCATCACGCTCGGCAGGGCAGGAGTTGTCGTCACACCGAGAGAATTGATTGAATAGGTTGTCCGAAAGGGGTCAAGAACATGACATTGCCTACAGCAACTTCAGATATTGGCGCTTGGTTGCAGGAAACATCCATTCTCGCGATGCAGGAGCAGATGGCTGTAGGTCACCTGACCAGTGTGCAATTGACGTCCTGGTATCTGCAGCGCATCGCCAAATACAATCAGAGCGGTCCAGAAATTAACGCAGTACTGGAAGTCAATCCGAACGCGCTGCAAATTGCCGAAGCACTTGATGTGGAGCGTCGGCTGAAGGGCGCGCGCGGTTCACTGCACGGCATTCCGGTGCTCGTCAAAGACAATATCGATACAGCCGATAAAATGCATACGACTGCGGGCTCAATGGCGCTTGCGGGATCGTACGCGGATGAAGATGCGTTTCTGGTCAAGCGCCTTCGAGCAGCGGGGGCCATCATCATTGGTAAGGCGAATTTGACGGAGTGGGCCAACTTTATGGCAGAAGACATGCCGAACGGCTACAGCTCGCTCGGCGGACAGGTGAAGAATCCTTACGGTCCTGGCAAACATGATACAGGCGGATCGAGCGCGGGGACAGGTGCCGGCATTGCAGCTGCGTTTGCAGCCGTGGGGGTAGGGACGGAAACGTGTGGCTCCATTCTCAGCCCTGCCAGCCAAAACTCGCTGGTCGGCATCAAGCCGACGGTGGGACTGATTTCGCGAACGGGTGTCATCCCAATCAGCCACAGCCAGGATACCGCCGGTCCAATGGCGCGTTCGGTTGCAGACGCGGCCTTACTCCTCGGTGTACTCGCCGGTGTGGATGAAGCCGATCCGGCAACGGCGGCTGCAGCGGAAAAAGGCCATCAGGACTACACGCCGTTTCTCGTTCCGGACGGACTGCAAGGTACGCGCATCGGTGTGGTCAGAGGCCGTTTTCTCGAAGGACTCAGCGATTGTCATCTGGCCGTGCTCGAACGAGGCATCCGGGAACTGACGGAGGCAGGCGCGACCATCGTCGAACTTGGCGATCCATTCACCAGTTATGACGAAGAAGCTGACTACCAGGTGCTGGTCTATGAGTTTAAAGCTGACTTGAACGCTTATTTAGGCAAGCGCTCGAGGGCAGCGGTCCATTCGCTGGCTGATGTGATTGCCTTCAACGATGCGCATGCTGACCAGGCTCTGGTACACGGCCAGGCAGTGCTGCTCGAATCTGAGGCGACTTCCGGGAGGCTGACAGAAGCAGCTTACCATGAGGCGCGTTTCAAGGACTTGCAGAGTTCCCGAGCAGATGGCATCGACCGGGTGATGGCTGAGAATCAACTCGAGGCGCTCCTGTTCGTCAACAACTGGGGCGCTGCGATTGCGGCGAAAGCGGGCTATCCATCCATCACTGTCCCTGCTGGCTATACGCCGGAGAACGAACCCGTCGGCCTGACATTCACTGCACGCGCGTTCGAGGAACCGACGCTCATTCGTATCGGATACGGTTACGAACAGGCGACGAAGCACCGCCAGGCACCGGTGATGGCCTGAGAAACGGGGGCGGGGAGGATTGACTTTCCCTTTTCCATTTAACGGGGATGCATACAGCTACACCAACAATGCAAAGCCGCTGGAGCCACCCTGTTGTTTTCAGGTAAACGCACTGTACGAGGATGAGATGGCGGCGAAGAGACATCTGTTGCGGACACAGCCCCAGCGGCAACCTTTCAGGCCCTGCCGGGTACAGAGGGTGCGCAGTGGGAGGCGCTTGCCATCATCTGTCGCCAGCTAGCCACGTTCTATCCGGACGCGTTTGCGCTGGGTGTATCCGGTCACAGCTGGACATTTCAGAACAAGCGGCTGAACGAAACGAAGACTTTCACCTTCGGAGATGCTGAGACCCTGCCTGTTGCACCGCTCAACTGGATTGGCAGTCATGTGCAGGAAGATCTGATTCTGGTCGGTGAGCACGATGGCGAGCTGCGGCTCGATGCGGGTCAGCTTGCGTTTCCAGGTAACTGGTCCGTTGTCTTTAACCTGGGCATGCCAATTTTACGCATCCATGAGCCGGTGCCGATTGTGAATGAGAGCGGGCTTGGCCAGCGGATTCAGAGGTTCCTGCTGTACCTGCCGCCAGGCGTGCCGTGGACGAGACTCAACTGGCTCCTGAACGCAGGCAGGCGCCTTGACACGTCGCCGGAGACGTTCAACGAGTGGGGGCCATTGCGCCAGCAGGTCACTCCGGAGAACGCGGGCGATCTCGTTCATCTGCGTGTGGAAGATCAGACGATTTTGCGCCTGACTGAACATCCAGTACTGCTGTTCACCATCCATACCTATCTCATGCCCTTGTGTGATGTCGTGTCACGCCCAGATTGGGGTTTGCGTACGTACCGCGTGCTGTCTTCATTGCCGCAGCCGCTGACGGACTATAAGGGCATCACGCCGTACCGTGAAGCTGTGCTCACGTACCTCGAACAGCACCTTGGCCTGGTTGATGAAGCAGGTGATCGCGCATGAACAACGCGGAACTTGTCATTGACCAGAGTGGGCGGCACCACGTTGTGACGGCCGATCGCGCTGGTTGGCCTGCGGCTCGGAAGCTGTTGCTGGCGCTGCGCGCGAATGGCTGCAGCAGCGAGTTTATTCGCCCGCGGACTGCGCTGAGTAGCGATCGGATCACAGAAATATTCAGTCGGCAGACGATGGGCATGCGGCTCTATATTGCTGGCTTGGCCACGTTCGTAGCACAAGTTCGCGCTGTGGGACGCGAATTTGGTCTCAGCAGAGAGGAGCAATCTGTGCTGATCATCGGTCCGCCGGCACCGTTTGTGTTTTGTATCGCTTGCTATCATCGATTTGAACACCCGGGTAGCGCCAGGGCGACTTGTACAAATTGCGGGCAGCAGCTTGAAGTGACGAATCACGTATCGGATCGGCTGCAGGCAGTCATGGGCAGCATCGCCCTGTCGGACACGAAACCGAAGGAAGATGGAGAGCGGGAGGACAACCGTGGACAAACCGTATTTGCCCGTTCGCATAACAGCGATTGAAACGTTGACGCCAACCGTCAAACGCTATGACCTGGCGCCAGTGACGGGGGAACTGCCGCGATTTACGCCCGGTGCGCATATCGAAACCAGGCTTATGCTCGGCGGCCACATCTATGTTCGCTCCTTTTCACTGTGCGGTCCGCTTGATGAGACAGCTGCCTATCAAATTGCCATTCGTCGTCAAGCGAACCCAGACAGCGCAACGGTGCGCTGGCATGAACAGGTACAGGTGGGGACGAAACTGGAGATCAGTCTGCCAGTCAATCAGTTTGCGCTCTCTGAGCAGGCAAGACATCATCTGCTGATTGCTGGCGGCATCGGTATCACACCGATGATTCCGATGATGGAGCACCTGTATCGCGCCGGCCAAACGTTCGAGCTGCATTATGCCGCACCGGACTTGGCACACGCTGCGTTCGCGCGTGCGCTTTTGGAACGCTATGACGATGCTGTGCATCTGTATTTTTCACGTGCGGGATCGCGCATGTCACCGGCTGTACTCGAACAGCGCCCGCTCGGCACCCATGTCTATCTATGCGGTCCTGATGCAATGCAGCGCATGTTCTATGACGCTGCCTTAGGGCTTGGCTATCCGCGGGGAAATGTGCACTTTGAGCGATTTTCGCGCGTTCGTCACGATGATGACAAGCCGTTTACCGTGACGCTGGCGCGGCAAAAGCGAACCATCCAGGTTGGAGCTTTGGATTCACTGCTCGACGCACTGCTGCAAGCTGGCCTCGACGTACCCTATTCCTGTCGTGCTGGGGGCTGTGGCACGTGCTGTCTGCCAGTTATTGAAGGTGAGGTCGAACATCGCGATTTCTTCCTCAGCGATGAGGAAAAAGAGACACATCAAGAAATCCTTCCATGTGTCTCAAGGGCGCTGACGAAGCATCTGGTGCTTGACTGCTAGCGTATCTACCCCGGTGTTTTCGGGATCGACCTACACGTTGCCTGAGAATTGCGGCTTAAAGTCAGCGTCGAACATGGCACCGTCAACGATTTCAAAGTTATCGAACCCAAAACTTACAGAGCCCCACACGATGTTCCCAAAACCGAATTGGCTGGCGCATCCTTTCGTAATTTTCGCATTGGAGTCCCAGCTGCCGAAGTTATACTGTCCCACAAATACGCCGGCGTTTAATTGCGCCGTATTCGTATTCAGCATACCGCCGCGAATGATTGCGGGCATCGTACCGACCTCCTTGGAATGCATTCTACGTTCATCTCACTCTATGCGTCTACGACTCGTCTTCATTTATCCCACCTGAACTCGAACGCTTGAACGTTGTCATCCGTCAGAATTGGACGCGATTTCCGAATCAGACAGACTCTGTGCCGCATACAGTGTTCTGAAACGTCAAAGCAGTAACAACGATGGGGAAGGGTGACGCCGCACTTGCCTGAATATATTTCGTTTGGTGAAATCAATACCAACTCGGAACAGCAAAATGCCGGTGTGTTCATCGGCGATATCAGTCTTCCAGGCGCTGATACAAGCGGGAAGAACAACTTTGGCCGCGGCGCAATCTACGGATTCGGCAACATTCAATTGAATCTGCTGAACGTGATCGTTGATGCGTACGAACTGGTGGATGGTGTCATGCTGGATACAGATCAGAAATCGACGGCGGCGCGTAACCGATGAGTGGTTCCACTGTCACGATTCCAGTGATGCTTTCCGTCGGAAACATCAGTGGCAATTCAGGCGTGTATATTGCCCGACAAAATGTCGTCCTCGGCATCAGCAGTCACTCAAAGTCGAATACCGGACTGGATGCAGGGGGATCGGGAAACTTTCTGTACCGCAATTTGAATTATGTGTACGATCCGGATGTTATCGATACACCCATCGACGATCGTGACGTCAAAATCTATCAGCAGACTGCCGGCGCAGCCACTCAAGGCATAACGCAGATTGGCTTTCAGACGATGAATGTGGCAACCGTTACCCAGAACGCCGGCATCTTTGTGGGCGATGTGAAAATCACTGGATTCGACAGCCATTCCAAATCGAATAACGGCCAAGGGGCTGCCAACGGTAATCAAAACCTATTTCTCGAGAACATGAATATCACCTTTGATTCGGATGCCATTGACACACCGATTGACGATCGCGATGCGAAACCGCTGTTCAAGCGATGAGAAGTATGTCAAGGAGTGATGCAAGTGCCGTGTTTTATTTCGTTTGGCGCCGTCAATTCAAATACACCGCAGCAAAACGCCGGTGTTTTCATTGGAGAGATCACGTGCGGGGGATGGGACGCCAATCAGAAACAAAACCTGGGACATGGCGCGCTTTATGGATTCTTTAATGTCACAACAAACATCTGGAGCTTCACGTTTGACAACTTTGAGATGATGGACGGCCTCATTGCAGATCAGGACTACAAGCCATCATTGGGCACGAACTTTTGATAAAATAGGGGGGCTATTATGCCGTCCTTTATCGCATTCGGCGTCATTAACCAAAATACACCGCAGCAAAATGCTGGCATATTTGTGGGTGAGGGCAACGTTGGCGGTTGGGATGCCAACATGAAGCTGGCGCAAAGGCACGGCGGCACGTTTGGCTGGTTTAACTGGCTGCCACTTAACCTCAACGTTAACTTTGACAATTTTGAGATCATTGACGGCGCAATGATTGACCCCGACGTCAAGCCTATGGCCGGCGCAAACGTGTAGGCTAGAACACATTGAGATCGAACGTTTTCAGGTACGTCGCAAGCAAATGCAGCGGCAAGCCCACCACGGTGAAGTAGTCCCCAGCGATTTTCGTCACCAATGTACTGCCTATTCCTTGAATTCCGTATGCACCCGCTTTGTCCATTGGCTCACCAGTATTTATGTAGCGCTCAATTTCGTCTTCTGTCAGTGGCCGGAAGGTAACGTCCGTGGCAGAGAATCCGACTTCTTTTTGACCAGAGTCCGCATCGAGGACGCATAAGCCAGTTACAACGGTATGTGTACGGGATTCGAGTCGTCGCAGCATCGCCGCAGCATGTGCGCGATCGACAGGCTTGCCAAGAATTCTGCCTTCAATCGTGACAATCGTATCAGATGCGATAATGAGTGTACGCCCTGCTTCTGCATCAGACGTCGCTTCGGCTGCCAGTCGTCTCGCGACCGCAGACGCTTTCCGCTCCGCGAGCGTTTGTACGACGATTGCTGGGGGAAGCGATGGCTCAACCGTTTCATCCACCTCGCTGACCACCACGTCAAATTCCAGTCCAATTGTCTCGAGCAGTTCTTTTCTCCTCGGCGATCCCGATGCCAACACCAGCTTTGGCCGCGCTTCTGCCATCCCGTCTCATCCGCCTTTCCGTATCTTCCCACTTCCCATTAGCATAACCATCCATTCTGCAAAAGTCTCGTCCTTTTTCGCCATGGTACTAGTCAAAAATCGTGTGGACATGCTATCCTTAGACAGTTTGATTTGACAACCTTTGACAAGGGGGAACATTTTTGAGAAATGGCGTAAGGGCCTTGCCACTATCCGTACAGCACGTCTTCGCAATGTTTGGTTCCACCGTTCTGGTACCGTTTCTCACTGGTCTCAGTCCGGGCACAGCGCTGCTCGCGAGCGGCGTCGGCACGCTCTTGTTTCACCTGATAACGCGCGGCCGTGTCCCAACCTATCTCGGGTCTTCATTCGCATTCATTGCACCGCTCACACTTTATGTAACAAAACGTCATTCACCGGCAGAGGCAGCCGCCGGCCTTATCAGTGTGGCAATTGTCTACGCTATTGTCTCCTTAATCGTCGCGACGGTTGGCTTCCACCGGGTGCGCCGGGTCATCCCGCCGGTCGTCGTCGGCCCAGTTGTCTCCATCATCGGCCTGTCGCTCGCTGGTTCCGCGGTCACGAATATGGCTGCACTGCACTGGGATGTGGCGATTGTCAGCCTGTTGGCAGCCATTCTCGCATCACTTGCCGGCCGCGCCAGTTGCGCGTGATCCCGCTGTTGATCGGTATTATTGTCGGCTATCTGTACGCCTGGATCCGCGGCTTGGTGCACTTTGACAAAGTCGTGCAAGCGCCGGTTGTAGCGCCACCGCATCTGGTGATGCCGCACTTCACACTCGGAGTGGTACTTGCCATGGCGCCGATCGCGCTGGTCACGATGGTTGAAGACTTGGGCCACATGTTTGTGCTGAACGAGATCATCGGGCGTGATGTGATTCAAATCCCCGGCTTCTCACGTATCTTGATTGGCAATGGTATCTCCACGTTCGTGGCGGCCGTGCTTGGTGGCCCGGCGCAGACCACGTACGCAGAGAACCTTGGTGTACTGGCGATGACCAAGCAGTATTCCAGCCGAATCATCCAAGGAAGTGCCGTAATTGCCATCCTGCTGGGTCTGTTCGGAAAAGTTGGCGCCTTGATTGAGTCGATTCCGACGCCGGTCATGGGCGGAATCAGCATCCTGCTGTTTGGCATGATTGCAGCGATGGGTATTCGCCACGTCATTGAAGAAAAAGTTGATCTGGCAAATATGAAGAATCTCATCGTAGTGGCCATCATCTTTATCATCGGTGTCGGCTATCCGAATAATGGCATTGCCTACGCGACGTTGGCTGGCCTGCTCGTCTACTGGCTCATTCCGAACATGACCCTGAAGGCAGAACAAAAGGCAGCCGAAGCCGAAGCCACCGCAAACGCTGCAGCGCAAATGGCAGCCGCGGAAGAGGACAAAGAGTAAGCGCGAATGGCTTGGTGTAATTGTGCAGACATAGATAGTACGAGCCTGGATATTAAAATCACTAAAATGACTTTAACGAGGCTGTCCCAGCATGTTGGGGCAGCTTGTTCGTTGTGATTTAGATGTTGGACTTGGAATTGGTCTTGGTCGCAATCGCGATGTACTGCTCGCAGCTGCTTGTGGCTGCTTGTAGTCGCTTGCAATTGAAGACAAACAGGATGTGAAGGATAGGCTGATTGCTGTGGGGAGTGGCGCTCGAGCGGCATGGACGAAATAAGGCTTTCACGCGGCTTTATTTCGTGACCAGATTGCAATTAAGGAAGGTTGTCTTCCTTAGCCTCGTGATAACCCAGCGATCGGCGCCGTACTTCCCCGAACCAACCTAACCCAAGCCGTTAGAGAGGCTCAATCAGTCGGTACAGTGGTCACAATTACTTCCGCCGTTCCACTGAATGAAACGCGTGCGCCGGCAGGCAGCAGGGTGATGTCTCCACGCTGCATCATCGTCTCTTCGCCTGTGTGTTCATCCCGAAGCGATCCGCTGCCAGACACGACGGCCACAGCCTGGACCAAAGTGATGTCGCGCGCAGCGAGATCATGTCCGCGCATGTATTCCACACGGAAGTACGGGCAATCGGCCAACAGCGCTTGCTCAGCAGCGTCTGTGGACGAGGCCCCGGCAGATCCGTTGGACAATCCGGATGCTGTACTGGATAATCCGCATGATGTACCGGACGATCCGGACGACCATGTCGTCAGTGCAACTGGACTGTTGTCAGGCACAGTCGTGACATTGAGCGCATCCGCCAGATGCAGTTCGCGCTTGTTGCCAGCCGCGTCACGACGGTCATAGTCATACACTCTGTAAGTCGTGTTCGAACTTTGCTGTACTTCGAGCACCATCGTACCGGCACCGAGTGCGTGCAGCTTGCCTGCAGGAACAAACCAGAAATCGCCTGGTTTCGTTTGGTGATACAACAGCAACTCATCCCACGCACCGGCATTGACCGCTGCTTCAAGCGCCTCACGTGAAGGCGCCGTATGGCCGTAAACAATTCGAGCCCCGTCATCTGCATCGACGGACCCACCAGCATTCTGTTTTACCCTGTTCGCCAGCATGCGCCAGACCGTATTCATCATCCGGGTGAACCTGGACGGACAGATCTGCCGCCGCATCGATGACTTTAAACAGCAACGGAAACGGCGCGCGCATGCCGTTAAACCATTCCGGTTCGGCTGCCATCACGGCAGACAGGGACTCGCCTTTGTACCGTCCGTTGGCAACCGGGGTTGGACCGTCTGGATGATCCGAGAGGATCCATGCCTCGCCGATGCTATCCTCCTGTGGGCAGCTGTCGTACCATTCTTGCAGTCGCGTGCCGCCCCAAATTCTATGCTGAAATACCGGCTGGAAAAATAGTGGATACGATTTCATTCTGCCTGCCTCCGAGTCCTGTGAGCGTCTTGTTTGATTGTAGCGCAAAAAGCTTCTCTTGCGTATGGATTGTACATCGATTCTTAGGGCCATGCATGGATTCTCAGGGCTACGCATGAATTTGATGGTTTTGGAAATGCTAGAGGGCGTCGACGGGAGGTGCATGGCGACATGTCTTCGAGACGAAAATCGATTGGTCGTGGTGATGAAGCTTCTGGTCCCGTGATAAATGCTGAGGCGAGCCGCAGCATGGCGCGCGGCGAATCGAAAGCAGAGCTGGCGCACCATCGGTATGGAACACCCCAAGAGGGTAAGTACTCGCGCATGCCAAACCAAGGCTGATTGAAGCCTGAAGGTCGACAGAACGGTCCCGATGTCTCGCATATGGGGCCGTTTTCTGTCTATCGTAACGCTGAACTCTCCTCTATACTGAGGCTGGCGGCGGATTCGCCGTATATCCTAAACGACAGCAGGTGAAGTATGCGTTTGTCGCCCGTGCGCTCGCTCGCTGGTATTCTATTTCTCGAGCGAGACGTTTCTGAGCCTGGGAATCGGCATGATCGCGTATGTTCAGCCGTTCTTCTATAAATCAACCGGATTCTCCGATGCTTCTGAAACGATTGACGGTTTTACCGGACAACGCTGATGTCAGCGTTGTCGAACCGTCTGGGTCTGGCTGAATGCGGCCGCACTTGTGCCGGCTGCATGGCCTGTCGAAAAGGCAACTGTGATGTTGTAGCCGCCTGTGTGCGCATGCACATCCAGTACTTCGCCGCAAAAGTAGAGGCCTTCGCAGCGCTTTGATGCGAGTGTCTTCGGATCGACATCCTTGACGGAAACACCGCCGCCGGTAACGGTCGCCTGCTCGAGGGGAAGTGTGCCGCGGATGGAGAGCGGGAACGCCTTGATGAGGCGTACAATTTGTTCCAGAAGTGTATTCGGGAGATGCGTCATCTGTAGGTCCGGTGACGCATTTGCGCGCTGTAGAATGGCACCGGTAAGTCGTTCTGGCAGCCAATCATCGAGTACGTTGTGCAGATGTCGTTTGGCTGCGCTGACACGCAACTGTTGGAGTTGTTCCGTCAGCGATCCTTTCGTCGTGCCAGGCAGACAATCGATCTCTGCAGTAAGCTGCACAGTCGCATCGCGGCGAAGTGCCGTCGATACGTAGTGGCTGCAGCGCAGTGCCGCTGGTCGCTTAAACCGAGGTGGGTGAATAGGAGATCGCCGTTCTCGGTCGTAAGACGTTTGCCTTTTTCCGTGCGAATGGTCACGTCAACGCTGCGCAGGGACAGGCCTTGCAGAACGCGATCGCGAATCAACGGCTCATCACTGACCAGCGGTACTTCGGTAGGATACGGATCGACGATGCGGTGGCCAAGCGCCTCCGCCCACGGATACGCATCGCCTGTGCTGCCGGTCTTCGGCACGCTGCAGCCGCCGGTTGCGACGACGACTGCGCTTGCGCGTACGATTCGGCCATCGCGGAGAACTGCGCCGGTCACGCGTCCATCCCTAGCAGCCAGCTCGCGAACAGGGGTATCTGTCCAGACTTGCACACCACTGTCGTAGACCGCGTCTACCATCGCCTTGACGACGGTGGCCGCCTTGTCCGATACCGGAAATACACGACCGCGATCTTCCTCTTTCAGCCGAATGCCAAGTCCCTCAAAAAATCGCATGATATCTGTATTGCCGAAACGGGTCAGGGCTGCATACAAAAAGCGCCCATTGCCGGGAATGTTCTGCATCAGTTCATCGAGCGGCTTGGCGTTTGTCACATTGCAGCGGCCGCCGCCGGAGATGCCAAGTTTACGTCCGAGCTTGTTGCCTTTTTCAAGGAGCAGCGTCACTGCGCCTGCTGTTGCTGATGCGTAAGCGGCCATCAGGCCGGCTGGACCACCGCCGATGACAATGACGTCCACTGTTTTGGCAACGTGATTGTTTTGATTCACCCCGCGTTCCCTCCGCGTTACGCCCCATCTGATGCGGCGAATTTGTCCAATCTAGTCTAGCCAATGGCGGTCATTCGTACAACCGTTGCGCCCGTACAGCCGTTGCGCCCGTACAGCCGTTGCGCCCGTACAGCCGTTGCGCCCGTACAGCCGTTGCGCCCGTACAGCCGTTGTGCACGTACAGCCGTTGTGCACGTACAACCGTGCAGCCGTCTTTGCGTGGGCCGCGGCCAATTCGGTACAATAAGGGGTGAAGCCCAACCAGGAGGAGGTACATACCATGAATGTATTTCGGTTTCAGAATCCCACGGCACTCTACTATGGCAAGGGACAAATAGAAGCTCATCTGGCTGAAGAAGTTCTGCAGGTTGGCAAGAAGGTACTGCTTGTCTACGGCGGTGGCAGCATCAAGCGCAACGGCCTCTATGACAAGGTCATGAATATCCTGAAAAACGCGGGTGTGACCGTGTTTGAATTGCCTGGTGTCGAGCCGAATCCACGGTTGACAACCGTCCATAAGGGCGTCGATATCTGCCGGCGTGAAGGCGTCGACTTGATTCTCGCGGTCGGCGGCGGCTCTGTCCTTGATTGCGCGAAGGCCATTGCGATGGGTGTCTACTATGAAGGCGACGTCTGGGAGATCTACGAACGCAAAGGGGAAGCCAAACGTGCGCTGCCGCTTGGGACGATTTTGACGCTGGCGGCGACCGGATCGGAAATGAACTCTGGCGGCGTCATCACGAACTGGGAGACGAAAGAGAAACTCGGTGGCGGTTCACCGTACACGTTCCCGCGCTTTTCCTTCTGCGATCCTGAAAATACCTATACCGTACCGCGCGATCAGACCGTCTACGGAATTTGCGACATGCTCGCGCACTGCTTCGAACATTACTTCCATAAGACGCCGGACACCCCACTGCAGCAGCGCCTGATTGAGTCTGTGATTGCCACGATTATCGAGTATGCACCGAAAGTCCTGGCGAATCCAGAGGATTACCATGCTCGCGAAACGATTATGTACTGTAGCACGATGGCGCTCAATGGCATGATTAACATGGGGCTTCAGGGCGACTGGGCGTGCCATGGCATCGAACATGAAATCTCGGCGATTTACGATATCCCGCATGGCGGCGGACTGGCAATCGTGTTCCCGCACTGGATGGAATATGTGTGGAAGAGCAATCCGGATCGTTTCGCACAGCTCGGCGAGCGCGTATTCGGTATCAATCGCGCCGGCAAGTCCACCGAGGCTGTCGTCGAAGAGACGATTGCCGCGGTCCGCGCGTTTTACAAGGAGATTGGTGCGCCACAGCGCCTGGCTGACTATGATATCGGTGCTGAAAACATCGATCGGATGGCGGAACAGGCAGTTCGCTTCCAGCCGCTTGGCCAGTTCCAGACGCTGCACGCTGCGGACGTGAAGGCGATTCTGGAAGCGTCGCTGTGAGGAAACGGATCGCGGTAGAGTTTCATCCTTGATTAAACTGGCAAGGGAGGGGTGGTCGATGCGACCGCCCCTTTTTTGTGCGGTAGGAATGGTAAAGGCGCTCAGGCATCGGGATGGAGCGGCGGGGATCACGCATGCCACCGCTGGCTTAACGATCGTTCTCGATCGCTTTCGCTTACGCCGCCTCTGCCATAACGCTCGTTTTGATCGCTATCGCTTACACCACCTCTTTCATAACGAGCCCTTCGACGCTATCACCCACGCGACCTGCACCTTAACGCCTATTTTGGTCATTATGCCTAGCCTGCTGGTGCCTGGGGTGACAGTTATCTGGCACCCGTCAATCTTTCGTGCTGATTTGAATCAGACCGTATTCGCCATTCGTATCCTTAGCCAGGATGAAGAAAGGCAGGTGGGGCGGGATATGATATCCGCCCACATGCCAAGTCGTACGCCAGGTGCCATCTTTGCGAACAGTAGCGGAAGCAATCTTCTGTACGCCTTTGGTGCTGCGCAGTTCATACTCGTGTCCGTGTTCGATTAGATTGCTGGCCGGCAGGAAGTATAAGTCAACGCGTTTGCCGTTCCAGATACCGCGGGAGAAGAGTTCAACTTCATTGCCATGTTTTTCGGCATATTGAAGTGGAATCGAATCAATTGTGCTATGTAATTTGAGGTTCTGTCTTGGTCCGGCAATTGTATCTGGAAGCGAACCGCCGACGCCCAGTGCCGCGGAGGCGGCCGATCGGTTCAGTGAATTGTGGATAGCAGGATTATCGCAACCAGCCGCCAACAGCAAACTAGCCGTCAGACTGGCTGCCAATATGGAAAGCCGCATCGGCCTCACTCCTTGTTGTGTCCTCCCAACTAGGGTGCCCTCAGCGGCTTCCGTTATGATGAGGGCGGTTTCGAGCGGCCCAAGCCGAAGGTTACTGTTATCATCTCAAACACCCTACAAAAAAGGCTGCTCCCAGCAAGCCAGGAGCAGCCTTTTGCGATAATGAAGATTAGCCTTTCAGGAAGCTGCGCAGAACCGTCTGCAGAATACCGCCGTTGCGGTAGTATTCGATGTCAACCTTGCTGTCCAGTCGCAGCGTGGTGTCAAACGTGAATGCAGAGCCGTCTTCACGTGTGACCTTGACTGTGACTGTCTGGCCTGGCGTCAAATCTTCACGCAGTCCGGTGATGTCAATCGTCTCGCGCCCATTTAGATTGAGGGACTTCCAGCTGACATCGCCCTTCATCTGCAGTGGCAGGACACCCATTCCGACCAGATTGCTGCGGTGGATGCGCTCAAAGCTCTCTGCGATGACGGCTTTAACACCGAGCAGTGTGGTACCCTTCGCAGCCCAGTCGCGGGAGCTGCCGGTGCCATATTCCTTGCCAGCAATGACAACCAGCGGGCGTCCGTCTTTCTGGTACTTCATCGCCGCATCGTAAATCGGCATCACTTCGTCAGTCGGCAGGTACTTCGTTACGCCGCCTTCGGTGCCAGGTGCGACCTGGTTGCGAATGCGGATGTTCGCGAATGTGCCGCGCATCATGACTTCGTGATTTCCACGCCGCGATCCGTACGAGTTAAAGTCCGCTGGCTTCACGCCATGGCTGATCAGATATTTGCCAGCCGGGCTGTCGGTTCCGATATAGCCTGCCGGAGAGATATGGTCGGTTGTGACCGAATCGCCGAGCAGTGCAAGAATGCGTGCGCCGACGATGTCGTCCGTCTCCGGAACTTCATGTGTCAAGCCGACAAAGAACGGAGGTTCCTGAATGTACGTAGACGCTTCATCCCACTCATATAGTTCGCCTTCCGGCGTGGTCAGGGCATTCCAGCGTTCGTTGCTGTTAAAGACGCCCGCGTACTTCTCTTTGAACAGTTCTGGCTTCAACACATTGCCGATAACATCCGAAATCTCTTTCGAAGTCGGCCAAATGTCTTTCAGGTAAACCGGCTGGCCGTCTTTGTCGGTGCCAATTGGATCGTTGACCAAGTCGATATCGACTGTGCCAGCGAGCGCATAGGCCACGACCAGCGGCGGGGAAGCCAGGTAGTTGGCACGCACCAGTGAGTGGATGCGTCCTTCAAAGTTACGGTTGCCTGACAGTACGGCAGAGACGAGCAAGTCGTTTTCCTGAATCGGCTGGCCGATTTCATCCGGCAGCGGGCCGCTGTTGCCGATACAGGTGGTGCAGCCATAACCAACCACATCAAAGCCAAGCTGGCTGAGCGGCTCAATCAGGTTGGCCTCGCTCAAATAGTCGGTAACAACCTTGGAGCCAGGCGCCAAGCTGGTTTTTACATAAGCAGGCGTCGTCAGACCGCGCTCGACTGCCTTCTTGGCGAGCAGGCCAGCGCCGACCATGACAGACGGGTTCGACGTATTGGTGCAGGAGGTAATTGCTGCAATCGCAACGGCACCCGGCTTCATGACGCCTTTGCCAGCCTCTTTGCGTTCAATCGGTACTTCTTTATTCATATCTGCATCGGAGAGGCCGAAGCCGCCCTGATCGACCGGTTTACGCGCTGTTTCTTCAAATACCTTCTTCATGTCAGAGAGCAGAATCTTATCCTGCGGCCGGCGTGGTCCTGCCATAGTCGGCTGGACATCGCCGAGGTCGAGCTCGAGTGTATCGGTGAAAACCGGATCGACCGTGTCGTCTGTACGGAAAATGCCTTGTTCGCGATAATACGCTTCGACCAGCTGAATCAACTCTTCCGAACGGCCTGTGCCGCGGAGGTAGTTCAATGTTTCCGCGTCGACCGGGAAGAAGCCCATTGTGGCGCCGTATTCAGGCGCCATGTTGGCGACGGTCGCACGATCGGCCAGGCTGATGTTCGACAGACCCGTGCCGTAAAACTCGACAAACTTGCCGACAACACCTTTCTTACGCAGCATGTTCGTGACGGTCAGGGCGAGGTCGGTCGCTGTCGCACCTTCAGCCAGTTTGCCCGTGAGTTTGAAGCCGATGACTTCCGGCATCAACATATACAGCGGCTGGCCGAGCATGCATGCTTCGGCTTCGATGCCGCCGACGCCCCAGCCAAGAACGCCGGTACCGTTGATCATCGTTGTATGCGAATCCGTACCGACGAGCGTATCAGGGAAGATGACCTGTTCGCCGCCTACTTCACGCTTGGCAACTACGGTCGCCAAGTACTCCAGGTTAACCTGATGCACAATACCCGTTCCGGGCGGTACGACACGGAAGTTGTCAAATGCTTTTTGCGCCCAGTGCAGGAAGCGATACCGTTCTTCGTTGCGTTCAAACTCGCGGTTGATGTTGAACTCGAGTGCTGCCTTCGATCCGAACGCATCAACCTGCACCGAGTGGTCGATGACTAAGTCGACCGGAATGAGCGGATTGATGCGCTGCGCATCGCCGCCGAGCCGCTGCATGGCTGACCGCAGTGCGGCCAAGTCAACGACCGCCGGGACACCCGTAAAGTCCTGTAGCAGAATACGCGCAGGTTTGAATGGGATCTCGGATCTTCTCTGGCGCGGCCGCATTCCAGTTAGCGAGCTTCCGCACGTGCTCTTCTTCCACAGCGTGGCCGTCCACTTGCCGTAAAACAGCTTCCAGCAGAATCCTAATGGAAAAAGGAAGTTTGGATACATCGGCAATGCCTTTGTCTGCAAGTGTCTGAAGACGATAATACGTATACGATTGATTGCCTACAGACAGGGTGTTTTTTGCTTCGAATGAGTCCACTGTTTTTGTCATCTACATCCTCCACCCTCTATAAGTTTTCCAACACACATTTTCGCAGAGGAGAAACAGATTGTCGAACCTGAATTAAAAAACACGATGGCTTGATATCAATATTCGATGTCTAACAGTCGAGCTATGTACCGATTACCAATGGACCGTTTCTGTGACCGTCTCCACCTGACCATTTTGGTACGTGATATCAAGCTGCAGCTTATGTGTGTCGTCGTCATACTCCGCGAATCCGACAGGTACGTTCCGCTTCAGTGTCGGGTTTGCATACATGACCGAAAGTGACTGGCCGTTATCATATTCGACGTAGCGTTTCATTAGATTCATAACGAATGAACGGCGCTGTGCATCCGGAATGTTCTGTGCCACGGTCAGTACGTCGGAGACCGGATCAATCCCCGTGCCAGTATCGATCAGTGACAGTTTGCCCAAGTGATGGTTGCGGACATACTCGTCAAACGACAGCTTTCCCTGCTTCTGCCGCTCTGCTCCGATCCTGTCGACGACTGGCAGGAGTGAGAGCGCGGCGGCTGTGATGAGCACGAACACGACAATGATGCCAACCCTTGTCCACTTTTGCTGACGAACTTGTGCTTCGTGTGAGGCCACAATCGGATCCTCCTCTGCAGTGCTAGCAACTCGCTTTTGATTATATAGAAGCCATGTCAGATTGTCATGAAGCGTGAAACTTCGGAGTATATGAAATTTGTGCATAAATTTGGTTTTCAGCGAGGCTTGTCATTGACTCGCTTGCGCTCGACTATGGTACACTGAAGCCGTATATCTTCGCGCGATTCAGCTCGGGTAAACACTTCCTTTTCAATCATAATCCTTCAGTGGGCTAAAAACTCTCTAAAAGTTTTGACAGGGAGCGGGGATCGCGTGCAAGCAGACACATGGCACCAATTGAGGAGGGTATGTGGATGGCATCGTGGTTGCCTACTGAACTCACGCAAGTAGCGCATAACACGGATAATCTGTTCTACATCCTGTTGGGCGTCTGCGCGGTCTTTTTCCTTTTAGTCGAAGCTCTGCTGATTACATTTCTGATTCGTTATCGTCGGACAAAGGCCAATCGCGTTGGCGTGAACGTGCACGGAAACATGAAGTTGGAAGTCGTGTGGACGCTCGTACCTGCTCTGATTCTTGTGGTCCTGGGTGCATTCAGCATCAAGTACGTCTATGCGGACCAAATCGTACCGGCGAATCCTTTGGTCATTCAAGTCACCGGACATGAGTGGTATTGGCAGTTTACATATCCAAATGGGGCCACCACCAAAAATGACCTACGCATTCCCGCTGGCCGAACAGTGGAGTTCGAAATCACCTCAAGTGATGTCATCCACGGCTTTTACATACCGGATTTGCGGATGCAGCAGGATGCGATGCCGGGACGCGAAACGTACTTCTGGGCGGATGTTAAGCCATCACAGGTCGGCACCAAGTTCCTCATTCCATGCGATCAGTTCTGCGGCGTCGGCCACCCGCACATGATTGCCAACGGACAGGTCATGACCATGGCTGATTTTCTAACTTGGGAACAACAGCAAAAGGCTGCAAGCAACAGCTAGAAGGGTTGTCCGTTAATGGGGGCGAACCGTACGGCATCAGACCCATCCCTGGCGGGGCTTGACCCTTTTCGGACACACAATAATTTGTGTGAGGTGAAACACAATGGAAGCTGTGATTCAAACGCCGCGCCGCTCGTTTATCAAGAACTGGGTCCTCACCGTCGATCACAAAAAAATCGGAATCATGTACGGTGTCACTGCATTGTTCTTCTTTCTGCTCGGCGGCCTCTTCGCACTGCTGGTGAGAACCGATTTGCTCGTACCCCATGGCCTCTTTGACGCACAGACGTACAACGAATTCTTCACCATGCATGCTACCATCATGATTTTCGCGGTCATTATCCCGTTGCTTACAGGTGCTTTCGGCAACTACCTGGTGCCGATACAGATTGGGGCACGCGATATGGCGTTTCCGCGAATGAATGCGCTTAGCTACTGGATCTATCTGGCTTCTGGCATCATTCTCCTGATGAGCATGTTTGGTGGCATGCCGGATGCCGGCTGGACATCCTATCCCCCCTATAGCATTCAATCACAGGGTCCAGGCATCGATTACTGGATTTTTGCAATCCATCTCGCCGGTATATCATCGATATTAGGCGCCATCAACTTTTTGGTCACCATTCATAAGATGCGTGCGCCCGGCATGACATTCAATCGCATGCCGCTGTTTGTCTGGAGCATGTATGTGACAGCCCTGATGCAGCTGTTCGGCACTCCGGCGCTCGCAGGTGCCGTCACGACCTTGCTGTCCGATCGCCATTTTCACACGGTTTTCTACTCGGCTGCGCAGGGCGGCGACCCGATGCTCTATCAGCATCTGTTCTGGTTCTACTCGCACCCGGCTGTCTACATCATGATACTTCCTGGGTTCGGTATTATTTCCGAAGTGATTCCAGTCTTTTCGCGCAAACCGATCTTTGGCTATCATGCGATTGCCTATTCCAGTGTCGCGATTGGTTTTCTCGGATTTTTCGTCTGGGCGCACCATATGTTTGTCGCTGGCATGCAGATGTCTGAAGGCATACCGTTCATGATCACGTCGATGATTATCGCGGTACCGACCGCGATCAAGATCTTTAACTGGCTGGCCACCATGTGGCGTGGGGCTGTGGAGTATACAGTACCAATGATGTTCGCGTCACTGGGCTTCATTGGCTCGTTCATTATCGGAGGCTTTTCCGGGATCGTCGTCGCCGCAGTTCCGGTCGACATGCAGTTTCATGACACATACTTCATCGTGGCGCATATCCACTATGTTCTGTTTGGTGGCAGTGTTATGACAATTATGGCTGGATTGTTCTTCTGGTTTCCCAAGGTCACAGGCAGGATGTATAATAAAACCCTCGGCTATGTAGGATTTTGGTTCTATTTTATCGGTACACAAGTGACATTCTTCCCGATGCACCTGCTTGGAATCGCCGGCATGCCGCGGCGTATCAGTGCCTATCCGCCGGAATTTCACTTCTGGAACGTGGTCTGTACAATTGGTGCCTACATCTTAGGCCTTGGTACGCTGATCATTATGGGGAACTTGTTCTGGTTCGTAAAATACGGAGAAAAGGTAGGCGCAAACCCGTGGAATGCACGGACACTCGAATGGACGGTTTCGTCGCCGCCGCCAGAGCATAACTTTGATGAACTTCCCACCGTAACGAGCAATCCGTATGCGCCGTATGACGATCCAGGTCCGGAACCGGAAGTACACGAGCCTTCTCCAGCTTAATAAATCTGATGCATAGCACGGTAGCGCCGAGAGTACTTTAAGTCCTGTACCATAGATTTTTCCAAAGTCTTTACCGGCTGACGAGACAGGAGGTGAGCGGGCTATGATCAGTAATAGCGTCGCGATTCAATCGAAGGCAAGACCCCAGGGTACATTGCGAGACTATATTTCACTGATGAAACTGGGTATCACCATCGCAAATTTAATGGCGACGTTTGCGGGCTTTTGGGTATCCAGCCATGGACATCCGAACCTGCTTGGGCTGTTTTGGACGCTCATCGGTACTGGCTTAGTCGTCGCTGGTGGAGCAACACTGAACAACTTCATCGATATGGACATCGATCATCAAATGCAGCGCACGCAAAAACGTGCGCTCGTAGCAAAGAAAGTGAAGCCGAAGGCTGCTTTCTGGATGGGAATCACGCTCAGCGTCGTTGGCCTCTTGCTACTCGCCTTTCTTGTAAACTGGCAGGCGTCAGCTTGTGCCTTTGTGGGGCTGTTGATGTACGCCTATGTGTACACAGTGTGGCTCAAACGGACGACGACACTGTCAACTGTATTCGGCGGTATATCAGGGGCCATTCCACCTTTGGTTGGCTGGGTGGCTGGAAATGGCGGTGTACTCAATCTCGGCGGTTGGGCGCTGTTCTTCATTTTCTTCCTCTGGCAGCCGCCGCACTTCTTGCCACTGGCGATGAAAAAAACGGACGACTATCGCCGCGCTGGCATTCCAATGCTGCCGGTAGTACGTGGTTTCAATGAATCGAAGCGTCAAATCCTGCAGTACACGGCAGCACTGTTTCCCGTGTCACTGAGTTTGTACGCGCTCCGCTATGAGGGGCCATTCTATTTGATTGTGATGACTGCGCTTGGCGTTGGTTTTCTGGTGCAGGCAGTACGCGGTTTGTCTGCAAAAGACGATTTGCAGTGGGCGAACAATCTGTTCCGGTACTCCTTGATTTACCTCACAGGTTTATGCGTCGTGATGGTGATCGGTGTCCAATAATCGATTCAGGTCCGTTTTCTGAGGAGGGCGAAGGAGATGTCGATGGATTCGCAGGTGCACTTACACGTTGCACACGATGAAAATATTGACCATCAGGGCAACGCCAACTTGGCTGTATGGTTTGGCCTAGTCTCACTGACATTTTTTTCGGCAACTTGGGTTGCTTCAAATGTGTATCTTCGGGGTTGGAGTCCGACGAAGTTCCAGTTGAAAGATGCACTCTTGACAAACCTCCCATACCTCGAGACGCTCTTCCTGTTACTCTCTGGAATCCTGGTCTTTATTGCGGGTGCATTTTTCGTCAAGAATAAGTGGACGGCATTTCGAGGCGTGCTGGCTCTGACGACGTTGTCCTATGTGACGGCAGCCATTATCCAATTTCGACTGATGTTGTGGCTCGCAGGCTACAATGCGCAAATCCGGACAATCGACGCTCCAACGGCGGCGATTATGTTCCTGCTGTCCGTCATCTCAGTCATTTTACTGGTGGTTGCCGGTTGGTATTCAGCCTACGGATCGCACCATAAAATCAATCAGTTCTTCCCCGTGGCGACAAACGTATGGATTTATACGGCCATGTTCGGCATCATCGTCTTGTTTCTCGAAAACATCATTACGGTCGGACAATTTGCGGCTTGGTGCGGTCTGCACGTAGCAAGTTAATGTATGTCCCAAAGGGAGGGCACCTGCAATGAGATTTATGCTGTTTGCACTCATCTTCTTTATCTTTGTCGCGATCTTCCTGTTGGTGCTGCGATACAGTACATATCTGTCCAACTCGAAAAAGACCAAGGAACAATAGACATCTCTACAGAACTTGTCGAGTAAATAAGGGACTGTCCGAAGTCATCACGACTTTTAGGACAGTCCATTTTGTTTCGATAGCAATGCCTGCGTACTTCGCGATTTACACCTTCGTCAGTTTACCAGGACGTTTTGAATGCGATCAAACGCATCGTCGAGTTCATCTTTGGTAATGATGAGCGGCGGTGCAAAGCGAATGACGTTCTCATGTGTCTCTTTGCACAGGAGCCCTTTCTGCATCAAAGCCTCACAGTAGGGTCGGGCTGCGGTATCCAGTTCGACGCCGATGAACAGGCCGCGTCCGCGAATTTCCTTGATGTGCGGATTCTGAATGGTTTGCAGTTTGCTCAAGAAGTACTGACCGAGCTCAAGTGAGCGTTCAGCCAACTGTTCTTCGACAATCACATCCAGAGCGGCGATAGCGACCGCACAGGCCAGCGGGTTGCCGCCGAAGGTCGATCCGTGCGACCCTGGTTCGAAGACGCCGAGCACATCGTGATTCGCAGCGACCGCGGAAATCGGGAATACGCCGCCGCCGAGCGCCTTACCCATGATGTACATATCCGGTACAACGTTTTCCCATTCACAGGCGAACAGTTTACCGGTACGACCGAATCCAGTCTGAATTTCGTCGGCAATGAACAAGACATTATTCTCGCGGCAGAGGTCGGCAGCTGCTTTCAGGTAACCTTCCGGCGGGATGTTGATGCCAGCTTCGCCTTGAATCGGTTCGACCAGGAAGGCGGCTGTATTCGATGTGATTGCAGCCTTCAGGGCATCGATGTCGCCATACGGGATCACCTTAAACCCAGGCGTCAGCGGTCCAAAGCCCCGTTTGTATTCATCAGCAGAGGACATCGAAATGATGGTGACCGTGCGGCCGTGGAAATTGTTTGCGCAGACGATGATTTCTGCCTGATTATCGGCGACGCCCTTTACATCGTATGCCCAGCGCCGTGCCGCTTTCACAGCCGTCTCAACGGCTTCGGCACCGCTGTTCATCGGCAAAACCATCTCTTTGTTGGTGAGCCCTGCGACCTTTTCATAGAAGGGTCCGAGCTTGTCGTTATGGAAAGCGCGCGAGGTCAGTGTTACTTTATCAGCCTGATCCTTCAGCGCCGCGATGATCTTCGGATGCCGATGACCCTGGTTGAGCGCCGAATACGCACTCAGCATATCCATATAGCGATTGCCTTCCGGATCTTCTACCCAAATGCCCTCAGCCCGATGGATCACGATGGGGAGCGGGTGATAGTTATGTGCACCATATTTCTCCGTGATGGAGATGATGTCGCTTGATGCCACTTTCGTATTCTGCATAGTCCGCCTCCTTACAAATTTCTCTTGCCTGTGTCCATAAATATCAGACGAAATCTCACTCCTCTATTATGATGCATCACGTCGCCCTATTCAATGAAAACACAGATTGTCAGTTCTTATTGGATTGGGATAGAATGGACACGAATGAAAATCCAGAATAGTCTTTCAGAAAAGAGGTTGCAGCATGGCAATCGCCTGGCCTGCAGTTGCTGTTGCCATTCTTACCGGCTGGTTCAGTTGGCTTGTAACGAGACAGTTCGTGACGAAAAGAAGGACAAACTTGTTTTTCTGGGCATTATCTCTCTTGATTGCTTGTTTTGCTTCGCTGGCGTATGCGCTTTGCATCCTGCATCCAGCCGCCTGGCTCTTTTTAATCTATTATCTGTTCGGCGCCATGTGGATGCCAAGCCTTATGGGACTTGGTAGTATTGCGCTGCTGGCCTCAAAACGGCTACTGTACTCGATTACAGCCGCAGTTGCAGTGGTGGGCGTCATCGGTTCGGTCGGCCTTCTGCAGACCACCATCAAACCACAGGCACTGCTGCAGCTTGATGGCGGTGCGGGGACCGGCGTAGTTCCGAATGGGTGGTGGCTGCCGTTCCTGATTGTACTGAATTCATTCGGTGCTGCTGCTGTCATCATTGTGGCACTAATCTCAGCGTGTCGTACACTTCGCCGAAACGCCCCAGCGCGCTTTTTTGTGGGGAATATCTGGCTTGCCGTTGGTGTACTGATTGCCTCGCTGGCCGGTGGTTCAGCAAGGCTGGGATGGCCGGGACTGTTTTGGATCACGATGCTCATCGGCTGGGCGGTGACATTCGTCGGATACACCATTCTCACGCCGAGACAGGCAGCCGCTGTCTCAACACCGGCTTCTCAGCAGGTAAACTGAATGATCGACTTGATTAAATGCACATAAAAGAAGGGGCGTCCACGCGCGAATACGCGAAGGACGACCCTTTTCGGACACGTATTTTAATGTTATTTCGTATTGTGTGCTTTCATCCGGACCCACTTGCGATCGCCATTCGTCGTGTGCGGGAAAATTTGCCCTCTCCGCAAATGAACTTTTTTCGGATGGTGGATCCCTGCGCTGTCCGGATGCGTTCCGATTTCGATATAGTCGCCGTCGTTCGGAACTTCCCAGCCAGGTTCGAATTGATGATGTTGACCCATGTGCTTCGCCCCTCCCAAGATGCAGACGTGGATCACGCTGAACCCTAGTCTGCATCAAGCGAGCAGGCTTCATGCATCCCATCATACGCAGGCAGGTACTGCCGCTACGCCAGCGTCACCTCATCGCAGAGGTAGACATCCTGAATCGCATTGCAGCAGCTCGACGCCTTCGTGCATCGGGCGTTGGAACGCTTTGCGTCCGGAAATGAGCCCCATGCCGCCAGCGCGTTTGTTGATGACAGCTGTGCGGGTGGCCTCAGCAAAGTCATTCTCGCCAGAAGCGCCGCCTGAGTTAATCAGGCCGATTTTACCCATATAGCAGTTGGCGACCTGGTAACGTGTGAGATCGATGGGATGGTCCGCTTGTCAAGTTCGGTGTAAATCCGCTTCGTCCGTCTTGCCGTAGAGCTGCCTTCCATGTTGAGCGCCTTGTAGCCGCCATTGGTCTCCGGTAGTTTCTGCTTAATGATGTCAGCTTCAATTGTAACGCCGAGGTGGTTGGCCTGGCCGGTCAGATCAGCCGCCGTATGATAGTCAACACCGCCACTCTTGAACTGCGGATTACGCAGGTAACACCAGAGAATGGTGAACATGCCGAGTTCGAGTGTGCCTCGGCGAATGCTTCGCTCACTTCCTGCAACTGGTCTGGTCGACTCGGGCGATCCGAAGTAGATGGTCGCGCCGATGCCTGCAGCGCCCAGTTCCCAAGCCTGGTGCACATTCGCGAACATGACCTGGTCAAACTTGTTCGGATAGGTCAGCAGTTCGTTGTGGTTGATCTTCACAATATAAGGGATCTTGTGCGCGTATTTGCGCGATGTCAGGGCGAGTACGCCGAGCGTCGACGCGACGCCGTTGCAACCGCCTTCAATGGCGAGTTTGACGATGTTCTCAGGATCAAAGTACGCCGGATTCTTTGCGAACGATGCGCCTGCCGAGTGTTCAATTCCCTGGTCCACAGGGAGGATCGACACATAGCCGGTGTTGGCCAGGCGGCCGGTTCCGAAGAGCGCCTGCAAATTCCTCAGCACTTGATTGTTGCGGTTGGAATCTCCGAACACTTCGCTGACCGAATTCGGTGACGGTGCGTAGAGCGACGATTTTGGGATGGTGCGGGACTCGTAGGTTGAGCAGCGCGTCGGCGTCCGCGCCTAGATAAGAGCGAATCTTCTCAATCATTCAGGCCACTCCCGTCATCTTCGCAGTGCGACCGAGCAGCTGCGACGAGTTCTGTATCCGTCAATACTGTACCAAATTCACCCCGCGAACGAAAACTGTCCGGAAGGCGTAACTGAAATCATGTATACATGAAACTCGGCCTATTGGTTGAACTTTGAACGCGATCACAACGCGATCAAAATACAAATTGGGGTGACGAAATCATGTTCCGTCGTGAACAAACGCGTCCGGTTCGGGTCGGAGACCTAACAATCGGGGGCAACAACCAAGTGATCATTCAAAGCATGACGACCACCAAGACAGCGGACGTGAAGTCGACGGTGGCTGAAATTTTACGGTTGGAAGAGGCAGGCTGTCAAATTGTCCGCGTGACTGTCAACAGTCCAGAGGCAGCCGAGGCCATCAAGGAAATCAAGCGGCAAATCCACATCCCGCTCGTTGCGGACATTCACTTTGACTACCGGCTGGCTTTGCAGGCGATCGAGAACGGGATCGACAAAGTCCGCATCAACCCGGGCAACATCGGCAAGCGTGATCGCGTGGAAGCGGTGGTCAAGGCCTGCAAGGAGCGCGGCATTCCGATCCGGATCGGTGTCAACGCCGGTTCCCTCGAGCGACACATTCTGGAGAAATACGGCTATCCTACGGCCGAGGGCATGCTGGAGTCGGCGCTCCATCACATCAAGATACTCGAGGATCTCGACTTTGAGGACATCATCATGTCGATGAAGGCCTCCGACGTCCCGCTGGCGGTGGAAGCGTACCGCCTGGCCGCGGAGTCGTTCCACTATCCGCTCCACCTCGGCATCACCGAATCAGGCACGCTGTTCAGCGGCACCATCAAGTCGTCCGCCGGTCTCGGAACGCTGTTGTCAATGGGCATTGGCAACACGATCCGTGTATCGCTCAGCGCCGATCCAGTAGAGGAAATTCGCGTCGCGCGCGAACTGCTCAAGACGTTCCACATCGTCTCCGATGCGGTCACGATCGTATCATGCCCGACGTGCGGGAGAATCGACATCGATCTCATTTCGATTGCGAACGAGATCGAAGCATACACGCAGAATATCAAGGCGCCAATTAAAGTGTCCGTTCTTGGCTGTGCTGTAAACGGGCCGGGAGAGGCCAAGGAGGCGGACATCGGCATCGCAGGTGCGCGCGGCGAAGGTCTCTTGTTCCGCAAAGGGAAAGTGGTCCGCAAGATTCCGGAGGCCGATCTCGTGTCCGAATTGAAGAAGGAAATCGACGCGATGGCGAAGCGCTTTGCGGAAACGGGGTCGGCCACGAAGCGTAACTTCAAAACGAATCGAAACCCGCCAGCACAAGTTGGCGGGTTTTGCTTTGGATGCAGGGGGTTAGCCGGGAACGGGCATCCTCCATTTGATTTCTTAATACGGACACGAGAATCTGAGCAATTTCCTAGACAGCCGAAACACAATAAGGTTGTCTTGGATTGGTATTTGCGCCGCGAAGTCCCATCGGTAAAGAATACGGCATTCTCGGTTCGTTATTTTCGGTATATCGCCCGACTGCTGAGTTGGTCGATGAGAATAAGGGATCCGTGGATGCTTTATCGGCCTTCGACCAGCTACTCCTGACAACGATAAGGCGTCGAGACAGCTCTATTTGATCTCTGATAGGCTAACTCACAGCCGACGGATCGAATTTTGAAGAAAAGTCGGATGTGAAGGATAGGCTGCCGGTGCCTGTCGGGCCACTTGGGCTGCGGTGGGGCGGTTCCGCGATTCAGCTTGCAAGGATAGGTATCAAAGTGGTTTCTATAGCAGGTTCGGCGTACCTGTTGCGCGCAGAATAAGTACCGCACTAATTCCTATGCGCCTCCAACCCCTTCATCCGTACCCCCTGAAACAGGGCAATAGGCACTATTTCTATACGTATTCCGTCAAATCAAGCCTCAAATATGTTGAATAGTAACCGTTATGATACTTTTCCAGACTCCGGGCTGAAATCGGCCTGAACGCGCGGAGAATCTGGGCCCAATGCACGCAGAAGCCGGTACCGAATCCGGTGCCACCACGTGCACGCACAACCGCGCCCCTCCGCATCAATGTGTCGTAAGCGACACAGCCCCCACGTCCGACGTACCCGTGACAACGGAACCACCGCTGCCAACCGTTCCGGTTACGCTGGAGCGGCTGCTGGTAATGTGTGCGTGAGGAACAGATGCATTCACGTTGCCGACGGATGCATTCAAATTAAATGTGAGATTTGGCGGGGTTGTGGCCGAAGTGATGGTGATGGCACCCGTATCTGTCTTGGCAGTGATGTCGCTGTTAATGCTTACCTCGTTGACGAAATCTTACCGGTATCCGCGGTCAGGTAAAACGATATTGAAAAATCCGAGTGACACCATGGCAAGCGCCGCGCGCGCAATACTTCTAAACGACTGATCCCGCTCGGCCCTACGCAATCCGTAATCAGCGAGCAGCTCCTTTGCAATTACTTCGGGCTTTGGGCGGACGAGACGCCAAATCACCTATGAATCAACCGCAGGTTCACCATAGAAGCAACGATTGCCACCCACACGGCTGCGTGCTAGACTGAAGTTGAACAATTTCAAATTAGTGGCGCTAGGGGTGCCTAACGGCTGAGAAGCAGACGCTAACCCTTCGGGACTCGATCTGGGTAATACCAGCGGGAGGAAGTGCCGACGAACCTGAGTCGAACCTCTTTGTGCGCCGTTTGCTGCCCAAAGAGGTTTTTTACGTTCGGGATCGCCTATGCGCCCTGAAGCCAGGGAGGATGAAACACATGTGGAAATTGCGCGATATCATTTTGCTCGTCATTCTATCAATTGTCTGCGGCTTTCTCTATCGGCTGTGGGATTGGCTGTACACGTTTGCGCCAGCACAACCGGTTGCACAAGCGGCATTTAACGGCTTGTGGCTGCTGGCAGCCGTGCTGGTCGCAGTCATCATTCGGCGGCCAGGCGCAGCGTTGCTTGCGGAACTGATTGCGGCGATTGTCGAGTTGGCCTTTGGCTCCAACTGGGGTTTAGCGGGCGTACTGTCCGGACTGATCCAAGGCGTTGGCGCAGAAGTCGGATTTGCTATCTTTGCCTACAAAAAATATAACGTCTGGGTTTCGTGGATTGCAGGCGCCTTGTCCGGCGTCGCGTTTCTTCCACAGTGGTGGACGGCATATCAGGGGAGCTCGCTCGCGCATTCCGTACAAGTTGGCTATGTCATCGTAACCATCATCAGCGGTGCCATTCTCGGTGGCTGGTTGCCGCAGGCCATCGCAGTGGCACTGAACCGAACGGGCGTTCTGCGTAACTTTGCGATTGGCCGACAGATGGGGCAACAGGCGAAGTGAACACGTACAATTCGGCCAACAGGGCAGCGCACGTGCCATCTGCGCTGCCTTTATTGGCGTTCGACAATGTGAGCGTAACCTATGAGGACGGTCGGCGAACGTGTGGCATCACATCGATCCGACGCTGTACAAAGGGGAGACGGTACTGCTTGCCGGTCCGAGCGGCAGCGGCAAGAGTACACTCGTACAGCTGTGTGCCGGCCTGATTCCAGAGGCGGTTGAAGCACAGGTAGATGGCACCGTGTGGCGCGATGCGTCTCTGCAGCAGCCAGGTGGAGTCGGAATGGTCTTTCAGGATCCGGAGACACAGTTCTGCATGTTGGAAGCCCGCGATGAACTGGCGTTTGGTCTCGAGAACAGAGCGGTCCACGTGAACGGATGCCAGCTCAAATGAAGCAGGCGCTCGCTGGAGTGCATTGGTGGCCGTCACCCACACAGTCTCACCGTGAGCTGTCCGGCGGTCAGAAACAAAAGCTGGCGATTGCTGCAGCACTCACGATGGAGCCGCAGCTGCTTATCCTCGATGAACCGACGTCCAACCTCAATCCGGCCGCCACGGCAACCGTCATGGAGCAGATCCGCAGCCTGCGTGCGCAGGGACAGACGATGCTGCTGATTGAACACAAACTTGAGTATCTGGAGGATGTGGTCGATCGCGTCATTTTACTGTCAGCGGACGGTTGCATTGAGGCCGTTGGAACGCCAGATCAGGTTCTGCGGCAGTATGGAAATTGGCTCATCGAGCAGGGGATCATGGTCTCCCATGGGCGACAACCATACAGCCGTCAAGCGAACTGTGTGCAGGGCTCGACAACCGAAGCAAGCCGAACCAGGATCTCGCCTCACCAGCCGTTCAACTGGACAGTGGGCCCGTCCGCTATGGAAAAAAGATCGTGCTGGAAGACTTAAATGTATCGATTCCAAACGGCAGCTTCACGGCGATTGTCGGGGCGAACGGCGCGGGTAAGTCGACACTTCTGCAAGCATTGGCGGGCCTGACCAAGCTCGCCTCAGGCACGGTCAAAATCTTTGGAAACGTGTGCGATCGCAAAGGACAACTCGCCCGAAAAACAATTGCCTATTCATTTCAAAATCCAGAGCTTCAGTTCATGTATGAGCGCGTTGCGGATGAGCTGGGAAATCAGCGCTATGGCGGTGTAGTCCCACCCGACATTGACGCGGAACTGGCTTCCTTTGGACTCGCTGGAACGGCGCAGCAGTCACCATATGCGCTCAGCCAGGGACAAAAACGACGTTTATCTGTCGCAGTCATGCTGCGGGCGGATCGGCCAATCTATATGCTCGATGAACCGACATATGGTCAGGACCCAAAGACGCAGACAGCGATTTTGGATGTACTGCGGCACAGACAGGCAGAAGGCCGGACGGTCGTCATTACGACGCACGACATGAACATTGTCAAGCAGTTTGCCACACACGTGCTGCGTCCTGAAAGATGGGCAGCTGCTGTTTTCCGGTTCGTCCGCAGAACTATTCTCTCAACCAGCGCTGTTGGCTGCCGCTCACCTGGATGGGGCGCCGGAACGTGACAATGGGCGAAACGAAGTAGGTGAAGACATCCGCTCCAGGTGGGACAGGCTGCCCGTAAAAGTGAAACGGCGATTGGTCGATTACCTTAATCCAACGCTGCTGGTGCTCACCATGGTCGTTGCCGGGCTGATTGGAACGTATGTGCAGAGCCTCCGTGTAGCAACGGGACTGTTAGCACTGTCCATCATCTGGCTGATGGTCTTCACCAAAATGAACCCATGGCGAATTCTCAAGTGGTTTAGTCCGTTTGCCCTCATCTATTTATTTTACGTGTGGACATTCGCGGCATTTACTGCAGTGCCCCGGGGGGCGCCGTCCTACCATCTGTTGTGGGCGAATTTGAGCTGGTATGGCCTGCGTATGGGCCTGGTGGTCGCGGTACGGATGCTGTCGTCTGTCGGCTACCTCATCCTGCTGCTGGTCGGCCTGAACGCGACCGACTTGATTGTTTCGCTGTGTCAGAATGTCCGCATTCCGCCGAAATTTGCTTACGGCATACTGGCGGGAATGCGCCTGGCACCTTCGTTCCAAACGGAATGGCATCAGCTCACGCTTGCGCGGGCATTGCGTGGACGAGCGCCGAAATTCGCATTTTTGAAACCCATTCAATACAGTCTGCCGCTGCTCAGCCTCGCGGTGCGTCAAAGTGAGCGCGTGGCCGTAGCGATGGAAGCACGCGGTCTCGTCGGCGCGGCAGCGAATCAAGCGAAGGCGCGAACGTATCTACGGATGGTGCCGATCAAATGGTGGGACTGGTGTATACTCGCCGGCGTCATCGGCATCGTCATTGTGGTGATTGCGGGCCTTCGCGGCTAGCTGCCACAGCATGTATGGTACGGGAACATGTGCGGGAAGGCGCGGGAGGCGCTGCTTTCAATCGAGCGACTGTCGGCTTTCCCAGACGCGGTAAATGAGCCAGAGACAGGGGAACAGGATGGCGATGACAACGCAGATGGCACTGAACGCCTGTTGGAAGATGGATGTTTCGACAAACAGGCTGTTCACTGTCAGGATTGGATAGACCAGATAGGGGAGATGTGTCCAGCCGTAGACAGCAATGGCAAGGAGATATTGAACGACTGCGGCTGTGAATGCGATCCCGTACCATTTGCGAAAAACCAGACCGCCAGCAACGAGAAACATTAATGCGGACAAAGCGAGCAGCGGCCACCAGTGTACCATCTTCAAAAAGTGAAGAGGCGCCTGCATGCTCAGAACAAATGCAGTCAACAGGGCACAGAGAAAGGTAGGCGGTCCCGAAATCGAGGCCACCTGCCGGAAGAAAGGTTCACCGGAAGCAGTATCTGGTTCGGCCAGATGCTGCTTTTTTGCGACATAGCAAAGCCGCAGACTGCCAAAGTAGACGACGCTGGCCACAGACAGTGCTACAAATGCCCATGTCAGTGGATTGGCGAACAAGCCCGGCAAATTGACCTGCAGCTGTTCGGTCGATCCTTTTACAACTGTCACGAAGCCACCTTCGGAGAGCGGAAAGATGGTCACGAGTGCGATGGGCAGAAGGATGCCGGAGACGCCATGCACGAGCGGCAGCCAAATCGATTCTCCTTCAAAGTGGTGAGCAAATACGATAAATGCCCCGCGCACGACCATCAGGACCAGTGCAATGGTGGCTGGAACCATCAGACTGGTTCCGAAAAACAGGGCGATGTTCGGGAAAAAACCTAACAGCGCCACTGCAATGAAGATGAGAAAAATGTTGACAACTTCCCATACGGGCGATTGAAACTGATGGCGCAAAACCTTGAGCGCCTGCGGTTTGTTTGCGATAAACGCGACCAGATAGAGGCAGCCCGTGCCAAAATCAACGGACGCAAAGATTGCATAAACGAATACAAAGACCCAGATAATCGTAATGACGACGAGTGATTGTGGCATTCGTCCCGCTCCTCCTGTGGCTCCTGTACGCATGACTGCAGCGTGCCTGCAGGTTTCCTTTTTAGTATGACGGATTATCTGTCAGTCCGCCAATAGTCCGCCAATAACACACGCATTTTTGGGGAAAGTAGAATGAATGGTATGATGAAGAGTGGGATCAGCGATCAGATACAAAAGGAGTGACAATATGCCATTTCAGGACATTGATGATTTATCCGTCAAAACAATTCGTGCGTTGTCTATTGATGCCATAGAGAAGGCGAATTCCGGACACCCTGGTTTGCCGATGGGCGCCGCGCCGATGGCGTACGTGCTGTGGAGTCGATTTCTGAAGCATCATCCGGCCCATTCAGACTGGATCGATCGCGATCGTTTCGTACTCTCCGCCGGCCACGGCTCGATGCTGCTGTACAGCTTGCTCCATCTGGCTGGCTACGATGTTTCCATGGACGAGCTGAAACGCTTTCGGCAATGGGGATCGAAGACGCCAGGACACCCAGAGTACGGGCATACGCACGGCGTCGAAGCTACGACCGGCTCCGCTTGGACAAGGCGTCGCGATGGCCGTTGGCATGGCCATGGCAGAGAAGTTTCTAGCCTCGAAGTTTAATCGCGGCAGCCAAAAGCTCATCGACCACTTTACATACACCATTTGTGGCGATGGCGATTTGATGGAAGGTGTCGCCTCGGAAGCGGTTTCGCTGGCTGGACACCTGGGCCTGGGCAAACTGATTGTACTCTATGATTCGAACGACATCTCACTCGACTGGGCCGACCAATTGGTCGTTCACGGAAAACGTGCGCGATCGTTTTGAAGCCTGCGGCTGGCACACCTTACTGGTCAAGGACGGTAACAACCTCGACGAGATTGAAGCTGCCATCCGCGCGGCACAGGCTGAGACCGACAAGCCGACCTTGATTGAAGTCAAGACCATCATCGGCTATGGCGCGCCGAACAAACAGGAGAACCAGCTCAGTCCACGGGTCACCGCTGGGCGAAGAAGAGGCGAAAGCAGCCAAGGCGAACTATGCCTGGAAAGTATGAGACGTTCTATGTGCCGGATGAAGTGCGGGCGCATTTTGCTGAGATCAATAATGGCAATGCAGAAGTTCCGCGAGTGGAGCAAGCGTTTGAAGCGTACGGCAGTGCGCATCCAGAAGAGGCACAGATACTGGTCGACGCGCTTCACGGGCGCGTCCACGTCGACTGGGAGAATGTGCTGCCGAAGTTTGAAGGCGGCGTAGCGACGCGCGATGCGTTCGGCAAGATCATCAACGCGGTTGCACCGCATGTTCCGACCATGCTCGGCGGCTCTGCTGATTTGTCCGGCTCGAACAAAACATTGCTCGCCAACGAGGAGCACTTCTGACCACGAACACTGGGACGGCCGCAACGTGTTCTACGGCGTGCGTGAGCATGCCATGGGTGCCGCGATGAATGGTATTGCGCTGCACGGCGGCGTGGTGCCGTATGCTGGCACATTCCTCGTCTTCTCCGATTATCTGCGGCCAGCAATCCGCTTGGCAGCACTGATGAAACAGCCTTCGCTGTTCGTGTTTACGCATGACAGTATCGCAGTTGGCGAAGATGACCCGACGCATGAACCAATCGAACAGGTTGCCGCACTGCGCGCGATCCCTGGGCTCATTACATTCCGTCCGGCAGATGCCACGGAGACAGGACAGGCCATTCGCTATGCGCTCGAACACCGGGACGTGCCGGTGGTGCTGGCACTGACGCGCCAAAAACTGCCGACACTGGCCGAGGTGCAGGAGCATGCCAAGGATTTTGACAAAGGTGGCTATGTTCTGTACGAACACGGTTCCGGGGAATGAATTCCGCTGATTTTCCTGGCAGCTGGTTCAGAAGTACACCTCGTGCTTGAAGCTGCAAAGAAACTCGCAGAACAGGGCGAATCAGTACGGGTCGTGAATATGACCTCGATGGAATTGTTCCGGGCACAGGATGCTTCGTACCGTGAACAGGCCCTGCCGAAATCAGCGCGCCGCCGCTTGGCAGTGGAAATGGCACATCCGATGTCGTGGTATGAGTTCATCGGCATGGATGGCAAACTGCTGACGATCGATCAAGTTTGGGTGCCTCCGCACGGTGAGTGGTGATGGAGAAATACGGGTTCACAGCTGAAAATGTCCTCGCTATCGCGAAGACGCTGTAATTCAGAAGACAAGAAGCAGGCTGCTGCGCCGGGTAGAACGCGGCAGCCTGCTTTGATGTCCAATGCCATAGGTTCGTGTTCAAAAAGCGGTTAAACTCCGATCCGACTTTTCTTCAAAATATGGTACACAGGTTTGAATCGGCCCCATCCTTGATCGAATAGGGCTCTCTCGACGCCTTATTTTTATCAGGAGTACTGGTCGAAGACCAATAAAGCATTCTCGGATCCTTATTTTCATTGGCCGATTCAGGAGTCCGCCGATATACCTAAAATAGAGATCCGAGAATACCTTATTCGTTGTCGTTAGGACTTCGCGGCGCAAATAACGCTCTGATACAACCTTATTGTGTTTCGGCTGCCTGGAACGTTGCTCTGCATTCTCCTGTACGTACTAAGAAATCAAATGGAGGATGCCCGTTGCGGGCATCCTTATTTAGGAAAATATACCTGCAGGTCCTAGTCCTTGAGAATGACCTTTTTCATCAGTGCATCGAGTGTACGTGTGGGCAGCAATCCAGTCAGGACAGGCATGACTTTGGAGTCGTAGGGGACAGCGTAACGCGGCCGCGGCTTGTTTGCAGCGATGGCGCGTTCGATGGTCTTGGCGATGACAATCGGTTTGGCGCCGCGATCGCCCATGCGATCCTGTCCAAATCGCGTATACCGGTCTGCATGCGGAGAATTTGGCTTCACCCAGGAACTAGCTGAGTTGGCGACTGTCTCGCCAAAGTTCGTCTGGATGCTGCCTGGCGCAACGATGACGACGTCGATCCCGGTGCCGGCGAGCTCCATGCGCAGCGAATCGGAAATGGCTTCGACCGCATGCTTGGTCGCTGTATATGCGCCCATCAGTGGCAAGGAGACGCGGCCGAGGACGGACGAGATGTTGATGATCTTGCCGTACCTGCGCGATCGCATGGCTGGAATAAAACGTTGCGTCACAGCGACCAACCCAAACACGTTGGTTTCGAACTGGCGTCTCAGGACCTCAATTGGAATCTCTTCAATTGCGCCGGCCTCAGCGTAACCGGCATTATTGACCACGACATCGACGCCGTAACCGTCTGTCAGGGCGAGGACTTCCTGTTCCATGTGAGCGATGGATTCACCATCTGTCACATCCAGCAGCACATGCCGAATGGTTGTGCCGGCTTTCTCTGCAGCCTGCGCCACTTTCTGCAGTTTGTCGTCCGAGCGGCCAGTCGCAATGACCCTGTAGCCTTCAAGCGACAGTAGTGTAGCAGTGGCCAGCCCGATGCCACTGGTCGCGCCGGTAACGAGAATCCAGTCTTTCTGAGGTGTCACCGTGATCCCTCCGTTTCTGCCCTCCATATCCCTCAATCGAGCGTATGGAGCGGCACGTATGGTTTCAATTGTTCCCTCATGCCAGCCAGAACAAACGATATGGCATGCTGTTCAAGCGCCTCTCGTTCTGCTGGCTCGGTATGATGAGCGGCGTAGTACGCCATATCGCCAATTACTGCTATGAGCATGATGACCGTCCATTTGATGTTTGGGATCCGCGTGTCATGACGATGCTCCAGCGCGGCAACGAGGCGATTGCCCAATTCGTCGTAGATCATTTCCAGCTTTCGCTGCATAAATGCGTTGCCACCGCCGGAAAAGAAAACGGCGCCAAGTGATGGCTCTTCTTGATAAAGTGCAAACACAGCGTGGATGACGGCCATCGTACAATCTACAAACGAAATAGATAAATCGGATAAGATTGGGTCAATACGCTCCCACGTCACAGTCACAGTTTCTTCAAACAGGGCAATCAGCACGTCTTCCAGAGACGAAAAGTGAAGATAGAATGTCCCACGGGCGATGTTGCTTGCTTTGATGATATCGGCAATAGAGACTTGGTCGTATCCGCGCTTCACAAACACGTCCCGTGCGCTGCGAAGGATATGCTGATGGCGCTCTTCTTTGGTCATGGCTTCTCGCATGGATTTGATTCCTTTCTTCCGTCAGGAGGGCAGACGGCTGTAAAAATCGGCTGTGACTTCAAGGAAACGCTCCAGCATCGGATCGCCTGTCAGCGACTCCGGGTGCGCTACGTACGTCGGCCTTGTCCACTCAGGACGATTGAGTGAGATGACGACATAACCTTTCGCCAATGCGTCATGCAATGTCCGCCTCGGCAGCATCGAGATGCCCAGGCCATGGGCAACCATTGCTTTCACACCATCGATGCTGTCCAGTTCAACTTTGATCTTCGGGTATACATGATGCCGTGCAAGCTCATTCATAATCCGCAGTCGAAACGGTGCAGCTGGGCGTCCAAAGGCGATAAACGGTTCCGTTGCGAGTGCTTCAATGCCTTCGAATCGATGGGTAAAGTAATGATGTTTTGGCACGATGAGATCGATTGCGTCTGGTGCGTACTCAATCAACCGGATGTTCGGATGGTAAATCGGTTCCCCGAGAAAGCAAATGTCCACCTGGTTGGCGAGCAGCGCATCCTTCATTTCATCGTACAATCCCATCCGCACCTGAAAATTGACATTCTCACGACGCAAAAAACGAGCCAGGCATTCTGGCACGTCTGTCGATACAAACGCTCTTCCGGACATCACCCGCAGCACCCGCAAATCGTCTGCATCGGGACGTTCCATCTGCTGCTCGAGGCGCTCTATCTGTTCCGCCAATGGCACGATTTTCTGGCCTTCCGGCGTCAGTTTCACACCGCTCGGAACGCGCTCGAACAAGGCATAGCCAAGTGTCCGTTCCAGTCGTTGCAGCCTTGTGGTCACTGTCGACTGCGACATGAACAACTGTTCCGCTGTACGGGAAATTGAGCCAATGCGTGCTATCGCCAGAAACAACGAGACGTCCTTGGTATCCATTGGTGTCCCCTTCCGTCGCGGTCAGTGCTCTTTCACCTCATTATAACGTTTTCAACTACGTACTTATAGCGTACTGAAGGAATCTCGTTCACAGTTCTGTCACATAATGGTCAATAATTCGGTCTAAATTATCTGAAAAATGCGTTGTCAGACAAACATTGAACAGAATACAATGGACACCACAGAACAAAGAAGTGTCGTTGGCCCTCGAAACAAGCAAAGGAGTGAAGGGAATGGAACAGCGAGATCATCGTCAGATATGCCCCATCTGCGGACAGCGTGTTAACCAGGAACAGCAGAGCCACGACACACTTTGTGACCGTTGCACCGATGCGTGGAAACGCGAAGTTGACAGCGCCTGGTAGGGAAAAAACGAGCTGCAGTCATATGGAAACGAGCTGTCCCAACACGCAATCAAACACGGGGCGGCTCGTTTTTTTGTGTTGTGATAGCATCAGAGATGTGTCGATTTGCTACACGTAAAGGAGTGCGAACGGATGCCCGACAGAACACACCGCTACGATCGCCAGAAGCGCTTTAGACCAATCGGCGAAGTCGGCCAACAGCGCCTGAACCAAGCGCGTGTGGCCATTGTTGGCGTCGGCGCGCTCGGGACGCATGTAGCATCCTGGCTGACGCGGGCAGGTGTTGGCTTCCTACGGCTGGTCGATCGCGATCTCGTTGAGGACACCAATCTGCAGCGGCAAATTCTGTTTGACGAGCGGGACGCGGACGGTTATACACCAAAAGCACTCGCAGCGGTGCAGAAACTCAGAGCCACGAACAGCGGAGTAAGCTTGGAAGCAGTGACGGCAGACCTGAATTGGCGCAATGCCGAGCAACTGCTCTCTGATGTCGATGTCATCGTGGATGGAACGGACAATCTGGCTGCCCGTCGCCTCATCAACGATGTATCGGTAAAACTGGGTATCCCCTGGGCCTATGGCGGTGTCGTTTCATCCTACGGCAGTGCCGCATTTTTCATCCCTGGAGAGACACCTTGTTTCGCCTGCCTCTATCCTCAAACTGAGGCGGATAACGCGCCGGATACCTGCGATACGGTCGGTGTGATTGCACCGGCTGTGGCGATGGTTGCCGCGCTGCAGGCGGCCGATACGATGAAGTGGTTGGTGGGGGATCAGGCATCGATTGTACGGGGGATGCATCATGTCGATGGTTGGGCGGGCACGCTTGAGGAAATTGCGTTCGGATTACCTCGACCAGACTGCAACTGCTGTGGACAGCGCATATTCGAAACGTTAAGGCCTGTGTTATCTGCGATCACGATTCGTCTCTGCGGGCGTGACACTGTACAGATCTCGCCGGCGTTGACTGAGCGAAATTCGGTGTCTTTACCCGAACTGAGGGCCAGACTTAAAGACTGGCCGCACGTTCGTTCCAATGCAAATTTACTCCAATGCAAAGTTGAAGATTGTGTGCTGACCGTGTTCAAAGATGGGCGTGTCCTCGTCCAAGGTACCGCTGAGAGCGAGAGAGCGCTGGAGTTGTACCGGAGGCTGCCTATCTGACGGGGCATGTCGCCTCAATGTGTCAGCGGCTGACTGCCGCCAGCTGTTCGCGGTTTTGCACCTTGTGGATGGCATACTCGATGATGCCGCCGCCAAGGCACACTTCGCCATCGTAAAACACGACCGACTGGCCCGGCGTGATGGCACGCTGTGGCTCGTCAAAGACGACACGCCATGTCTCATCATCCGTCTGTTCCACAGTCACCCACTGATCTGCCTGACGATAACGGAACTTTGCGGTGCAACGAAATGGCGCCGCTGGGGTTTCACCACTGACCCAGTGCAAATCTGTCGCCACGAGTCCCTCGCTGAATAGCGCCGGATGGTTTTCTCCCTGAACCACCACGAGCACATTGTCTTCCAGCCGCTTGTCGGCGACAAACCATGGCTCACCTGTGCCTACACCACCAATGCCAAGTCCCTTGCGCTGGCCGATTGTATAGTACATCAGGCCCTGGTGCTCGCCGATGTAATTGCCCTGTAGATCGCGCATTTCACCTGGCTGCGCAGGCAGGTACTGACTCAGGAACTGGCGGAAATTGCGCTCGCCGATGAAGCAGATGCCGGTACTGTCCTTCTTCTTTGCCGTTGCGAGTCCCGCCTTGGCCGCGAGTTCACGTACTTTCGGCTTCTCCAGGTGGCCAATCGGAAATTTGGCCTGTGACAGGGGTTCCTGACCGAGCATGTAGAGAAAATACGTCTGATCCTTGTTCGGATCTCGACCGCGCAATAAACGGAAACGTCCATCCACTTCGTCGACCTGCGCATAGTGTCCCGTTGCAGAGTACTGAGGCGCCGAGCATTCGTGCGCGATCGAGCAGCTCCTTGAACTTGATTTCACGGTTGCAGCAGCACGTCCGGATTTGGCGTGCGGCCGCGCTTGTATTCCTCGAGGAAATAGGAAAAGACGCGATCCATATATTCGCGTTCAAAGTTGACACTATAACAAGGGATCCCGATTTGCGCGCAGACACGTTCCACATCGGCAAAATCCTCTGTGGCCGTGCAGACGCCGTTCTCATCGGTATCATCCCAGTTTTTCATGAAA
Organism: uncultured Alicyclobacillaceae bacterium; assembly: GCA_963758235.1. Classification (GTDB taxonomy): domain Bacteria; phylum Bacillota; class Bacilli; order Alicyclobacillales; family Alicyclobacillaceae; genus CAVWUS01. The sequence continues at coordinate 52,634 of CAVWUS010000026.1, read as the reverse complement.
ATGCCGACCACATCATAGCCTGCTTCCTTCAACAGCAAGGCAGACACGGATGAGTCGACGCCGCCGGACATGCCGACGACAATACGCTCTTGCTTTGACATGTGAATCACTTCCCAACGTCAGTTTGGACCCGTTGGCCCAATCCGTCAAGTCGGCCCAAGCCATGGCAGGGAGTGACGCCCGTTTTGCAGAAACCTTATAAGGTTGTCCGAATAAAGGGATCACCCTCTTCGGACACGCACTATGGGGAAGACGCTCCCTGCTTGAGAGGATGAGAGATTTGTTTACGCTCGACCGTGACGCCATTCTACAGCATCCACGCCTGCGCTTTCTGACGGATGTTGTTCCCATTGACGAACATCTGACCAACATTGAATCCTTCATCAATACCTGCTTTGTCGACGTTGGCTGGAACGTACAGCAGCATGGACGCGTCATCGCGCTCCGCGCAACCGATCAGGACCGACTCAGCAGCGCCTTCAAAGCGAGCCTCTATCTTGGCAAATACCGTGACATGGCGAACGTAAACCGGTTTTTACATAGTATGGTGACCGCTGGCCACTCCTATGAACCGATTCGCGGCGAGACAGTGCTGTTTTTGTACATCGGGATTGGCAAGCCGGTCTATGATCACCTGGTGACCTACACGGTCGGCCGCCCGACACGCATCGCGGGTGGACAGCGCGCAAACGTACCGTGGGGATTTGAACTGCCGGTTGAGGCGAAAAACCCGGAAGAGTACGAGGCTGAGCTCGACCGGATCCGCGAGGTCATTCGTCTCGCCAAGCAGGATCGCGTTGAGCAGATGCAGGCCGCCCGCGCGAAACTGCCAGTCGGCTATATCATGCCGCCGTTTTTGATGGAGTTTTCGGAAGAAGCGCTGATTAAGACGGTATTTCGCCAGCGCCTGTTCGAGAAGGGTGCGCAGGGCGCAACGGTAGATGTGGTCAGCGACATGCTCGAAGCTTGCCTGAAAATCGACCGGGACCAAGTGGGAGTTTCTCATCGACTACCACGGCCCGCATCTGCAGCAGTGGGAAAAGGCGATGCGGACGCTTCGCCGCGAGTCATACACATTGGAACAGATTGCAGCTCAGCTTGGTATCACGACCGAGGAGGCGCTGTCTCGGCCGCTCTACGAGATGCTGATTGAGACGGTGGGCAAGCTGCCGCCCTCGATGTGGGAGAAACAGCGTTAAACTAGTTCTGCAATGACGGCTGGCAGTTCGCGCAGTGAATGAATCACTGCGCGGGCACCGGTCAGTTCAGCGGGATTGCCAAAACCGTAGGCACAGCCGATGGTGGGGACGCCAAAAGCATCCGCGGCTTCGATGTCCGTGTGCCGATCGCCCACCATAATCGCGGAAGATTTATCAAAGTGGCGGAAATGTTCCGCGAGAATATCCGCTTTCTTCCGGCCATGTACCGACTCAAGACAGAGTGGCGCGGTAAAATAGGGACGCAGTTGCTGTGTGTCCAGGACCAATTCCAGATAGCCAACACCGCAGTTGCTCGCTGTTGTGAGCGTGTAGCCCTTCTCTTTCAGATCAGCTAGTATCTCGCGGGCGTGAGGGTAGAGGAGATCCTGCGTCGTGATGCGTTCCTGAACCATCTGCTCGCACAGTTCGAATGCTTCGTGGCGCTCGTCTGGTGTGGCGAGTGGCAGGAGCGTCTCCCAAATTTCCTCGTCGGGGAGTCCGTATGTCTTTCGCATGTCTTCATCAGACATCGGTGGGTGTTCGAAAATCTCCGAATCACTTCGCTGTAAACAGGTAAAACCAAACTTGTAGAATCAATCAACGTGCCGTCTAGGTCAAACAGTATGGTTGTCATGTCCATATTATAGCCATTCTCATGCACAGCTTAGCAAGCGGCGAAACAAAGCACGGTGGCTTCGCATGTGCGTTGCCTCGGTGGAAATGATAAGATGGACGTTGGTCATCTACAGGCAGTATGCAGGAGGGAAATCAATGAAACTTGCTTTGTTTGGCCTTGGAAAAATGGGCTACAATCTCAGGTTTGAACTTGCTCGATCACGGACATCAGGTGGTCGCGTATGACGTCAGCGAAGACGCCATGAAACGTTTCTTCGGATGCTGGTGGACAAACAGCTTCTACGATAGACGCGCTGGTTGCTGCGCTTGATTCACCTCGAATTGTCTGGCTGATGGTGCCACAGGGGAAGATTATCGACGATATCCTATCCGATCTCGTACCAAAACTGTCCGCCGGTGACATCATCATCGAGGCCGGTAACTCGCACTACAAGGACTGCGTCCGGCGCGCGAGGAACTGTCGAAGAAAGGGATCCACTTCTTCGACGTCGGTACATCCGGCGGCATGGAAGGGGCGCGACACGGAGCCTGCTACATGATTGGCGGCCCGATCCGGACGTTTCCGACGATTGAAGCGCTGTTCAAGGACACCGCAGTCGAAGGCGGTTATCTGTACACCGGCGGGGCCGGAAGCGGCCACTTTCGCAAAATGGTGCACAACGGCATCGAGTACGGCATGATGGCGGCCATCGGCGAAGGGTTTGAGGTGTTGGAAAAGAGGCCCTTCAACTATGATTTCGAGACGCTCGCATGCTGGTCGCACGGATCCGTGATTCGCGGCTGGCTGATGGAGTTGGCGGAGCAGGCATTCCGCAGATCCGCATCTCGAGAAGATCGGGAGTCATGCACGCCTCGGGCGAAGGTAAGTGGACGGTTGAGGAAGCGCTCGAAGTCCAAGCGGCGGTGCCGATTATCACGATGTCGGTCATGATGCGGTATCGCTCGATGCAAGACGACTCGTTCAGCGGCAAGGTGAGTCGCGCGCTGCGCAACGAGTTCGGAGGTCACGCGGTCGAAAAGGCGCAGAAGTAAGTGGAACGAGAAAAGGTGAATGCGAAGGAAACGCCGCTCGGCGTTTCCTCAGCGTTAACTGGACCCAGATTGGCGTGGTTGCTGCCCAGCTTATCCTGCTGCCGAGTTGCAGGTGCAGGTGAGCTAATTTAGCCGCCTTCCAAGAGACACCCCGTACGCTTGGGTGTCTCATTTGATATTCAGATAAAGCGTGCCCAAGCGCGCACCACATAACAAAAGTGGATGCCTCTCAGCCAGACATCCATTTCCCGCTGGGGCATCCACTACCACTACGCTTTATTGCAACCCAATCCTTCTACGCGTCCTCTTTGTCCATCAGGAAGACACGAGCCGGTGCGGCATCAAGGCCGGCCAGTTTGAGCGGCGCAGCCACCATTTGGTACCGTCCAGCTGGAACATCGCCGAGACGAAGGCCCTTCAATGATGGGCTCTGTGTTCAAACAGAATCTGTGTGCGTCGGATGTTCCGGCTGACTGCGTTCGATGCCGAGGCCATCAACACCGACACCAGCTACGCCGCGTTCAGCGAGCCAGCGCGCAGCATCTTCGGCTACGAATACGAATTCAAAATCAAACGTGTCGACATCGCCAAATGAATTGCGCGTCTTGAAGAGGACAAAGTCATTCTTCTGAATATCCGTTTGCTCCAGGTCGCTTGCGTGAATCGCCTGTTCAACCTTTGTCAGGTCGATCACGATGCAGTCGCGCACCAGCGATTCGAGCGTGAGAATATCTGTGGTGGCGCCGCCGGGAATCATGTGCAGCGGCGCATCGATATGCGTTCCCGTATGGACGTCCATCGCGATGCGCGTTTCGTGGGCGCTGCCTGTCGTAAAATCAGATGTTACCTGAAAGCTTGGCCGCTTTTCTTGCAAGTTTTTGTACACCGCCATCTCGAGATGGATGGCGATGCTGATGTCATAAATTTTCATCGGCGTTTCAACACCTCTCGCGCTTGCTGGTATTCGAGCACCGATTCGACCGATTGCGTTTCCTCGCCGTACACTGGCCACCAATTAAAGCCATCCTGCTCTGGCATCTGCGTGGCCGTCGCCGGGCCCATGCTGCCGGCAGCATAAGGGGCAAGCGGCACCAGCTTGTTGCGGAACGCTTCGGCGATTGGATCGACCAGCTTCCACGCCAGGCTGACCTCGTCCCACCGCGTAAAGAAGGTCGAATCCCCTTTAATGGCATCGTACAGGAGGCGTTCATACGCTTCTGGTGATCGATTGTGTAAATGCTGGCTGAATTCCATCGCAACGGGCACAACCGTTTCATCGTTGCCCGGACGCTTGGCGTTTAGCTGCAGGTACATGCCTTCCACCGGATTTACCCGAATGACGAGCAAATTTGGTCCCAAGTCGCCGTGCTCGTTGAAATACAGGTGTTTTGGCATGTCGCGAAACTGGATGACAATTTCAGTCGACTTGACGGCCATTCGCTTACCGGTACGGATGTAGAACGGCACGCCTGCGAAGCGGAAGTTGTCAACGAACAATCGGGCGGCTACAAACGTTTCAGTCGTTGACTTCCAGGCGACCGCTGATTCGTCCAAATAGCCAGGTACAGCCTTACCGTCGATTGTGCCAGCCGTGTACTGCCCGCGGACGACATGCTTCTGAACTTCTTCCGGCGCATAACGTCGAATAGACCGAAGCACTTTGACTTTCTCGTCGCGGATCGCTTCATTTTTCAATCGGCTTGGCGGCTCCATGGCAATCATCATGACCATCTGCAGCATGTGGTTCTGAACCATGTCGCGCAGGGCACCTGCATGCTCGTAATAGCTGGCCCGCTCTTCCACGCCGACTGTTTCGCTTGACGTGATTTGGATGTTTGCAATGGAGCGATTGTTCCACACTGGCTCAAAAATTGAGTTCGCAAACCGAATGACTTCGATGTTTTGAACCATTTCTTTGCCGAGATAGTGATCGATGCGGTAAATTTCATCTTCATCAAACACTTGGGTGAGATCGTCGTTCAGCTTCTGTGCCGATTCCAAATCCCGCCCGAACGGTTTCTCAATCACGAGCCGTTTCCAGCCAGGTACGTCCGTCAGACCGGATCGTTTGAGTTCTAGCGCTACTTGACCGAAAAACTCTGGCGCCATCGCCAGGTAGTACAGACGGTTGCATGTTTTGCCGAGCCATTGCTGCTCAAGTTCAACCGTTCGTTTCGCCAGCGCGTCGAACTGCCCTGGGTCGGTGACGTCAACGGAACAGAATGCAAAACGGCTGCAGAATGCCACAATTTCATCGTCGCTTTGCTTGATTTTTCCGTAGGTCTTCAGTGAATCGGCGACCGCTTCCCGGAAACTGGTGTCGTCCCAATCCGACCTCGCCACACCAATCACCCCGAATTGTTCAGGCAATAGGTTGTCCATATACAGGTGGTAGATGGCGGGGAACAGTTTACGTTTTGCCAGATCGCCTGTGGCGCCGAACAGGATAAAGATATGCTCCGGCGCCGATTTGGCTGTATCTTTATGATCTGTCATTCTTCTCCATCCTTTGGCTATGTCTTTGTCTACTTCATTGTATCAATCCAGAACGATTTATGACACTGAACCTAGGATGAAGCTTTTTTCGGGATGCTATGCTCGGGTGTTACTTTTCTTCAATCGACTCGACCACCCAAATACCGCGTGGACCTTGCCTTTCTGGTTGATACAACGTAACGGCAAAGGTGCAGCGCTGATGTTTTACATCGACGACGGCATGTTGTAAGCCCGAACCGGGATCGTAAAAACGTTCTACAAAGGTATATGCGTCGTTTGGACTTAAGCCAAAATGACGGCTGCCGACCACCTGCGCGGTCCGGACTGGACTGAGGCGCCAGAGATTTTGGCCGGCATCCACCGCTCGCTGGATTTCGCCGTAATCCTCTCCAGGGACTTCGACGTGGCCGGTTGTTACTTCTGGACAAGGCATGAATTTGCTCCCCCTTATGTTGATTCCAGAGACGTGCCGGAATGCTGCAGTTTATGTTCGACGTCTGCGCTTGGTGTATGATCAATACATGCATGAGGAGGTCGATCCGATGAGCTTACGAGGTCATGGAAAAGTTGCAGTGATTACGGGTGCGAGTGCTGGTATTGGACAGGCAGCGGCCACTGGGTTGGCCGAAGCCGGGTTTCAGGTTGCACTTGGCGCACGCCGTGTCGAGCGCCTTGCAGAGACAGCAGACAAAATTGAACAACGGACGGGCAATCGCCCATTTACAGCGCAATTGGATGTCACTAATCTCAGCAGCGCAGAATCATTTGTCGATGGCGTCCTGCAAACATATGGCCGTGTCAACGTGCTTGTCAATAGTGCGGGTCTTGCCCGAGGGGTCACGTATGTGGCGGAACAGACGGCCGACACAGACTGGCAGGAGATGCTCGATACCAATGTGATGGGGCTCCTGCGCGTGACGCGCCTGTTATTACCGCATATGATTGCGTCGGGGGAAGGTCACGTCATCAATTTGGGATCGATTGCTGGCCACGAGGCGTATGCAGGCGGCAGCGTCTACTGCGCGACCAAGTTTGCCGTACGCGCCATTACCAATGCGTTGAGGCAGGAACTGCTGGGCAAACCCGTGCGCGTGACGAGTGTTGACCCAGGTATGGTTGAGACAGAATTTAGCGTGGTTCGCTACAAAGGCGACCAATCCGCGGCTGATAACGTCTATGCAGGGATGCAGCCGCTTGTCGCCGAAGATATCGCTGACTGCATCGTCTGGGCTGCTACTCGGCCGGCGCATGTTAACATCGATACCATTATCGTCAAACCGCTCGATCAAGCTGGCGCAGGCAAAGTCGCCAGGAAACAGGTGTAACGGTATGCTCATCTCGGTCGCCGAATTACACGAGCAGTTCGCTTCAGGAAAAGATGTCGTGCTCTTTGACTGCCGCTTTTCACTGACGAATCCAAAGGCAGGTCGCGAAGCCTATGAGGCCGGACACCTGCCGGGGCCATCTATCTCGATCTCGAGACCGATCTGTCGGGGCCGAAGGGCCACGGCGGGGGACGGCATCCGCTGCCCGATCCGGACGAATTTGCCGCCAAAATGGGTGCGGCCGGCGTGCACCCGGAGACGATGGTGATTGCCTATGACAATGGTGAAGGGATGGCGGCACGCGCCTGGTGGCTTCTGCGTTTTATCGGCCACAAGCAGGTTGGCCTGCTTGATGGCGGTCTGCGCGCCTGGGTAGAGGCTGAACTACCATTGACACAAGATGTTCCGACGCCAGTTCCCACTGTCTGCCGGCCAGATGTGCAGTGGCAGATGGTGATGCCGCTCGCTTCAGTCGAGGCGGTTGTTCAGGGACGGGAACCAGGTGTGCTCGTCGATGCGCGGGCGGCCAGTCGTTATCGCGGTGAAAATGAGACGATTGATCCGCGTGCTGGTCATATTCTGGGTGCCAAAAATGCACCTTGGCAGGAAGGTCTCGATGATGACGGCAAGTGGCAGGATGGCGCTGTGCAGCGGCGCCGCTTCGCCGACATCCTGTCTCTATCGAAACCGCTGATTATGTACTGCGGCTCTGGCGTTACAGCCTGTAACAATCTGTTTGCACTGGAGCTGGCAGGGATTCACGATGCAAAACTGTATCCGGGATCATGGAGTGAATGGTCTTCAGACGAAAGCCGCCCAATTGCTACGGAATAGGCATGATTTGGATGTAACCTTTTCTGCGGTCACACGTCTACTTCAACGGAACACAAATATAAAGAAGAAGGCGGTGTGACGCATGCCAAACAGGAAGCGACCGATGAATGCGGGCAAACGCAGGCATCGTCGCCCGTTTGCACGAATTCTGAATACACTCTCTGCACTTGTGATAGGTGGACTAGGCTGCTTCGCCGGGGCAGAAATTGCCCTTTGGTCAACAGGACCTGGCAACCATTTGCGGATGCTGGCAGCAGAGACGATTATCACCACAAGACATCGAATATGCGCACATTTGCTGACTACGCCGTCGGAGTACCAGACACTGCTTGCAAGTGTCCAGCAGAAGTCGGAGAATACGGGCGTCAGCGCATTGACCATCGCGGACACGCAGTCGTTCAATGCTTCAACATCCCAGCCGAATGTCCAGGTCATTCCGGTGTCCGGCAGTACGTATAACGGGTATGTGGTGCTTATCCACGATCCGAAGACTATCCGCCTGGTGCACGCGGACGTGAGCGGTGAATATGGTGAATACATCACCCATATGGCTCCGCGCGTTGGCGCCGTGCTCGGCATCAATGCATCAGGCTTCCTCGATCCGGGTGGAGAAGGATGGGGAGGCTACGTTCTCGGCCTGGAAATGATTGGCGGAAAGGTCATCAATCAGGCCGAAGTCGGCCCGTCCTGGACGTCCGTTGGTTTTACGAAGAATGGCGTAATGGTCATGGGAAACTATTCAGCCTCCCAAATGAAACAGTTGGGCGTACAGGATGCGATGCAGTTCCACCCGGAACTCGTTTTCGAAGGCAAGCCGATGATTACATCCGGTGACGGCGGCTGGGGCTATGCACCGCGTACCGCGATTGGGCAGGCAAAGGACGGAACAGTCATTTTCGTGATCACGAACGGACGTTTCCACGGCGGCGCCGGGATGGGTGCCAGCCAGCGGCAGGTCATGGATCTGATGCTGAAGTACCATGCCTACAATGCGGTCGCGATGGACGGTGGATCGTCGACTGTGCTGTGGGATAAGGGCAAGATTATTAACTCGCCATCGACCATCGATCCGATGGGGGAGCGAATGTTGCCAGATGCCTGGATGGTCTTTCCGTCAGAGCAGGCAGCCGCAGATTACCACCCATAAGATTCGCGCAAGTGTACTTCGGGGCTGTTCCGAAAGCAGTGACGACTGCTTTGGGGAACAGCCCCTTCATCGTTTTTACAGCAATTTGACGATGTGGCTTTTGGGAAGGTCCCTTTTCGCTATAATACTAGGTGAGCACCACCCACATCAGCGCGAGGAGATGATTGGTTGGCAACTTCTGATGTATTTAAGTCCTTTCAGGCGTATGTTGCCAGGATGCTTCATTTTGATGAAGCGCTTGGATTGATGTATTGGGATCTGCGCACGGGCGCGCCGCGCAAAGGTGCAGAATTGCGGGCGGAAGCGATTGGCACGCTTTCAGCCGAGGTTTATCGGTTGAAAACGGCACCTGAAATGGCAGAATTTCTCGATGCGCTGGCGGAGCCGGCGGCTCAGGCTGAGTTGAATCAAGTTCAGCGCGCCATGGTCAGAGAGCTGCGCAAAGACTACGAATTAAACCGCAAAATTCCAGCCGATCGCTTTCAAGCGTACGTCGTGCTCGCGTCCAAGGCGGAATCCATCTGGGCGGAAGCGAAGGTCGCGTCTGACTTTGCCATGTTCCGGCCCTATCTTGAACAGATTATCGCGATGAAACGTGAATTCGTCGACTACTGGGGCTATGGCGAAAACCGGTACGACACGTTTCTCGATCAGTATGAACCTGGTTTTACCGTGAAAAAACTGGATGCCATCTTCGCAGATCTGCGAACCGAAACGGTGAAGCTGCTGCAGGCTATTCAGGCGACTGGCAGGCGAATTGACGTGCGCCGTTTCAACCGTACATACGATCCGCAGGTACAGCGGCCTTTCCGTTCGGTTCCTCAAACAGATGGGCTACGATTTTGCCGCTGGCAGGCTCGATGAGACGGAGCATCCATTCGAGACGGCTCTCAATCTCTATGATGTGCGCGTGACCACGAAATTCCTTCCAAATGACGTGCGCAGCGCAATCTTCAGTTCCATTCATGAGGGTGGTCATGCACTGTACGAGCAGGGGATTTCACCGGATCTGATTGGTACCTCGCTGCAGGCGGGCGTAAGCAATGGCGTACATGAATCGCAGTCGCGCTTCTGGGAAAACATCATTGGCCGCAGCAGGCCATTTTGGGAGCATAATTATGCTGCTGTCGTGGAAGCCTTCCCGGTTCAGTTTGCAGATATTTCGCTGGACGACTTCTATCTGGCCGTCAACGATGTCCATCCATCTTTGATTCGGATTGAAGCGGACGAACTGACGTACAATCTTCACATCATGATCCGCTACGAAATCGAGAAGGGGCTCATCAATCAGGAAATGCAGGTGGCGGATCTGCCTGAAATCTGGCGTGAGAAGATGCAGGATTATCTGGGGGTCACGCCGGAAACCGACGCTGACGGTGTGCTTCAGGATGTACACTGGTCTGGCGGCGATTTTGGCTACTTCCCATCGTACGCGCTCGGAAATATCTACGCAGCGCAGTTTGCGCACACGCTTGAGCAGCAGATGCCCGATATGTGGGATCAGGTAAGAACCGGCAACCTGCTCGGCATTAAATCCTGGCTGAACGAGCACATTCACAAGTACGGCAGCGTGCTGCAGCCAAACGAACTGGTGGAACAGGTGACAGGTGAGCCGCTCACCTCGAAATATTTGATTCACTATCTCAAAGACAAGTTCACCTCAATCTACCATCTGTAAGGTAGTCCGATAAGGGGCCAAGAACTCTACCGCACGTTACTGTGTCAGCGGGCAAAATAAGGAGTGAAGTTTGCATGGAAGAAATTCAGTCTCTGGAACAGTACTTTACACTGGCGCGCGGGTCTGAACCAGTTGTGATGGTATTCACGGCTGACTGGTGTCCGGACTGCACCTATCTGAAAAACTTTGTGGATGAGGTCGCTGCGGCGTACGCGGACAAACTGAAGATGTATTGGGTAAACCGCGACAACTTTGGCGATCTCTGCGAGACACTGGACATTATGGGGATCCCCAGCTTTGTTGCGTATCATGACGGCAACGTCGTCAATCGGTTCGTCAATGGCAAGCGGAAAACGCGCCAGGAAGTAGAGGATTATCTGGACGACACGCTCCGCAAAATCGGCGCATGACGGCCACTTTAGAAGGGAAGTGAGCAGGGTGCAGTCGGATATCTGGTTTGTCCGCACAGAGGCCGAGCGAGAGCGTCTGGAAGTAACGCGGGCACTGGCTGCGAAATTTGCACAGCGCGCACCCAAGCACGATGAAGAAGGCAGCTTTCCGTATGAAAATATCGCGGACCTGAAGGCATCTGGCTATGTCTCCTGCAACCGTGCCGAAAGCGTTTGGCGGCGAGGAGATCAGCCTCTATGAGATGCTGCTGCATCAGGAACAATTGGCGCGCGGAGATGGCTCGACTGCCTTGGCGATTGGCTGGCACGTGGGCATGATGCTGAATCTACGGGTCAGCCACGCATTTCCGGACGAGGTATTCGCCGAAGTTTGCGAGAGGTCGTGCGCGATCAGAAGCTGATCAACAGCTGTGCGACGGAGCCAGCCACTGGCAGTCCAAGTCGTGGCGGCAGGCCGCAGACCGACAGCTGTCCGAGTCGACGGCGGTTACGAAATCACGGGCCGCAAGACGTTCAGCACGCTGTCTCCTGCGCTCGGCTGGATTCTGGTCACAGCCGGCATCGAAGGGTCAGAGGATATTGGCGAGTTTCTGGTGCGCGGAGAAGACGTCGAAGTGAAGAAACATGGAATGTGTGGGGATGCGTGCTTCCGGCAGCCACGACATCATCCTCAATCACGTGTTTGTCCCGGACGAGCATTTGATTCATCCGCCCAGGCGGGTACTGCGAAGCGCCGCAACAGTGATGGCGGCGGCTGGATGCTGCATATCCCTGCCTGCTACCTTGGGGTCGCCTTGGCGGCACGCGATTTTGCCGTGCAGTACGCGGCGACATACCAGCCTAACTCGCTGTCGCATCCAATCTCCGAGGTCGATCACGTACGCAACAAACTCGGTCAAATCGAGCTGCTGCTGCTCAGCGCGCGCACACTGATGTATGACCTCGCCGCCCGCTGGGATGCTGCCGGCGAAGCGGATCGTCCAACACTACGGACACAGCTTGGCGCAGTGAAAGTGCAGGCGACCAATGCAGCCATGCAGGTCGTCGATCTGGCCATGCGGGTCGTCGGCGCTCGCAGCCTCTGGCGCGACTTGCCGCTTGAACGCTACTATCGAGACGTTCGTGCGGGCCTGCACAACCCGCCGATGGAAGACGTCGTCTTCACATCGCTGGCTACAGGCAGCCGTCAGTGACGTCATGGCAGAAAGCTAATCACGTGGGAGGGGACCGCAGCCTCGAAGATGTTTAGAGGCTGCCACCCTCCCTTTTCTTTCTACCTAACATCTGATAATTTTGACTATACTTTAACCCTTTTCGGACACGTACGTTAGTTGTGAGCGATTGTAAACATGTTGAGCAAATGAGGAGGATTTCCTGTGAGCTACAACTTTGCCGCGGTTGTCGATGAATTGGACGGCAGTACCGTCCGCCTGGCTGTATTATGTGTCAACAGGAGGGCGAGGAACAGTCTATCACCTACGGGAATCTACGAAGCAAACCAACCGACTCGCGAGTGGTCTGCGCGCAGGCGGGAATCGAACAGGCGATCGCGTACTGGTGCTGCTGCCACGCGGCATCGACCGTACGTCGTGTACGTCGCATTACTGAAGCTGGGGCCACGTTATGCCTGGGTCGGAAATGTTGCGCGGGAAGATATCGCTATCGCATGCAGCACGCGGCACGTCGGTGATGATCGCGCACCATACGCTGACGCCGGTAGACTGACGCTGCGCAGCAGTATCCACGCTTGCGGCCGCCTTCTCGCGTCGATGGCGACGTCCTGGCTGGATCGGACCTCGACCAGGTGGGCACTCGGAAACGACGACGACTGCGACGTCGACACGGAAGATCACGATATGGCATTCCTCTCCTACACAAGCGGCACGACCGGCGGGCCAAAAGGCGTCGTGCACACGGACGGCTGGCCGCGTGAGCATCTGGCGTCGCCGGTACGTACTGGTTTGACGCGCAGCCCCACGCGACATCGCATGGGCGACGGCCGGACCGGGCTGGGCGAAGTGGGTGTGGAGCCCATTTGTCTCCATTCTCGGCAATGGCGCAACAGCGTTTGTCTACTCCGGACGGTTTCAGCCCGAAAACTATCTGCGCTGATGCAGACATACAAGTCACGCTGCTCTGTGCAACGCCGACCGAATATCGGCTGATGGCGAAGCTGCGACGATTTCTCCATACCAGATTTCGCTACGCTCTGCCTGATCCGCGGGGGAACCGCTTAACCGCGAGGTGATTGAAACCTTTCGGCGTCGAGTTCGGCATAACGGTGCGTGACGGCTACGGTCAAACGGAAAACAGTCTCTGGTCGGCACGCTGCAGGACATGGAAGTCCGTCCGGGATCGATGGGGAAACCGTTTCCGGGCACGCGAATCGCCATCGTGGATGACGACGGGCTAGAACTGCCAGCGGAGAAGTCGGCCACATTGCAGTGCACCGAGCTTTCCGGCGCTGTTTAAAGGCTACCTGGACGATCCCGAACGTACAGCACGCGCCTACCGCGGCGACTGGTATGTCACTGGCGACAAAGGCCGCCGCGACGAAGACGGTTATTTCTGGTTTGAAGGCCGATCAGATGACATCATCATCTCTGCTGGCTACACGATCGGTCCGTTCGAGGTCGAAGATGCGCTCGTGAAGCACCCGAAAGTAGCGGAGTGCGCTGTGGTCGCCAGTCCGGATCCGGAGCGGGGGCATGTCGTCAAGGCGTTCGTCATCCTGCGTGATCGTGCGGATGAAGCCGACCCCAAGCTGGTGGCGGAACTACAGGAACACGTAAAACAGCTGACTGCACCGTACAAGTATCCGCGCCGCATTGAATTTGTCGAGTCGCTTCCGAAGACGACCAGCGGCAAAATTCGTCGAATCGAACTGCGTCAACGGGAACAGGAGCGTATGTCTGGTTCGTTTTAGATTTGACATGGGCATTCGGACGATGGTATATTAACGCCAATTTCACACAACTGAATCGGATGAGTACGACTCTTATCCAGAGTGGCGGAGGGACTGGCCCGATGAAGCCCGGCAACCACCTTGCTGTAGAGCAGGGAGAGGTGCTAATTCCTGCAGGACAATTTGTTCTGACAGATAAGAGGGTGCGTTGACAGTATCTTTGTTGGCCGCTCCTCGGGAGCGGTTTTTTATTTGGGCGGAGACTGCGGCGGCCGGAGATAGAGAGCAGGGGGCGACGAGAGTGGAGCAAGCGAAAACACAGGGAATTGTTCGGATTGGGCTGTTAGGTTGCGGCGTCGTCGGCGGTGGTGTGGTGGAAGCGTTGGCAAAGCATCGGGATCGAATTGAAGAAGCATGCGGAGCCAAAATCGAAATCACATACATCGCGGTTAAGGATATGCACCGTGCACGCAATCCGTACGTGCCGACTGAACTCTTGTGTGATGACTGGGACGCGGTTTGCCGTGCCGACGATGTCGATGTAGTGATTGAAGCGATGGGGGGGCAGGTGGCGGCGAAGTCTGCGCTTCTAGCTGCACTCAACCACGGCAAGCACGTTGTCACAGCGAACAAGGAACTGCTTGCGGAACACGGCCTCAGCCTGGTCGATGCAGCCTCTGAAAAAGGCCTGCAGCTGCAGTGCGAGGCGAGTGTCCTGGGAGGCATTCCGGCAATCCACAACCTCACATCGTATTTCCGGGCGAATCGGATCCGCAAGATCCGCGGCATCGTCAACGGCACATGCAACTATATCCTGACACAGATGTACAGCCGTGGCATTGGCCTCACGGAAGCGCTCGCTGAGGCGCAGGCGCTCGGCTATGCTGAACCGGATCCGGCGTTCGATGTGGAGGGGCGTGATCCCTACTTCAAACTACGCATTCTCGCCACGGAAGTGGCTGGTGCTTGGTCAGATGAGGTAATGCAGAGTGCTCCGAAGGGAATCCTCGAAGTCACGGAGCAGGACATTGCGGCTGCCAAGCAGGCAGGCGCCAAGGTAAAACATGTCGTATCGGCTGAGTGGGATGCAAATGGCAATCTGCTGCAAGCCGCTGTCGCGCCTGTCTGGGTCACGGCGGACGATCCGCTGTACGGTGTCGACGGGGTACAGAATGCCCTCTGCATTACAGGCGACATCGTCGGTGACATCCTGCTGGTTGGCCCTGGCGCTGGCGCATTGCCAACGGCCAGCGCAATTCTCGAGGATCTCGTCAAGGTCTGCCAGACAGCCATCATGCCCGCGCGGAAGCTCGCTTCCAAGGCGATTTGAAGGAACGGCTTAAGAGGCTGAATGGACGGCGGTCAGGTTGCCGGTAGCCGGAGCCTTGATTGAACGGAAAATAATATAGCCGTTGATGTGCGTCGCGCCAACATGAATACGGTTTGCGACGTACGTTTGTCCATTGAATTGGATGGTACCATCTGTACTATAGTTGGTGCCATCTTTATCTTTGGAGAGCTGCCCCTGTGCAACGTACTCGAATGACTGTTTGCCATTGGTCGCGTAGACCGTCCAACGTCCATCCTGCCCTTGGTACAGGGTCCAGTTATCGTTCATCTGCTGCTGTGTCCGAATGACGGTCAGTGGCACTTGCACTGTGCTACCCTGAACCAGCGCGTTGCTTGGCAATGTCATCGGATGATTGCGGTGCAACAGCTGAACCAACACAAATCCGAAGACAATAATCAGCGTGTAGATCATTTGCCTCCTAAATGCTCTCATGAAACGTCCTCCTAGATGTGAACCTAAAATTGACGCTAAGAACGCGCGCGTGAGGGGCTCGCTTGCTTACAGTGTCCCCACGTCACACGACTGATTCAGTTATACACCATTCGCGGCGCCCGTGCTTGTATTGGGGGGCTTGCTGTCAACCTTTCCGAGACAGCGTCCGAAACGATAAGGCAGGTTACCTTTCTTCATTGGGTTACAGGATCTAAACTATTGACGAAGTGTCATTTCATTGATAACGTGAGTAGAAAGAAAGCGTATTCAGTGGCAAATGAACGGTCGATTCAAAATTGAATAATGAAGTTAATCAGCGGGGTGACAGGATGAACGAGTCAGGGTATCGCAGTCTGCTGGAAATGGTTGCAAGCACGGTGGAACGGGCGGGGAAAACGCTTGCTTTTCGCGATCCGCTGCCGAACGGGCAGTATCGAGAATGGACATATGCTGAATTTTGGCGCGGTGTCCGCCAGGTCGCGGGGAAGCTGCATGAACTTGGTGTGACCGAGGGCGATCGCGTTGCAATTATCTCGGAAAATCACGTTTGGTGGCCGATATGTGACCTTGCGATTATGAGCCTTGGTGCCTGGACGGTGCCCATCTATCCGAATGTGCCGGTGTCGCAAGTCGAGTTCATCCTGCAGCACGCAGGTATCAAGGGTGTTGTCGCGGCCGATCACGAACAGTTCAAAAAGGTCGTCGAAGCATCGCCTGAAGCCCATAAAAATATGCAATTTGCTGTGGTGTGCGAGGAAGAAGCGACGGATCGCTTGTTTGAACAGGCTGCGGAACAGGGGCTGTCCTGTTTTCGTTTCTTTGATTGGCTCGGAGACGAACCTGTATGGTCGGAGGAAGCTTTCGCTGCGTCTTGGGCGAAGCTCGATCGCGACCATCCAGCGTCCATCATCTACACATCCGGCACGACAGGCACACCCAAAGGCGCACTGCTGACACACGGCAACATGCTGTCCAATGTAGAAGGTATTTTGCCTGTCGTTCCGATTTACGCAACGGATCGGAGCATCTCTTACCTGCCACTGTCTCACATTTTTGAACGAACGGCCAGCCAATGGTACAACCTCTATGTCGGCGGTTGCATCACTTACTCACGTGGCATAGATGCGATTATCGAAGAGTTTCAGACTGTACGGCCAACGACGTTCACGACTGTCCCGCGCCTGTTGGAAAAGGTCCACGAAGGCATTCTGCATAAGATGGAAACAGCTCCAGCGATGCAGCGGAATCTGTTCAATCGTGCGCTTGCACTTGGCGAACGGGCGCGTGTTGACGGCAAGCCCGTAAGCGCTGCCAAGCTGGCCTTCTACGATAAGGTCGTCTTCAGCAAAGTAAAGCAGCTGTTTGGCGGAAATCTGCGAATGATTGTCAGTGGCGGAGCGCCGTTGCCGCCGCATGTCTTCCGCTTCTTGACGGCACTCGGTTTAACGGTTGTCGAAGGCTACGGCTTGACAGAGACCTCACCGGTGATCGCGGTCAATTCGTCAGCCGCCCCGCGGATGGGCGTCGTCGGGAAGGTGCTCGCCAACGTCGAAGCGCGCATTGAAGCAGACGGAGAACTGGTTGTTCGCGGCCAAGTATCTCGCCTGGCTACTACAACAACGAAGAGGCGACCAAGAAGGCGTTCGTGGACGGCTGGTTTCACACGGGTGATATCGCTGAATTTACACCGGATGGTTACTTGAAAATCACAGACCGGAAGAAAAATTTGTTGATTCTCTCGACCGGTAAAAATGTGGCCCCGGCACCGATTGAAGCGGAGATTCTTGCCAGTCCGCTGATCGATCAGGTCTTGCTCATCGGCCACGGCCGCAAATATGTCGCTGCAATAGTGGTGCCCAATGAGTCCATCCTGAAGCGTGTTCGCGAAGAGAACGCGCCCGATCGTGCTGCACTATCACAGATGCTGCTTGATGTTGTCAAACAGCAGACTGCATCCTTTGCACCTTTCGAACAGCCGAAACAGGTGATTGTCAGCCTCGAGCCGTTCACCATCGAAAATGGCCTGCTGACGCCAACGCTCAAGATTCGCTCGAGCCTCGTGCTCGAACGGTTTGCGGCAGAAATTGACGCCCTCTACGCCACGGCGGAGAAGCCAAAGACTGCTGGTTGATGGTGTGTAGGGGATGTGGTGGTCGGTCGGCGAGATCAGTCGGTGGGTAATAGCGATGCTTGTACCTAAGCAACAACCTTATGCGACCACACCCCAAAAAGCAAGGGTCTCCTTCGGCAGCAATCGCTGCTTTGGGAGAGCCCTTCTATTTCGATGCACCCGAACGCTCGCGGCACTCGCCACACTTACCGCATGTCGCGGCACTCAAAACTCAGCCACGCGCACCAATGAGCCGCAAAAATTCGTTTCGTAGTTCACGATCGGTTTTATAGACACCGCGAGCGGCGATTGTGGTGGTTTTCGAGCCTGGCTTTTTCACGCCACGCATACACATGCATAGGTGTTCTGCTTCCACCACAGCGATACATCCCTGTGGTTTGAGCGTCTCTTCGATGGTCGCCACAATCTGCTCTGTCATTCGCTCCTGAACTTGCAGGCGTTTGCTCAGCACATCCACCAGACGGGCCAATTTGCTCAAGCCGACAATCCGGTCAGCCGGCAGATAGGCGACGTGCGCCGTTCCGAAAAATGGCACCATATGGTGCTCGCACAGGCTGTAGAATGTAATATCGGAAACGAGGACAGGTGCATCCGTCTGTTCTTCAAAGGTGGTGTTGAGCACACTTGCTGGCTCAACCTTCATACCGCTTAGAATCTCTTCATACATCTTTGCGACCCGCATCGGCGTATCAAGCAGACCCTCACGTAAATGGTCCTCGCCAAGCAGGCGCAGGATTTCGCGAACATGGGTGGCAATCGACTCGCGCTTGGATGCCGTCTCGGCATCTTGCTGTATAAGACTCGATTCAGTCAACATGTCGCCTCTCTCCTCTGTCGCCAGGCATCTGAGTTTGTCCGAAAAAGACGGCAATCATACATCCCTCTGTTCGGACAAGATTCCTGCCTATGCGATTTTAAGCGACGACGAATCACCGCTTGTCTCATGGTGCTTGCCTCATTATAGTAGTTATATAAAATTCTCCGCAACCTGACCAATCAATTCACACCCTTTTCGGACACGCACTTTTAATTCCTGTCTGATGGTCCTTTTCAGACAACCGACAGGTGGATGGAGGAAAGAATATGCCAAACACGTCAGTCACGTCATCCGCCGGTCTAACGTCGAACAGCACATCGAAAACCCAATTGTTGAAAGGTCTGAATCCAGAGCAGCGGGCAGCAGTCGAAACCACCAACGGCCCATTGCTCGTTGTTGCAGGCGCAGGTAGTGGCAAGACCAGCGTCCTGACGCGGCGTATCGCGTATCTGATCAATGTCTGTGGCGTTCCCGTGCATCGCATCCTGGCGATTACCTTCACAAACAAGGCCGCCAAAGAAATGCAGTCGCGCGTGCGCAGCTTAATTGGCGATAGCGCGGACGATTTGTGGATGGGCACGTTTCACAGTATGTGTGTAAAAATTCTGCGTCGCGATGGCGATCGCTTAGGGTATACGCCGTCATTCAGCATTGTTTCGGGCGACGATCAGCTGGCGCTCGTTCAGCAGGCCATGCTCCACGCCTCGTACGATTTAAAGAAGTTCGATTCCAGAGCCGTCCTCGGCGTGATTTCCAAGTGGAAAAATCAGCTGCTCCGAAGCGGGCAGAGGCCAGCCAAGAAAGCAGCCAGGTCACAGGCTGAACTGGTGGCATCGGATATTTACGAGCTCTACCAGTCGCGGCTGTTTGGTGCAAACGCGATGGATTTTGACGATCTCATTGGCAACACAGTTGAACTGTTCCGCAGGCATCCCGATGTATTGGAAAAGTATCAGGAAAAGTTCCAGTACATTCATGTCGATGAATACCAGGATACCAACCATGCGCAGTATCAGCTGGTTTCCCTGCTTGCAGCGAAGTACCGCAATCTCTGTGTAGTCGGCGACGCCGATCAGGCCATCTACGCGTGGCGTGGTGCCGATATCAGGAACATGCTGAATTTCGAGCGGGATTACCCAGAAGCAACAACCATCCTGCTTGAAACAAACTATCGCTCGACCGCCCGCATTCTCGAGACGGCCAACGCAGTCATTCGCAACAACAGCCGGCGAAAGGACAAACGTCTGCGATCCGTACGCGGTGAGGGTGAACGGATTCAGGTCGTTGCCCTCACGGACGGTGAAGATGAAGCCAAGTTTGTCGTCGAGCAGATCCAAGCGCATGTGGACAGCGGCGGTAAATATGGTGACTGTACGGTACTCTATCGTGCCAACGCGCAATCGCGTGTGATTGAGGAAGCGCTGATGGGACAGGCCATCCCGTATACAATTGTCGGCGGCTGGACGTTCTACGACCGGCGCGAGATCAAAGACTGCCTGGCGTATCTGCGCATCTTCGCCAATCCCCAGGATGAAATCTCGCTGCTGCGCATCATCAACACGCCGAAACGTGGAATTGGCGACGGTGCAGTTGATAAGCTGCTTGAATATGCGCGATCCGAAGGGATCTCGTTGCTCGAGGCACTGGCGCACGGCACTGAAGCTGGTCTGACTCAGAAAGTTGCACATGCGGCACAGGAACTGCATGACCGGATTCGGGAACTCCAATTGTGGATGGAAGGGATGCCCGTATCGGAGTTTCTTGCGGAAGTATTGCATGCCACTGGCTATCGTGCGATGTATGCAGAGTCGCACAAAGCCGAAGATCAGCAACGTCTGGAAAACATCGATGAACTGTTTTCCGTGACACAGAAGTTCGATCGCCGCCGCCAGGGAACCGTGGAAGAATTTCTCGCAGAAGTCTCGCTCCTGAGCGACGTCGACAAGGAAAAGGGCGGCGCGGAGAATGCGGTCAAACTGATGACACTGCATGCGAGTAAAGGACTCGAATTCCCGGTCGTGTTTTTGATTGGCATGGAAGAGACCATTTTTCCGCATGCGCGATCGATTGACGATGAGCAGGGCATCGAAGAAGAGCGAAATCTCTGCTATGTGGGCATCACACGCGCAAAGGACAAGCTGTTTCTCAGTTACTGTACGGAGCGTACGCTGTTTGGCCAGGCATCCATGCGTGATCCATCCCGTTTCCTGGCGGAACTCCCGGAGGAAACGATTCAGCGCGTGAATCTCACGAACGAAGTGCGATTCGACTGGAAGGCTGGAGACAAAGTGGTTCACCCACAGTTTGGCGAAGGTATTGTCCTGTCTGTTAAACAGACAGGGGAAGGCGAGCAGAAAGAAACCCAGCTTGAAGCCATGTTTCATCCATCGGTTGGCGTTCGAACCTTCCCTAAACGGTATGCCAGAGAGCCCAAGCCAGCCAGTTAAAATAGTCCTTTGTAGAGAAGCCCGTGCATGTTACAATGTGGATTAGTCCGTGGTTATGAATCAGGGGGAACATTGGATGTGGGCTTGGATAATCGTCATTGCGGTAGCAGTGATATTGATTGGTCTCTATACGTGGGCGTTCATTTGGGCGCGCCGGCGGCAAAAGAAGTTTGACGAACAGTATTTGGCCGCGAAGGAACGGCATGAGGTCTTTGTACTGAACAAGAAGATTGTAAAGGAACGGCCACAGACTGGTGTGGCGAAGTTCATCAAGGTGAAAACGTATCAGGTGACCGGTCGCATCAACTTGTCACAGACCGTCAAAGGCGTGCAGATGAGCCGGATGCAGACGGTGACCTTTCAAACGACGAAAGAAGAATACAACAAGATTCAAGGCAACCATAAATATAAGATGGACATTGCCGGTAACTACATTGGCTACGTCGTAGCGCCGCAGCCGCAGAAAGAAAAGAAATCAAAGAAGGCGGCAGCGCAGGCAAAATCCGCAACTGGTGCAAGCAAGAAGAGCCGCTCAAAATAACCGGTTGCATCATTGAGATGAGCGAACGGAGCGAGATGAGGGTCAAGACCTCATCTCGCTTTTTGTCTGTACGCAGAGTCGCCGCTATGACATTCGCCCTGGAATTTGCATAGTGTGGTGTGAACCAACCGTGCGGTGAGGAGGTGCGTAACGCTTGCAACAAAAAAAGGCGAAGACAGGCAAACGCGTAGGCTCAGCAGGCAAGAAACGTGCTCTAGGTGGGAAGGTAAAACAAAGGCCAGTGGTGAACGAAAAGAAACCGACCTTGCGTTATCGTAATCGTGTACCGGCAGACGATGCATACATCCTGCAATTGACAGAAGGACAGTTGGCGCCAGTCCACGAGCAGGCATTCGGGGAACCGTTTCCGCGAGAGCAGTTTATGAGCGTGATTCAGTCCGGCGCGCCGGTCATCATGATTGAGTACGGCGGCAAACCGATTGGCTACTACACGTATCTGGTGGGGCAGGACAGCAGGATGCATATCAACGCCATGGTGATTGACAAAAGCTATCAGTCGAAGGGGATTGGTACGCAGGTTATGAAGCAGGTCGAAGAGGATGCCCGTGGGAGAGGGGTTCGTGTCATCGAGGTGTACGTTCAGGCCAACAACGAACAAAGTCTCGCTTTCACCCGTCAGCTTGGGTTTGTGGAAGCTTATCGGGTTCCGCCGAACACCATCTGTTTTCAAAAGCAACTGTCGGCCCCAAATACGGTCCCAGCAGGACGTCCTCTCTATTAAGCCCGTGAACGAAGTTGGAACCGGCGTCATCAAGGACGCCGGTTCCATTGATGTTTAATCGGGTGAATCCTGCCGCTAATCGTCGTAGGCGGTTCGACGACCCCACAGCAGGGAGATGTAGTACAAGCCTGCCAAGCCTATCACGACATAGACGATTCGGCTGACAGGCGCATCTACACCGCCAAACAGAGCAGCCACCAAGTCGTACCGAAACAGCCCGACCAAGAGCCAGTTAATGGCACCAATGATGACGAGGCTTAAAGCCGTTTTACTCATAGCGGCATTCCCCCTCGGCCGAAGTATGCGCGCTATAGCAGCTGGTTATTCTGTACCTGAGTGTTTGCCTCTTTCTTTTCATCGGCCGTTGAATGGTTCAATCGCTGCAACAGCTGATTCATGCGTATATCCATCTGCGCTTGCATCTCAGTCAGTTTTGTCTGCAAATTTTCGAGCTGAGTCATTTGTTTTCGGGCTTCCCGTAGTTCTTTCAGGACAGAAGCAATATTTGGTGTTGCCCTCTGTCCGGGATTTGCATTCCTCTTGCCCAACTTTGGAACCGCCAGTTTGCCTCGTTGATTCGCTAAATGTTTCACCGGGATTGGCTTGCGAGACAGCGGACTGGCAGGCACCGATCGAGTGTCTGCGGCAGATTGTCTACTGTCCGCTCCTGAAAAGGTGCTGCCGAGATCAACACCGCGCTTCATCAGTTCCTGTCTCAGGCGTGCGTCTGAATAGGCCTTAACTATCATCGGGATCCACCGCAGCCTGTTCACTTTGTCCATGGAATCCCGCCTCACTTTTCCAGTGTTTATTTTAGTGTAGGCAACCGCGGCACAGACGGAAGGTACAGACGCCCAAGACTGCGGAAAACGGGCGTGCAGGGAAGCGAATGCCACTTGCCGGATAGGGACGAATCGAGTATCCTAAGAAGGATCGGAGGGATGAACATGAGTATTCAGGAACGCGTAGAAGATGCCTTGAGTACCATTCGAGATGCCATTCAGATGGACGGCGGAGATGTCGAGTTCGTCTCTTACGACGATTTCACCAAAACAGTATTCGTTGCGCTGACAGGCCAATGCGTCGGCTGCCCGGCCAGTGTCATGACACTCAAACTTGGTGTAGAACGCGCCATCAAACAGGTCGTGCCAGAAGTTGAGCACGTTGAAGCATATTGATTAATTGATGACGGCCCGTCAACTGCAGTCACGGGCAGACTGGAACGGCCGCCTTATCTGAATGTCACCCATCAGGGGCTCTCCCACAAGCAGGGAAGACTGCTTGGGGCAGCCCTTTTGTTTTATCAATACACAGTGGTACATATTCATGAAATGGAGAGGCGGGGACGGATGAACATCGAGGTTCAGGGCGACGCCTTGGTGCTGCAGACGGACGAGCGCCAGCGCGGTCGTTCACTCCTGTCAGTACTGGAGCAGGCCACCTGCAACTCCCGCGAAGATACATAGAGAAGCAGTGCAAAAGCGGACAAATTCGCATAGGGAAACAACCCGCAGGTCCCGATGCGGTGCTTTCGCCTGGCCGAGCTGTTTGGTTGACTGGCGGCGTTCTGACGCCAACGACCGGCCGTATTGAGTCGACTGCTCCCCCAGCTGCAGTTCTCTATGAGGATGATCATCTGCTGGTGGCCAACAAGCCGGCCGAACAGCTTGTGCACGATGACGGTACAGATGATGGCTTCACGCTGGACGATGCAGTCATCGCTTATCGGCAGCAGACTGGCCAGCCGGCACTTTCATGGCACGTTCATCGCCTCGATCGCGGTACGACCGGCGCAGTTCTGTACGCTAAGCACGCATGGATGGCACGCACGCTCGACACCATGCTGGCGGGCCGTGCCATTTCGAGGCGATATTTGGCAGTCGTTGCAGGTGAGCCGCCACAGGAGCGTGGGACGCTGACCGGGCCAATGGCAGAGATCGGCACGTTGCCGGACGATACCGAGTAAGCGCTGGCGGCAAGGCGGCTGTGACCCATTACCAGAAACTCGCTACAGCGACACTCGACAAACGAACCGTTTCTTTGTTGGAATGTTGGCTTGAGACGGGGCGAACCCATCAGATTCGCGTACATCTATCGCACCTGGGTTGCCCGATTGTGGGCGATGCGCTCTACGGTGGCGGCCAAGGCGCTGGGCGAGTACGGATCAAACACGGGTATGCGCTGCATGCGTACAGCCTCGGTTTCACGCATCCGTACGATGCGACAAATGTTGAAGTGTTTGCACCGCTGCCAGCATCCTGGGATCCATTTGCCACAGCTTTTCATGACTGGTTTTCCGCACACGACGCGTACGGGAGGTGACTGCATAAGCTATGTCGGAACAGACAAGCCCGCTCAAAAAAGTGGTTCGCTTTGTTATGGTACTCACTCGCCGGGTTGTCCTGCACGACATTGCTTCGCTCGCCGCCATCATCGCGTTCTATGCATTTTTCTCCCTGTTTCCATTGCTGCTCCTCATCATCTACACGGTATCCAATGTGATGCCGCACGTCCAAATTCAACAACTGCTTTTGTCACTGCTTCAGCCCTATTTTCCTGCCGTTCGGGAAACGCGCGAGTTTATCGCTATCAATCTATCGATGTTGGCGAATCAAGGCGCTAAAATTGGGCTGTTCAGCGCATTGACACTGTTATGGTCGGGCACGAGCGGGTTTATCGGCATTCAACAGGCATTTGATGTGATTTGGAGTTCAACGCAGCGCTCCATCGTCCAGCGCCGCTTGATTGCGGGTATGATGCTGGTGATTCTGCTTGTTTTTATGGTTGTCTCAGGATTGATAACCGGGCTCTATCCACTGTTGCAGCACATTCCTTGGGCCGCGGCCGGTCTTCACCGTTTGACCTTGTTCCACGAAGTGTCAAAAGCCCTGTTTCCAGCTTCGCTCTTATTGGGGTGTCTGGTCCTGTACCGATACCTGCCAGCCAGAGACATCCCATGGGTTCATCTCTGGCCTGGCGCAATCGTGACGATGATTCTCGTAGAAGCGGGGAGAGAAGTCTTTACGTGGTATGCGACGCATCTGCTCGCAAATCACTATCAAGTGATTTACGGGACAGTTGCGACGGTGATGCTCGTTATTTTATGGATGTATCTTGCTAGCATTGCGCTGTTGTTTGGCGCTGAAGTTGCGGCTACGCTGGAGGATTTGCAGTTGCCTGACAATCAAGCATAGTGCCCTGGCTCCCTCAGCAGAGTTGTTGACCCTTTTCGGACACGCACTTAGCGGCTGGGCGTATTGACAACAATTTTTGGTTCCACAGATACCGCCACATTGCCGCGCAGAGCTGATGACACCATGCACGTATGTTCAGCATGCTGTGCCAATTGATACAGCAGGGTCTCGTCTACCGCCTGTTCCAGTACGATGGTGGGACGGTGGATGATCCGATCGTAACGGAGACCGCCATCATTTTCAACGACGCCTTCAGATTCGAGATCGATCCGTACGAACGGAATATCTCGGTTCCTCAGCAGGATGGAGAGGGTAATCATGTAACAGGATGCGGCTGCTGCCAGCAGCAATTCCTCTGGATTCGTACCTACATCGACACCGCCATGACTTGCCGGCACACTGATATCGATACTGGTATGACTGACATAAATCGTACCGGTCCCTTTACGCGCGCCTGACCATGTTCCATTCAGCGGATAGTGGTGCCGCTCACTCACGTTGAACCCCTCCTCGGTAATCTGCCTAAAAATTCGATTTGTTTCTCTTCGTTCATTGTAACGCGCGGCTTTATACGATTTCCACCTGTATTTTTTCGGTTCAATAGAGTACACTGCGAAGCGAATGCAATGTGCGGCTTGAGGAAGGAAGTTTCAATCATGACTACGGTCAGCGTGCTTATCGCGACAAAGGACAGGCCGGACGATCTCGCTGCGTGCCTTGCGGCCCTCTGCCGACAATCGATTGCCGAGTCGATGGAAGTCTGCGTCGTCAACGATGGCGGGGGGTCGATTCGAAATGTTGCCAGGCAGTTTTCTGCGTTGCAGCTGACGTGGCTGGACTTGCCTGTGAGCATCGGCCAGGTCGCAGCTCGAACGGAGGCGCTCAAGCGCGCATGCGGTGAGTATATTGCATTTTGCGATGATGACGATCGCCATTTGCCAACACACCTGAGCAGGCTGATGGCAACACTGACACAACAGCGTGGCAGCTGGGCACACGCGCAGGCGGAAGTGGTTGAGCTCCATGGCCGCCCTGGTCACTGGCAGACTACAGCGCGACAGCCGTTTGCCTTCCACGTTTCGAATGAACTGCTGCGCCTGACGAATCCAGTGGTGCCATCGTCTCTGCTTTGCCGCCGCGATCTGTTACTCGAAGCAGGCGGGCTGGACGCGTCGATGGGGCATTATTGGGACTGGGATCTCGTACTGCGCCTGAATCAGCATGAAGCCCCTGGCGAAGTAGCGGAGTGCAGTGTGCTGTATGGTGTCTATCCGGATCGCGGGACAGCATCATCCGTCCCCGAGCGGATGCGCAGCCATCTGCTGCGGCTCGTCGAGAAACATCGGCTGGGCGAACTGCCATCACTCAATTTTGCAGGCATGTTGTCCGCTCCCTGGCTGGCGCCGTATCATGCGGACGGTATCATTTGCTGGGATGGCGACGATGCAATCTGGAATGCGGCGCAAGCAGCCGACGGGAGAGGATAAAGATGGATTACATCGAACTGACCGGACTTCAGTTCTATGGTTTTCACGGTGCACTCACGGAGGAAAACCAGCTTGGACAGCGATTTATCGTCCATCTGCGGATGGGTCTCGATCTGCGCCCAGCGGGGGAGACGGACGGCCTGGCATATACAGTCGATTATGCGCGTGTCTACCAGGCGGTCCGGACAATCGTCGAGGGTGCTTCGGTGCGGCTGATTGAACGTGTGGCGGAACAGATTGCACAGGTGCTTCTGGCTTCGTTCCCGCTCGTCGAAACCGTGGCGGTCACCGTTGAAAAGCCAGGCGCGCCGATTCCCGGTGTGTTTGGCAATGTCGCCGTACACATCGAACGATCACGCTCGATTTAGAGGTAGTCCGAAAGGGTAACGCACTCTTGACACCTTTCGGGCGTCCGATTAAATTACGGTTTCGTCATCATCAGATAGGCGATGACAGCGAGCAGGCCAATGGTGACCAGCGCGACGCACCAGTTGTTCGTCCGCATGCGCTTGATTTCTTCACGCGCGTAGATTTTGTTGCTGTCGGCTACCTTCCGAAGGGATCCCCAAACGGCCGTGCGGATTAAAACAAACACCAGCGTGTAGAGCACAATCGAGATGAGCATCCATGGTTTCGTGAGCAGGACGCGCGCGAATACGAGTAACAGCGCGCCCGTGATCCACAGCACCCAGTCAAAGCCGCGCTCGAACGGCCGGTAACGCGCCATCAGCGCTTGCGCCGAGGCGACCGAATCCACGCGCGGAACGAGCACGAAGATAGCTAGCTTACTGATTACAGCCAAAATATGAATGATGATGAGAGCGGTCAATGTCGCAGTCAATCACGTCACCTCGCTTCACATCATCGGATAACACGGTACAGTTTGCAAGCGCCATAAAACAGCCAGGTCTCCGGTCCGAATCGCCAGACCAGCTGTTTGACCGGCCGGACCAGTGGCTGCGAAGACGCCTTTGCATCTGACAGGTACATCGCGAGCAGCCCTCTGACAACGTGTTGGTGCAGCGCCGATTCAAACGGCGCTTTGGACGCATGCTCGAGTCCGCGCTTTGCAAACAGGCAAAGCCGCTGCTTCAGGTCAAATCCGGGAGGGTAGCATTCGACAAAGTTAAAATCCTCTTCGTTCGCGTCCTCTTCGAGGTCAATGAGGTAGTCAAGCAGGATATGGAGGCCGCAGATCCATGGGAAGTAGGCGGAGTAGACGGCTGTTGCCTGCTGCCGCGAGAGTGGTTTTGCTGCGGCAGTGAACAGTGCGAACATGCCGAGGGTCGATCCCGCTGCGGCACACCACTCCCACCAGGCGAGATCGGATTCGCCGTCGAGATAGGCAGACGACCATTGTTGAAGCCGCTGTGCCCGCTCCGACAAGGCGACGTGTTTGTGCTCCTGCAGCTCGCAGTATCGCTCCACCAGCCAGGCAACTTCTGGCGCAATGGCGCTATATCCCGGAAGACGGGCAATTTCCTGCTGGCAAGCGGTGACGAGCGCATTCAAATAGCCGCCATCGTCCGGTTCGCCGCGCACCGCATAATACGGGCGCAGCGGCGCCTGCGGCGAAACCGCGTCACGCATTGCATGGTGGAGTTGGCGAAAGTCGTCTGCATCAAGGGTAGAAGAAGCCCTGTCACACAGGTTGTCCAAATAGTCGCTGATGGTCTGAAGAGCGACAATGAGACGTACGAGACCAGCGCTGTGAACGCGATTGCTGGCAGCGTAGACACAACCGCCATCCGCGTGAAAACGTTTGTGCTGCAGACTTTGCAGTGCTTCGTGACGGAGTGCGACATCTGGAATATTAGCCGCCAGGCTTGTCCAGCTGTCGAGTTCCTGCCGGGCGAGCGGCAGGACATGCCGAAACAGCCGCGTGAGGAATCTTGCTGAACCGTGATTTGACCGTGAGGGAATTGACCTGGTCACGAACGAGCAGACCTCCAGGCGAACAGTTATTTCGTAATCAGGTGCTGCCCGATTTCCGCAGCCCATTTTTTAAGCATTTGCGCATTGCCAGCATTCATATACTTGCCGAATGCAGCCTTTGGGAGTCCAACCTGAGGTGGCAGGTAGAGACCTGGTGGTCTTTCCGGCTTTTCCGCTTTCGCCTTTTCAGAATTCTCTTCGGGAGCAAACGGGATGGGGTGCGGCTGTTCGCCGCCAGCTGCCGAACCGCCTTGTCCCTGTCCGCCAACTGTAAAATCGCCAAGCAAACCACGCCTGCGGGCGCCCTTATGAATCATCCCGGCCAGCTCCCGAACCTTTTCATCCTGCACGACATCAAATGCCAAACCGCCAAATTTCATCAGGGTCATGAACTGCACGATGCACACCTCCACTCGGCCACGCCAGCTTGACGGGCGCTTTTGCTTTTGAGATTAGGATATGAAACTTGAAGGCTGGGAGGTGGTACGCATGCCCAAAGGGATGCGCACAGTTTGTTCAGCCCGCCGTCAGCCGACGAGCGGGGACTGTACGTAGGCGTGCAACAGTTTCAACGTATTGTCGATGGCGGCCAGATGTGTCCGCTCATAGGCATGTGAATTGGCTACACCAGGCCCGATGAGGCCGTGGATCACGTCGGCGCCAGCCCGCACTGCGGCCGATGCGTCCGAGCTGTAGAACGGATAAATGTCAATCGCATAGTGTAAACCGAGCTGGTCTGCCAAGGCTGTCAGGTGGCGGCGAAGTCCCAGGTGATAAGGTCCAGAGCCGTCTTTGGCGCAGATTGAGACGCAGTATTCATCCGTACTTTGGCCGTCGCCGATAGCGCCCATATCGACTGCCAGATACTCAACGACGGTTTCAGGGATATTGGAGTTGCCGCCAAATCCGATTTCCTCATTGTTGCTGATGAGCAGTTCAAGTGTATGCGGCAGTGTAATCTGTTCGTCCTTCAGCTGCTTGAGCAGTCCAAACAGAATCGCCACCGACGCCTTGTCGTCGAGATGGCGGCTCTTGATGAAGCCGCCGGAGGTAACCGTCGTGCGCGGATCAAAATAAACGAAATCACCGACCTGCACGCCAAGCGCCTCTGTTTCGGCTTTGGACGATACGCGCGCGTCCAGAATGACTTCGATGTTCTCACTGGTTCGCTCAGCGGTTGAGACTTCGCGGTTGATGTGAACGGATGTGTTATGCAGCAGAATGGTGCCTGTAATTTCATGGCCAGCTGCCGTCTTGACGATACAGTACTCGCCTTCGATGGCATTCCAGGCGTAACCGCCGACTTGCGTCAAGCGCAGGCAACCGCTCGGCAAAATCTCTTTGACCATTGCGCCGAGCGTATCGACGTGGGCGGTCAATAAGCGTCGGTGCGCATCATCCTTACCTGGTACCGTGATGAGCAGTGCGCCTTTGCGGCCGCGCCGGGTTTGGTAGCCAAGTGCTGTCGCTTCGTCGGTCAATCGTTTGAGGATGGTCTGTGTATCGCCAGTCGGGCTTGGCGTCTTAAGCAGTTCAACCAATAACGTCTGTATGTATGACAGGTTCTCTGGCATCGTGTCCTGTGTCAGTTCCATATGAAACCTCCTTCGTTGGCGGGCGACCAAGCAAGCGCCACCTCTTGTAGATGATTCTACCAAATGGTCACTCCTAGCGGGAGATAGACGAGTGTGTTACTTTTAGGACAGCATTGGAGGCGGACATTGCGGTGCAGACCCAACACGCAGGAGAACTGACGTTAATCGATAAAGTGAAACCGCTCATCGAACAGTTTACGGACGCAGGCGACAGCCGCGCTGTCGAGCAGTTGACGGAACTAGCACAGCGGGGCGAAGACAAAGCGCGTGTGGCCGCGCTCGTCGGCTTGTTTTCTGCAGGGAAGTCGACGCTCATCAACGCGCTTTGCGACAGTGGTCTGGCGACTGGCGCTGTGCCGACGACTGCGACCGTAGCAGAAGTGCCGCTGCCCGGGACGGATGGCGCTGTCCACCTGCTGGATACGCCGGGTGTTGACTCGACCGACGACGCACACCGAGAGGCTACTGAAGCCGCTTTATACCAGGCGGACGCGGTGCTGTTAGTGATGGATTATCAGCACGTTGAAGCGGACGAAAATGTGGAGCTCGCCTCCGGATTTGCCGCAGGGGCCAAGCGTTTGGTCATCGTGATCAATCAGGTTGACAAGCATCTCGATTTCGAACTGCCGTTCGAGGCATTCCAGCAACGTGTCGAGACAACGCTGCGGGACTGGGATATCGCGTATGAGCGCATTTTCTATACCTCATCGCGTCCGTCCGCACACAGCCAGCTGGATGAATTGCGGACGTGGCTTCAAGCACTGGCAGGGGACGACCGCGCGGATGCAGGTGATTCGCTCGGGCTGCGTGTGCGGGAAATCATTCGCGATCACGTACAGCGGCGTTACCAGCCTGAATTTGAGCGACTTGCGGATGAAGGTGCGCTGCACCACGATCGTGCGTTGCTGCTCGATCCGCCTGCACGCCTGCAGCTGACACAGTCACTGGCGGCGAAGCAGCGCGAAGTTCAGCAGCGCCTGGATTTGTCACGAGAGGCTGTGACGGAACGGTTTGGCGAACGGCGCATACGGTTTGCGCGCATGGTCGACCTGGCGCAGATTGCACCGTATGAGACGACGGAGCAAGGGCGTCTGTACGTAGAAAGCCTGGGGCCTGGTTTTCGCGTCGGCTGGCTGGGCAGTGCGGCCAAAACGGAGGCAGAACGACAAGCTCGGCTCGAGCGCTTTCTGGCTGATTTGAACGACCGTACCACGCGGTTTTTATGCTGGGCCGTGCAAGGCGAGCTCCGGAAGGAGATTCAGGCGGAGGAACTGCTGTCATCCGACTGGCTCAGCCGCGTCGACAGCTTGACTGCAGCGGCCGATAAAGACCTACTCAAACGGCTTGTGAACACTGGCGCGCTCAATTCGGAGCAGTATCCGTATCAATACGTGAAAGATGTCGTCGCAAGCGTCAAAGGGCAGTTTTCAACCAGGCTGAATGCGTTTTTGCACGATCTCGAAACAGCTGCGCTCACAGCCTGGGAGCAGGTACACGCAGATGAACTGCAGGAACTGCATCGATTAGAGGAACAGCTCGCGCCGCTGCAGGCGTTCGCACAGCTGGAAGCGGCCCAGCGTCAGGAACGGGATCGTCTGGAGAAACTCTGGGAGGAACAGCAGTGAACGAACGACAGCAGCTAGAGAATATAACAGAGCAACTTGAAGCCGTCCGGTCGGCACTGACGGCAGTTCCGGACGCTGGAGCGTTTACGTCGCGCGTCAGCCGGTTGCAGGAACGAATTGCGTCACATGAAAAACTGGTCGCGGTATTTGGTGCATTCTCCGCTGGCAAATCGTCACTGGTCAATGCGCTCTGCGGTGAAGCCGACTTGGCGGTTTCCCCCAATCCGACCACTGCGACGGTGACACGTCTCGCGTATGCGGGGGAGACAGAGCCGCACGCGCGTATTTATGCCAAGACGCGCGAGCAGCTGTTTGCTGATGTAGCGGCAGCCTGGGGTGTACTCCAGCAGGACGAGAGCAGTCTGGACGAGGCAGCAGATCGCGCCAGGGACTTGAAGATGGCTGGCTGGAGCCCGCGGCAGCGCAAATCTGTCTCTTTTTTGAAGGCGTTTGCTGACGGCGCAGGATTGATGCTGCCGCGCCTCGGCGAGACATTCGACGTTCCGCTCGCAGAAGTTGCCCGCTACACGGCGGAAGAACGGATTGCCTGTTTTGTCGATCGCGTTGACTTATTCGTGAACCGCCCTCTGCTCAGCGAAGGGCTGTCGTTGGTCGACACACCCGGTGTCGATTCCATTCACCGCCGACATACGGATGTTGCGTTTCGCTACATGCAGGAAGCGGACGCTATTGTGTTTGTGCTCTACTATACACACGCATTTTCCCGCGCTGACAAAGACTTCGTGACACAGCTCGCCGGCGTGCAGGATGTAGCGGGCGAAGACAAGCTGTTCGTCGTTCTCAATGCAATCGATCTCGCTTCCTCAGCGGACGAGCAGGAAGCTGTCCTGCAGCGCGTTCAGGCCGAACTTCGCCGCTGTGGCATCCCCAAACCGCGCATCTATCCTGTGTCCAGCCAATTGGGCTTTGCCGCGCAAAAGCTGCTTGAGGGAACGGCGACGCTGGAAATCGAGGCGATGGCAAGGCAGCGCCTCGGATTACAAGCAGAAGGGCCGCTGCCGGACGCACACGAACTGTATGCTGCCTCAGGCCTTGACAAGCTGGCAAGCGACCTGACAGCGTTCACTGCGGACCGTTTTGAATCACTCGTTACGGCGAACGCCAGTCGCCTGCTGACCGACATCAGCCGGTATGCAGCCGATCGCCTGCGTAGTTTGACCGATCAAATGGCACAGACGGAACAGGCAAAAAATCAGCTTGAAGCCGCGCGCCAACAGCTGCTGCAAACGTTCAAACAGCAGCACCATGCAGCTGAGCATGGCCAATTGGACGCCGCACAGCCGCTCGTTTCTGAATGGAATGAACTCTTGTTTCATACTGGAGAGCGCATTCGCATACGTTTTGGAGGACTTCTGCGCGAGACATACCATCCTGGACGGTTTCGCGACGAACAGAAGGCGAAGGAGAGCTGGCTTGATGCGTCTGCCGAATTCGCAGCCTTGCTTGAACGCCAGGTGGAGATGGAAACGCGGACACTCTGGTTGCGCATGCGAAAGTCGTCCCAAGCTTTTCTGACGACACTGGAAGCAGAATGCCAGCAGGCCCTGCAGCAGGTGAGCGCACCAGCAATGAGCGAACACTGGCTGCTCGGCGATACAGACAGCCTAGTCTGGCAGGCCAAGATCCCGACGGACGCGCTGCAAGCAGGCTTTCGGTACTTCAAGTCGGCGAAACAGTTCTTTGAAGGCTCCGGGCAGACGGAGTTTCAGAATCATATTGAACCGCTGCTGCTGGCGTCGGTACGTGCAGAGCTGGAGCGAATCGAAGGCGAGCAGGCAGCGTTTATGCTTGCGCGACTTGCAGAGGCGGTCATAGTTGGGCTGACAGAGGCGCAATCTCTTGTGATGGCGGCGCTGTCAGGAGTGGCGATTTCGACAGATGCGCTCGTACAGTTCACGCAGGACTGGAATCAGGTATTAGCGGCAGCTTCTCGCTGACCGCTCCGACTGCCATCCGTTGACAGTCCACATGACCAAATTTCTCAATTGGCTGGCTTTCATGTATCATGAGCGCAGGAGGGATGTCAGTGGCGCGGAAATGGCAGGATTTTGATCGATGGGACAGGCAAGGCCGGGGAAGTGGCCGAGCTGTTGCCTATACAGCTGTCGGCATTATCATCTTTGCGCTGGGTGTTGTCAGCGGCGGTGCATTGTTCCATTCGCAAAGCACAACGCCTACACCAAGCTCGAATGCAAGTTCAACTTCACAAAACGCAGAGTCCAGTAATTCGAGTCAGGCGCTGCCAGCGGATTTGACCGGCAATACTGTGACCGATGTCTACAACCATTCGAAGTCGGCCATCGTCACGATTACGGCGGTTACCAACGCGTCATCCAATAACGGCTCTGCCGACATCGGTACGGGCTTTCTCGTCGATAACCAGGGCGATCTAGCCACGAACAACCACGTGGTGTCCGGGCAAAAAACGGTATCGGTTACGCTCAACAACCGGACGTACATTGGAAAAGTGCTGGGTACCGATCCACTCGACGATCTCGCCGTTGTCCGCGTACCACAGCTGGCGAACATCGCCCCGCTGCCGCTTGGCACAGCCAAGACCCTGGTACCAGGTCAAATGGTGATCGCGATTGGCAATCCATTTCAGTTGACCCAGACGGTCACTGCCGGCATCGTCAGCGGGTTGGACCGTTCCATGCCATCCCAAAGCGGTCCACTGATTACAGGGCTTATTCAGACGGACGCCGCACTGAATCCAGGGAATTCTGGCGGACCGCTGCTCAACGCACAGGGCCAGGTCGTTGGTATCAACACAGCTATCGAGAGCCCTGTCGAAGGGTCTGTAGGCATTGGCTTTGCAATTCCGATTGACAGGTTCAAACAGGTCATGCCCGATTTGATTGAAGGCAAATCCGTTCAGCATACGTATCTTGGCATTTCCGGCTACGATATCGATCCAGCGCTGCAGCAGGAGTTGAAACTGCCAGTATCGCAAGGCGCGCTCGTGATCAGCGTCGCGCCTGGCAGTCCGGCAGCGCGTGCTGGCCTGCACGGTGATACAGGCAGCAAGTCAAATCCGAAAGGCGACGGCGATATCATTACCGGCGTCAATGGCAAGCCGATTACCGATATGGCCGATTTGACCAGCGATCTGGCCAATTACACGGTCGGCCAAAAAGTTACGCTGAATGTCCTGCGCGCAGGCAAGCACATCAATATCACCGTTACGCTTGGCGCCTGGCCCGGCAACAGCGGCGGCTGATACCCTCAGCCGGCGGCAGCGTGCCAGTTCGGATCGTACATTTGTGATAAGACAAAGTAAGCAGCATGCCCCGTATGTATAGACCAGGTTTGGTGATTGAAATTGCCACCCGCGTAGACAGCGCGACCTGAGGCCTGTACCAGCGGGGCTGCTGTGCTGTTGGCAAACTAGGCGCGCTTCACTGAGTCAGGATTCTGCCAGACGGACTCCGTCCCGAATGTGGCCACGTGCTTCCAACCTGTCGGTGCAAACGTATGCTCAACGGGGAATGTATCGACGCTGTTTCCAGCCTCAATTTTCAAGTCGGTGATGCGGTACCAGCCATCCCACGCTTCATTTTGAATCTGGATAGTCGTCGCTTGATAATGCGGCCAATTGTGGGGGACGGGAATGAGATAGGCTGCCTCTGCGAGATACGGCATGAGGAACGGCGCCAAGCCAATCGGCGGCATCGAACCGTCGAGCAGAAAACTCGCTGGCACTGCCGACCGATCCGAATAAGGACGCAACAGGAAACCGCAAAGTCCGTTTTCTGCAACTCAAGTACAACCCGCAGGTTTTACAGTTGGTAACGAACAGGGCATCTGCCCGTGTAACTTCCGCGTAACCCCTATGTGATACTTTCCACCTGAACACATCCACGCAGTGTTGAGGATGCTGCTGCTCAGCGAGCATGCAGCGAATTACACAAGAGGTGTATTTGAACAGGGGGGTCAAAATGACACGTTTCAAGAAGTCCGGTTGGACGGCGGGGGCCGCATGCTTGACTGCGGTCGCACTGTTGGCTGGTTGTGGATCGAATGTAAGCGCCAACAGTCCAACCACCACATCCGGAACTGGCGGTAGCTCGAGTAATCCGATTACCATTGGCGTGGTCACGACGCTGACGGGGGCGTTGGCAGCTTATGGGCAGGAATGGCAGCGTGGATTCAAAATTGGATTGGAGTACGCAACGAACGGCACGGACGAGGTCGACGGGCATAAGATCAACGTGATTTGGAAAGATGACAACGACCAGCCGAACCAGGCCGTCACGGACGCCAAGACACTATTCTCGAACGACAAGATTGACATATTGGCAGGCGGCGTAAACAGCGCGAGCGCGATCGCGATGGAACCGCTTGCAAAACGCTATAAATCGGTTTATGTCGTTGGTCCGGCTGTCGCAGACAGCATCACAGGGGCCGATTACAACCCGTACATCTTCAAAGTCTCCCCGAATTCCTACATGGAAGCGAAGGCGGCGGTGCTGTCCATCCCCGACCAACATGCAACCGTGGCCCAACTGGCGCCGAACTATGCCTTTGGCTGGGATTCTGTGAAAGCGTTTCACACCCTGGCTACGCAAGCGGGGATGAAGGATGTGCTGGATGTCTATGCCGATCCGAATGCGACAGACTTTACCCCGCAGCTTCAGAAAATCATCCAGGCGCACCCGAAATACCTGTTTGTAACCTGGGCAGGGGCGCCGGGTCCATGGAAAAGCATAGCCAACATGCAGCTTCAGAAACAGGGAATCACGGTGGTGACCGGTATCCCGAACATCGCCGCAATTCAGGCGCTGTTCCAGGGATTTGACGGTATGCGTGGATTCACTACGTACTACTACACGCTTCCGAAAAATCCAATCAACGACTATCTGATTCAGCATGACAAATCAGAATTTAACACAGTGCCGGACCTGTTCGACCCAGATGGGATGGCCGCCGCCATTGCGATTGTGGATGGTCTAAAGAAAACAGGCGGTGACCCGAACGGCGACAAACTCTCCGCAGCGATGGCAGGCATGTCCTTCCAGGGACCCAAGGGGACCTATACCTTCCGGGCCTCAGACCATCAGGCGCTGCAGACGCAGTACGGTGTGGTCCTGAAAAACGAGCCGGGCGTGAACTATCCAGTGCCGACGTTGACGAGTGTCATTCCGGGGAATGAGACAGAGCCGCCGGTCCTGAATCAAGGGAAATAGTTCATTCCGGTCACGGCGGTCGATTCATCATGACAATCGAACCGGATGACGGCGGGCGTACTGGGCGGAATCCCGTGCGTCCGCCTCATCTGCAAAAAGGGGGCAGCCGGATGCCGGTATTTGAATTACGGGATGTCTCGGTGGGCTACGGGCGGTTTCAGGTGATTCGAGAGGTTTCACTGTCCGTTCAGGAAGGCGAGTTCATTTCACTGATTGGGCCAAACGGCGCCGGGAAGACGACGTTGATTCATGCCATGAGCGGAGCCCTTCCGGTTCAGACGGGCAGGGTTTTGTACCGCGGAACCGACGTTACCAGTTGGAAAGCGGATGCGCGGGCCAGGGCCGGTATAGGTCAGTCCTTTCAGCGTACGAACCTGTTTCCGGGGATCAGCGCGCTCGAGAACGTTGCCCTCGCGGTGCTGGCAAAGCGAGGCGTTCGGATGCGGTCCGATTTTTCGCAAGACGGGTCAGGACGTACGGGAACGAGCCTATGAGTCCCTGCAAAGAGTCGGTTTGGATAAATCGGCACAGGCGCCCGCTGCCTCACTCTCCCACGGGGACAAACGCAAACTCGAACTGGCCATGCTGCTTGCCATGGAACCACAGGTCATTTTGCTTGACGAACCGACTGCAGGGATGAGCCTGGCGGAGACGCCGGAAATTCTGGAGCGGATTCAGGCATTAAAGGACAGTGGGCAGTACGCGATTGTGCTGGTGGAGCACAAGATGGAGGTCGTCATGCGCTTGTCCGACCGCGTGGCGGTATTACACCAAGGCGCGTTGCTTACGCAAGGATCTCCGCAAGAAATCATGGCGAATCCGGAAGTAGAACGCGCGTATCTGGGAGGTCGCCATGAAACCACTGCTTGAAGTCCAACATGTGGCTGCAGATATTGGTCAGTTTCACATTCTGCAGGATGTTTCATTTGTGGTGAAGGAAAGCGCCATCACCGTGTTGCTGGGACGAAACGGTGCCGGGAAGACGACCACGATGCGCACGTTGATGGGATATCTACAACCGAGCGCAGGGGAGATTATCTTTTCCGGCAAACGCTTGAATGGCATGGCTGTCCATCAGCGCAAGTCTGTGGGGATCGGGTACGTTCCGGAAGACTTGAACATTTTTCCGAACTTGACAGTCGAGGAGAACATCAAGTTGTCTATTGCGGGGCGGGAAGGTGCCCAATCGGCGGCTGGATCGGACGCTCGACACGTTTCCCGACCTGCGCGATTCATGGAAGCGACCAGCTGGCGCGCTCAGCGGTGGGCAGCGGCAGATGCTGGCTGTAGCCGCTGCGCTAGTTCAAATGCCCGTTTGTCTGCTGATCGACGAACCTAGTAAGGGCTTATCGCCACTGTTTGTGGAGCGATTGGCAGAATCATTGGAAGCTATACGGGATCAAACGACGATTCTACTGGTGGAGCAGAACTTCTACCTGGCGAGCCGGGTCGGGGATGACTTCGTTTTGATCGACGACGGAAAAACAGTCGTGACTGTGCCATGACGGAACTTCTGGCTTCGGATGAGTTGAAACAGCGGTACCTGGGTGTGCGGGTAACAGGACAGGAGGAGATCGAATGACGGTCGCCTTGACTTTGATTTTCAACGGGATCGCGAACAGCGCGATATACTTTCTGATGGCGGCTGGCCTTACGCTCATTTTCGGACTCCTGCGGGTCATCAATTTTGCGCACGGAGGCTTTTATCTTTGGGGCGCTTACGTTGGGACATTTCTATATGCATCCACGCACCAGTTTGTGGTCGCGATTGTTGGCGGGTTACTGACGGGCGCCATCATCGGCTGGTTGTCGGAACGTGGACTGCTTTCGTCGATTTACGGACAGGGGACGCAGCAACTTCTGATGACAATGGGTGTCTTCATTATTCTGTCGCAGCTTGTCCAGATTCCGTTCGGGCAGAATCCAATCAACGCTGGGGTACCGAAGGCACTCGGCGGCTCCTGGATAGTTGGCCACATTGTGATTGTTCAGTATCAAATGTTTGCAGTGGCGGTCGGTATTGTGGTGTACATCCTACTGTTGCTCCTACTGAGTCGCACACGTGTAGGGCTGATTGTTCGAGCGGGAGTGATGAACCCAGAATTGGTGCAGGCGCGGGGCATCTCCATCCATCGCGTATTTACAATGGTCTTTGTTGTCGGCGCGGCCCTGGCTGGGTTTGCAGGGGCATTGGCTGAACCTTACTTCGGATCGGTCACACCGGAGATGGGGATGGATATGCAGCTCAATGCCTTCATCATTGTCGTGTTAGGCGGCCTGGGAAGTCTAAACGGGTCTTTGATAGGAAGTTTGTTGATTGGGATCGCGACGGCGGTCGTATCTTACTACGCCTCATCGTTGGCAGTGCTGTCCAGCGTCATTCTGATGGCGGTCGTGCTGGTCATCCGACCGCAGGGCTTGCTCGGCTCGAAGGAGGTGGCGTGATGGCAGACAATTCGACTCACCGATTTACGGTCACGAAACCTGTTGTGCTGCTGGTGATCGTCGTGATCGCCGTGCTCGTGCCGCTGCTGACGGGAACCGGCGGCGCCACGTCCTTGCTCGTTGAAATCTTTGCGTTTGGAACGTTTGCCATGTCGTACGACGTGCTCATTGGGTACACCCGGATCGTCTCATTTGGACACGCCATGTTCTTCGGCACGGGGGCGTATGCAATCGCCATTTGTCTGGAACGGAGTGGCGGCACAGGGGTGAGCCTCGGCGAGGGTCTCGCCATCGCCTTTATCGCCGCTATTGTCCTCAGCCTAATCATCGCGTTCCTGTCCTTGCGCGTACGGGAAACCTACTTTGCGATGATTACGCTTGCTGTTGGACAGGTATTCGCAGTGCTTGCCGGGTCGCAAAGTTTACGGCCGCTGACCCAGGGAGACGATGGACTTACGATTTCCCTGCCGAATTGGCTCAGCAGTGACTTGGCAGTCTACTACTTTTGTCTGGCCTGTATGGTCCTGGTAGCGGTGTTTCTAACCCGGTTTATACAGTCCCCGGTTGGGGACATTCTGAAGGGGATTCGCGAAAATGAGTCGCGAACATTTCAATTGGGGCATCCGGTTGTTCGCTATAAAACGCTGGCGTTCATGATATCTGGGCTGATCGCGGCATTGTCCGGCGCCATGTACGCAATTGGACAGTCCTTTGTCAGTACGACGGTATATGATGTCAGCGGTGTTTCCCTCAATGTGCTGCTCATGGTGATCATCGGCGGGACCGGCACGCTGTATGGAGGCGTTATCGGAGCTGCCATTTTGATTTCGGCCCAAACATGGCTGTCCAACTTGACTGGACAAAACCCGATCTTTCAAAATTACATGATTATCTTTGGCGTTCTGTATATCGTTGTCGTCCGATTCTTACCGGGCGGGATTCTGAGCGGGTTTACAACATGGGGAGGGCGACGATTGTGGAACAGACAAGCGAACTACAAAGGATGACGGACCTGACCACGAGATGTCAGGGGGTCAATCCGGATGCCGAGCCGCTCGTATATGCCGCACCCCGCGTGCTTCAGGAGGTCCCAGGGGTTCAGTGAACCGGGCGGGTGGGTCAGGCGAATGCGGTGGTCCGGCTACCGGATGTCAGTCAATGGAACGGAAAATTGCTAATTGGCGGGACACCCGCCGTTCGCAACGAATTCTCGTTGGACTGGCTGCTCAGCGACATTGTCCTGCAACGAGGTTACGCGTTTGCCAGTTGTGACAAGGCGACGCCGGGATTCACGCTGCGCGATCCCTTGCGATCGATGGCGGAATGGGAAGAAGCATATATTGGTTTAGTAGACCAGGCACGTCAACTGGTTGGGAAGTACTACGGGCAGGATGCCAGCAGGACGTACATTGCCGGGGTAAGCAACGGCGGATACGTGGTGCGCATCATGCTGGAACGGCATCCGGAGTTATTTGACGGCGGCGTCGAGTGGGAGGGCGTGTTTTGGCATCCGGAGGGGCGCCATCTGATGACCACCTTGCCCGTGTACGTCTGTGATTGTCCGATTTACTGGAACTGGCGGGGGGACCGAACTACATCAGAGCGAAACGCCGCTTTGGAACGCCTGATGGCCGCAGGGCTCGCAAAGGAATCCAGTCCCTTTTGGAACGACTACTTCATGATTTACTGGGTGGTTTCACT
Source organism: uncultured Alicyclobacillaceae bacterium (assembly GCA_963758235.1). Lineage (GTDB taxonomy): Bacteria > Bacillota > Bacilli > Alicyclobacillales > Alicyclobacillaceae > CAVWUS01. Next base: position 11,322 of record CAVWUS010000026.1, on the reverse strand, counting down.
GTGGCTGTACGGACGGTCCCTCGACACAGGCTGGAAGCCGTTCGCGGCGGAATGGTCGAACGATTGGCTGCGCGATCCGCTGGCTATTGCGGATTACCCGTGGCAGGAGCGGGCGGATCAATTGACAGAGCGTATCCGGCCGATTGCGAACACAGGCCGCCTGACCAAGCCCCTGCTATCTGTTGCAGGGAACTGGGATTGTCTGGTTCCGTTCGTCCATCACGCCGCCGCCTACGCAGAACTCGTTCGAAAGCAGGAGACGGCGGACTATCACCGAATGTACGAGATCGAAGGTGGAAATCACGTCGACGGTCTCCTGCGCGGGGGAATCCACGGTCAACAACCGGTCCAACCGTACTTTGAAGCGGCGCTCTATCATTTGGAGGACTGGGTGGAACGCGGAGTAGAGCCCCCCGTTTCCGGTCGCTACAGTACGGTCGTCTCGTTTACAGATAAGGTCGATACGCTGTTGTCTGCCATGAAACGAGAGGAGAGGTGACATCAAACATGGAGCAAACGTTGAGTCGACGCACTGCCATCGTCACGGGTGCGGCGAGTGGCATCGGGCTTGCCATCGCGAGCAGCTTGGCCCGGGCGGGTGCGAAAGTGGTCTTATCAGACCTGCGAGAACCAGCAGCACAGGAAGCAGCGGATCAACTCCAGCGGGAGGGGCTGGAGGTCGCGCCGCTGGCCGCTGACGCAGGTCAGGAACGTGATCTGGCGAATCTGATCGACTTTGCAGAACGCACCTGGGGCTCGGTCGACATCCTCGTCAATAACGCCGGAATACAATATGTCGCAGACATTGAATCCTTCCCGACGGAGAAGTTCCGACAAATCATCGACCTCATGCTGGTTGGGCCGTTTATCGCGACGAAACATGTGTTTCCTATTATGAAAAGCCAAGGGTTTGGCCGCATTCTCAATGTCGCCTCCGTCAACGGACTGATTGGCTTTGCCGGCAAGGCAGCGTACAACTCGGCCAAACATGGGTTGATTGGCTTGACACGGGTGGCGGCACTGGAAGGTGCGGTACACGGGATTACGGTCAACGCCCTGTGTCCTGGATATGTGGATACGCCGTTGGTTCGTAATCAATTGGCTGACCTGGCACGGTCACGCAACGTTCCGGTGGAGCGTGTACTGGAAGAGGTCATCTACCCGCTCGTTCCGCAACGGCGGTTACTCGATCCACAGGAGATTGCCGATTACGCCGTATACCTCGCGTCTGACAGGGCCCGAAGTGTAACCGGGCAGGCGGTCGTAATCGATGGCGGGTACGTCGCACAATGAACCGTGCAGCGCCGTCGGAACATACCATTCCAAAGCTGCGCTCCACCAATGTACCGAGGCCGAGGATTCTAACGCTGCTCTCGGAAATTCCGGATTTCCCGATCACGGTTGTGAAGGCCGGCGCGGGTTACGGAAAAACCACGGCGGTCGGCAACTATGTGCAGCAATGTGAGTTGCAGGTGGGTTGGTTGACGGTGCGGGACGCGGATCGGTTTGGTGCACGGTTCGCAGAGCGGGTCGGTCAAGCCGTTCTTCCACCGGCGTTGCCGGAATCAGAGTGGGAACGCGTGATTTCCGCAGCGCATTCCCCTCTGACATGGCTGTTGTCTGCTCAGTGGATGGGGGAACTTGTCTCTACATTTGTCCACGATGAACGCATCTTTGTCCTCGACGACTTCCATTTGGTCGATGAGGATGCGCCCATTCTGCAATGGGTGGACGAGTGGTTGCGGTGTCTGCCCCCGAACGTGCATGTCGTGTTTGTCACTCGCACCCAGCCGGCACTGTCTTACTTGGAAAGCCTTGCGGATCGAGGAGACGTGCTGTGGGTACGCGAACGGGATCTGGCTTTTACGGAACTGGAAGTCGGGTTTCTCTATCATGCGGGATTGCCAGGCGGCAAGCAAAGCACGCTGGAAGAAGGTCAAGTCCGGTGGCTCGTACAGCGTACCGGGGGTATGGCCATGGTGTTGTCCATGTTATTGCGCGACTGGCGGCAGCATGGAAAATTTGCGCGGCTGCAGCAAGCCCTGGAAGAGCACGCGTCCATTCAGGAGCAGGTCGGGCGGTTATTCCTGCTCGGCTTGCCGCCTCGAGACCGCGACATCCTGCAAGAAACCTGCGTATTTACGACGCTTCATCCGGCACTTTGTGACGAAGTGCGCGGGCTGAATGACAGTTCGTACCTACTCGGCGATTTGGAACGAAGAGGATATTTAACCGTTACGGAAGACGGGCAGGCCTACGAGCTTCACCCGCTTGTCCGGCACTACCTGGCGAAGTCGTTAACGGACGAGGCCCGAGAACGCCTCGCAGAGCGCGCAATTTCTTGGCACCTGCAGCGAGGCGAGGAGTCTCGCGCCATCCTCTATCTTTTTTCGTTGCGTGACGAGTCTCGAATGGTAGAGGCACTGTTTCGCTATATCCCCGCCTATTTGGCGCGCGGCGAGGTATCAACCGTTCAGGGATGGCTGGACCGTTTGCCGGCACGTACTATCAACCGAAACGCAGCCTTGTTAATCACGAGAGCGGAAATCAACCGCCATATCAACAGCTTTAGCGAGGCGTTGACGAACTATCAGGATGCCTATGGGCTGGCCGAACGCAGAGGAGACCGACAGATGCTTGCACAGGTGGAAATGGGGCGCGCGCGGCTCTATTTGGACACGATTCAACCTGCGCAGATTCACTTATGGCGCGCCCGCTCGTGGGTGGCCCGAGAGGAGCGCTCGATGCGCATCAACATCCTGCAATTGGCTTTCGAAAACAGCATCAACCAGGGCCGCATTCAGCGTGCCAAACGGCTTCAGCGTGCCCTCACCACACTTCCAGGGGCGACGTTGCCGAACAACAACAGCGATGTCCGACTTCTGCTGCGGTGTGGCGAGATTCAATCCGTGATCTCGGCATTGAAACCGCGGATTTCCGTGGATCCGGTAGGCGGACGAAACGCGCTGTCGCACCGGGAGGCGACCCTGTTGCTTTCCCTCATGTACGCCATGCAGGGGGACTCGGATAAAGCTCGGGCACAAGCCTTGCGGGGACACGGCGTAGGACAATCCTTAAGCGCGCCGTTTGTGAGCGCGGTTGGACTGATTCGCCTCGGACACGCGGAGCATTTGGCCAACCCACTGAGCGATGCTGCGTTGTCGGCGTATCAGGAAGCGATGGGTTCGATGGATGAAATGGAAGTGCCAAGAGGGAAATCGGAAGCCCTTCTTGGGTTGTGTTTGGCTCACGGTTATCGCAGGCAATTAGCCTTGGCGCGTACCTATGCGCAACAAGGCATTGACCTTGCAGAGCGTGCCGGAGACATTTGGATGGCCAACCTGGTGCGCGCTGCACACGGGCAAGTGCAAGTAGTCAATGAACAGTACGACGCAGCGGTTCGCGACCTGACAGATGCTGTTGTGACGTTTCGACGATGTGGGGACCCATTTTTGGAGACAGCGTGTTATTTATGGCGCGCGATTGCACGGTTTTATGCGGAGGATGGGGACTGGCAGGACGACCTATCGCTGGTGTTGAAAAGTGTGGAAGCCCACGATTGGCCGTTTCTGCTGCAAAAGCCGACCCTGTGTGGCGTACGGGACGTGCAGATGCTTGTGCCGCTTCTGCAGCAGCACCGATCGAAGTCCACAACCAGAGGCCTAGCAGTACATCATTTGCACGCACTCTCCAGTGCGGACATCGAACATCACCCAGGGTACACACTACGTGTACAAACGCTTGGGAATTTCCTCGTGCGGCGCGGGTTTATTGAGATTTCGAGACGAGACTGGCAACGGGAGAAAGCCCGTCAATTGTTCCAGTTCCTGCTCACCCACCGCGATACACTCCTGCATCGCGAGGAAATTTGTGAACGATTGTGGGGAGAGCTCAATCCCGATGCCGCAGAACGTGACTTCAAGGTTGCGATGACCGTGCTTTCCAGCGTCATCGAACCGCACAAACCGGGCCGTGGTCTATCTTCCTTTATCGTGCGCCAGGGCAGCCTCTACGGACTTTGTAAACATCCAATGCTGTCGGTCGATCGCGACGAATTCCTGCAGACCTTGCGGGACGCGGAGACAGAGCAGCGACCGTCAACGCAAAAGTGCCTTGCTTGCGCACGCAATCGCATTATATCAGGGGGACTATCTATCCGAGATCAAATACGAGGTGTGGTGCGAGGAAGAGCGCGTCAAACTGCAGCGGCGGTTCATTCAGGCCGCGCTTGCACAGGCAGAAATGTGCTTCGAAGCACGGCATTACCCTGAGGTGATTACGGTCTGCGAGCGGGTGTTGGCGCTCGATCCGACGTTGGAGGCTGCCTACGTTTGGCTGATGCGAACCTACACAGCCCAGTACAATCGGTCAATGGTCGTTCAAACCTTCAGAACGTGCGAGCGTCTGTTGCGCCGCGAACTTGGGGTGGAGCCGATGGAGTCGACGCGGGTCGTCTACCAAGCGTTGCTCGGGGTGGATGCAGGATGACGCATTGTCGAAACTTCCAAGCGGCCAGTCAGGAATCTGACGGGCCGCCGTGATGTGGCTTATAGACAAACGGTTTGCGCTTACGCTCCCCGGCGTATGCGTGGTGAAACATCTTCAGCTTGCGCATGTTCTTCAGTTCAAGCCACTTGTTGACCTCTTCTTCCGTCTCACCCACATCGGTGCCAAGTACGTCGGAAATCGTAATTTCGTTTCCTTACATAGGTTATACGTGATGTTGTTAAAGCCAACAGCAAGGGTAAAGCGCTCCCAAAGATGGGATACATCTGCATCATTCAGCATGATAGTAGGTATCTGTATTGCCCGCATATTAATCGATTTCGATGTTACTCTTATTGCAGTAATGGGCAGCTTAGTTCCACACCAGTATCGGAAAACGGGTATGGAAAACGGTGTGTACAAAGTAAGCAACATGTAAGCTCAGTTGTCGGATTGAAATGTTTATTCGACAAAACGAACTGATACCCACCCACGTACACTATTGATAAGCCAAATATTTGTAGCCCTTCCTATGTCCGATAGACTTAACACTGCTTCTTCAATGATACCTTCATCAAGAAGTTGGGCTCGAAATGTTCCTGCAAGTAATCCACAGTCACGAGATGGAGTCATTTTACGCCCGTCTAATTCTAATACGATGTTGCCGTTCGTAAACTCAGTAATTTGCCCATCCTCATTCCAAAGCAATATGTCAAAAACGTCTGGATACTTATTTTTGTGCTGATTATAAACATCCCGATGCGTAGTTTTGTGGTAGAGAAACCGATTATCTTTCGAAACAGGTGTGCTTGCCAGTGCAACTGTCTGCACAGCGTTGGAAAGCTCGTTGAGGGCTGTACTCTCCACCCGAACTTCACCAGTCTGCGACACCAGAAGCCGTACTCGGCGGCTCATTCCTTCGAACTGACTGGCATGTTCCTGTAATCTATCCGTGATCATTTCAAGGTCAATCGGGATATCGAAAAACTTTGCTGACGAGGCTAATCTGGTCAAGTGGCGATGGAACAATGCGTACTCTCCGTGATCCAATTTCAACGTTTCCAGCAACTCAAATGTCACGTCTGATGCCTCCAAGAACGCAGCTTTCACGAATGCCTCATTATATTCACCATCTGCAGTTGAATCCCACGTAACACCTCCACCTACACCATACTCTGCGAGCCCGGTTTCACTGTCGACTAGGACAGAACGGATGGCAACATTAAACGTGGAATTTCCATTCGGCTCAACGATTCCGACCGTTCCACAGTAGATTTCTCTTGGATTTTGTTCAAGTTCGGATATGAGACCCATGGTGCTGATTTTGGGTGCACCTGTAATAGAGCCACATGGAAACAAAGCCTGAAGCACATCAACAAAGGTGGTGGTTTCTCTAAATGTAGCCGTAACGGTAGAGGTCATTTGATGTACTGTCGGATAGGATTCAATTTCAAATAGCCGAGGAACCTGTACGGAAGTCACACCTGGCATCTTAGACAAGTCATTGCGTAATAAATCCACGATCATCACATTCTCTGCTTGGTCCTTTTGGGAAGCAGAGAGTCTGAAAACAAACTCTTGATCCTCTTCTAACCATCTTCCACGTGGCATGGTTCCCTTCATGGGACGAGTGGTGATTGTGTTTCCGTTTATTTTAAAAAACAATTCTGGCGAAGCCGACAGAATCCGGAAGCGCCCAATGTTCAAGTAGGCGGAATAATCGGCCCGCTGGGCACTTCTTAAGCGGTGATAATATCGTAAATCATCGCCTTCAAATCGGGAGCGAAGTCTCATCGTATAATTGACTTGGTAAGTTTCTCCCTGAGATATTGCATTCTTGATTTCTTGAATATTGTCGACGTACTGTTTTCGAGTCGTATCTGATTCCCAAGGCGAAATTGTATAATTGTCTCCCCATCGCAAAGCAGAACCAGTATCCGGTTTTTTAAATATCCCAAACCATAGCAATGGTATTTTTTGATTCGAGCTTACCCTGAACGCCGGATCAAAGGCAGGTGCCGCCTCATAAGATATATACCCTGCAGCAAAATATCCTTGGTTGACCATCCTTTGAACTTGCCTTAGAACAGGGTAAACTTCATCAACTGAATTACCTAAAAAGATATCTACTGGATTACTAAACGTTCGTCGTTGGGAAAGCCCATGTTTATCTACAAAATCAAAGATGAGGAGTGGTGATGGGGTCTCTGAATTCATGATGTATATTCCACCTAGTGGCTAAATGTGTTTTAACGAGCCCTTACAGGTTTGATTTTATCATCCTCCATGAATTTTATCCGTAAGATCATCTTACCGCATCAACTTCTCAGCTAAGGATGCTATGCCCTTGGCTCTGGTATGCTCAATGCACTTGGGAAGCTGATCCAACCAAGTGATGTTCCAGCCTAAGATGTCTTTCATAACGAGATATAATATCTTTTGTCTCAACATTATTGATAGATATTCATCATTTGCTATTGCACATACGGGTTGCGACTTGAAAGTCGTCGGTAATCATGCGGTGCGAATCCGCCCGTCCAGAACTGCGGACGCGAACCTACCGTGACGTGGGACAGTGGTAACGCTGTCTTGCGATAGCTCACGGGACAATGTAGCCACGCCAGATAGGGTGAATTCTGGCTGGAGCTAGGTTGAGAAGTGCACGGTGAACAACAGTGAATCCCATATAAACCGCGTTATGCAAGACAAGCGAAACACCATGACACGCTTGTGCCAAAAGGCAAGTAGCCGGAATCGTCACTCCCGTTTTGACGATTCGCAGTTCCGAGCGCTACCGCGGGACTCGGGGCACCTAAACACTTCAGAGATGGGTTGTCGACGGAACAAGGTAAGCCCCATAGGGTCTGTCCGACTTTTGGACAGTAAGTGGAACGCGAGTGAAGCCGAACTCCCTAGGGGGTAGAGGAACGGGCAAAAAGCGAAGGCTGTCTTGTAATGAGACAGATAGGGGTGGCAGAAATGCCAATATGCCCTGACGTGAAAGCGTGCAGACTTGCCCAAGGTCATCCAGCCGGAAATCCTGCAGCATGAGACGAAAGGGTGGTCTGTTATGAACCGAAAAGCCGTCCAACAGGGCGAGTCAACAGGCCGCATTCGTAAGAACCTCCAAGAAATCCACGAAGATGAAATTATGCACGCATGGATGGAAGCTCAAACGGCCGACATCAGCGAGAATGCAGACGACCAGTGGATAGACTGGAAGGAAATCGAACGCCACGTTCTCAGGTTACAGCGACAACTGGCCCACGCAGTCGAGCACAACAATCGAAAAGCTGTGCGTCATTACAAGTGGCTCATCCGTAAAAGCCACCACACTAAACTTCTGGCTATTCGGCACGTGACACAAGAAAATCGCGGGCGTCGTACACCGGGAGTAGATGGACTGACCTACACAACGCCTGAGAAACGGCGTGAATTGACCGATCTGGTCAATCTCCGAAATCGACCGCTGCCAGTACGGCGCGTGTATATCCGCAAAAAGAACGGAAAACTCAGGCCGTTAGGCATACCATCTATACACGATAGGGTATGTCAGTCCATTCACAAGACGGCTATGGAACCAGAATGGGATATTCAGTTTTCACCCAATACGTATGGATTCCGACCCGAGCGGTCAACATGGGACGCCATGAGTCAGGTCTTCGCTAACCTCTGCAAAGCAGGTTCCGCGCAGTGGATTATTGAGGGCGACATCCGTGGCTATTTTGACAACGTAGACCATACGAAACTCTTAGCCAAACTGGCTCCAGAAGATCGTGTTTACGTGCGGCGTATGTTGAAAGCCCCCATCCTTGACCCGGAAGCGGGATTGCTTCCAAGCACTCGGGGCACGCCTCAGGGCGGATTGTTATCACCGCTGCTTGCAGTCATCGCCCTGCACGGGATGGAAGAGGAACTGAAACAAATAGCGCTGCGAATGAAGCTCGGAAGCGTCAACATCGTCACCTATGCGGATGATTTCATTGTCACGTGCAGAACTAAAGAGCAAGCAGAACAGCTTGTGCCCATCATCGCCGAGTGGCTCGCGGATAACGTTGGTGTCGAACTCAGCCTAGAGAAAACGCGAGTGACTCACATTAATGACGGGTTCGACTTCCTTGGATTCCATGTCCGCAAGTATAAAGGAAAGTTGCTCATTAAGCCCGCAAAGGACAGCAAATTAGCCGTGCTGCGGAAGATTAAGAGCATCTTGGACTCGAACAAGCAGGCCAAAGCCTCTATGGTCATTCGGCTACTCAACCCAATTATCCGAGGATGGGGCAACTACTACAGCACACAGGTCAGCAAGCGGGCGTTTGCCTACTGTGACCACCGAATCAACCAAATGCTGTGGAGATGGGCAAAGAGGCGACACCCGAAGAAGAGCGCACAGTGGATATACCAGAGGTACTTCCCCCGACAGGGTAGTAGAAACTGGGCTTTCTCGGATGGCGGATATACACTGGCCACCATGGCAGATGTGCGCATTATTCGCCACATTAAAATACAGGGAAGACGCTCTCCCCATCGCCCGAGTGACCAAGAATACTTTGAGGCGCGGCAAGAGCAACTGCTGCTCAAACGATTGAACGGATTCCAGAAGAAAGTAGTGCGCAAAACGGACGGAAAATGTGCTGTGTGCGGGTGCAACATTTCCGCAGAACACTTTCGTCGCTGGCAAAACAACGGAGACGATGCCATTCTATTCGCTCGGATGATTCCAGAGCGACTAGGTGGCCACAGCACGATTGAAAATGTGTGCGTTACTCACAGATGGTGCTACGAGAAGTATCGTGCGGCTTTCGGTTACGATGTTCTCCCAGACAACCCGGAACGCTTCCTCTCCAACCAAGAGAAGATTGTCAATGGACGAGTTGTTTGGATGCACAAGCACCTATCAAGGGATGAGGAACTTAAAGACTACAGGATGGCTTGAGCTGCATAACGGGAAACTGTTACGTGCAGTTCTGAGGGGGCGAGGGCACCGTAAGGTGCCTGAGCTACCCGGCGGCATAACTCCCATAACGGCGTCATTGATGCCCCTGTATACATATGCAGCAAACGGTTCTCACGTATCTTGCGCTCTCGGGCAGGTTCAACAAGCAATTCAACCTAACTTTTTATTCTTGTTAAGTATGATAATTCATGTAAATGAACAAACACACGAATGTTAGGTGTAGATGGTTCAGTGATTGCATGTGTTCTAAGATAACTAGTCGCCCCTGAAAAAGTCGTCGTTTGAGTTTCCGCCTCTCAACCCGTAGTCACTAGGCGAGATTTTCGGGGCTGTCGTTCTTCCTGAATGCTTTCAGATGCTGATTATCGGCCTACTTGGCGCCGCTCTCCTTAGATTGTGGGTCATGATTCCGTATCCAACCCATGCCGATGTGCCTGAGTGCCCTCGGAATCGGCTGCGACCCAGTCCGTATTTTTGTTTCAGAAGCGATATCTTGGCTTCGCCACCAGCTCTGAATCTTTGCGAGTTCTTGTACCAGTGCTCCTGCTCCAACTCCGCTCTTGCCTTGCTCTTTTTACCTCGAAATGGGGTGCTCACATACTGAATACCCAATTCTTCTTGCAACACCCGTTCATTCTTGCGGCTGCTGAATCCTCGGCTCCGCCGCAACTGCATGAGGCGCTGAACCAAATACCTCTTGATGATGCTGCACGGCCGGGACGAGCAGGTCGTCATCGGATGGATTGCCTGTATAGACGGCGTACCCGGTCACGAACCCACTCTCTGTCTCATCGATTCGGCACCTTGTAACCAAACTCAACCTTCTTTGCGAGTTTGCCTTTTTTGATCGGCCGAGCTTCGGGGTCATGAATGCTGATGATACGATCCGGGATGATTCGATTTCCGCTGATGACTTGTTTGGCTTGGTCGAGTAGTTGCTTCGTCTTATCCACAAGGGATTGGAGCTTTTGTTCCTGCGCCTCTACAGATAGCTTCTTCGTTCGCTGCAGCTTCTCAATCACTAACTCTGCCTGTTGCAGTACATTTTGCGTGATATCCACAACGTCCTGAGTGATTTGGTTGACTTCATCCCAGGACTTGCTCATCCGTCGACGCAGCACCTTTGTAAACGACAGAACCTTTTTCTTTACGGCATCTGTTTGATCAACGAAACCCTCTGTGGCGTGAGACGCCAGTTTGCGGATGCGGTTAACCGTCCCGGTGATGGCACGAACGCCGTCCTGCAAAAGAGTTGCGTCTGTTGGGTGATGAATGTCCGATTCGACCACTGTGGTATCCGTACGAAACTTGCGATGCCTGATGACCTTCTGCTCACTTAACTTCTTAACCAACAGTTCATTCAATTGCTCGACGGTACCATCGCCATAACGCTTTCTGGCCTTGATGAGTGTGCTGGCATCTGGCACTTTCCCGTCGATTGCGATATGGCAGAAGCGCCGCCATGCAATACTGTCGCTGACTTCTTGAACCAGCGTTTCATATCCCAAATCGTAACGGAACTTCAGGTACATGAGGCGTAAATAGGTTTGCACTGGGACCGTCGGACGCCCCATGGAAGAATTGAAGTTCTCAAGGAACGGAGCCATAAAACGCTCGTCATTCAGGATTTGATCGATATATTCCAGTTCCGCCGGCAGTTTGAGCAGTGGTTCCGGCAGAATGGCATCCCAAAGTGTCGTCTGATTTTGATGAGTCCGCAGCATTTTCTAACACCCCTTAACAGGAATCCTATGGTTCCATGCCGAACCCGTAAGCAAAAGGAATTCGCATGTACCTCGGGTGATTTTGTGATTGTCTGGACAACAACCACTTCACCACTAGAACTTGCGATTCCTTTTTTATTGCCTCAAACGACGACT
>CAVWUS010000025.1:0-23543 GCA_963758235.1 uncultured Alicyclobacillaceae bacterium | reverse complement strand
TAATATTAATAAATCTACCCTAATCCGGTTTGACTTCTACGCTAAGCCGAGCTGAAAGGCTGATAACCAACGCCATGACTAGAATCAAGATGGCATTTTACCCTCCAGCCTACATACTTCGACATAAGTCCCATTTGTATTACAAAATTTCGTACTGAATTTTGTCTGGCCTTGTTTCAAAATGTAGACATAGACCGTTTTCAAAAGGAGTGAGGATCCTGGTAAATCCGATTGTTGTTGGATTGACTAACGAACTATTGGGGCTAAGAACCTTAATACAATGCGAGGCAATACAAATCTAGCTCAAAATTGCGGGTGCCGGTAATGTCACAAAACAGTGAACCAATCAAACGTTCAAATCTATATCATTTAGAGCCAATAGGGATAGGTACAGCATACATAAAAGCACTATCTAGCTATATTGGCAGACTTGCTAATGCACATTGCGTTAGTGCGAGGGTACTTGTGACCAAATTTTTCAATTTAAGATTAGAAGGTTACCTGAGCACCTTAAACGGTAATCGGAGCTTGACCCCCGACTTTATTACTCAAATTGAACAACAAACGATGATTACGGGCCTTAGTCGAACCACCATGCTAGCTTGGGTTGATATTTTAGCTCAATATGATTTATTCAAGAAATTCCGTACATGGTGTCCCTTATGTTATAGTGATTGGTCAAATGCACACAGCCAATTTACGATCCGTTAATATGGTCACTGGGCGTCATTTCCCACTGCCCGATACACCATCAACCATTGCGCGACATTTGTCCAAATCCTAACTGTCACAAACAAATTCGTAAATATGACACTCCGGGAGCTGCCCATATTGCAACCAATGGCTTGGTGCAGATGAACACATAGATCATCTCGCCAATCCAACCAATAGAGAGGATGAAAAATGGGTTTCATGGGTGAATGAAAATTGTATGTTTCTTACTGAACTCGGAAGTAACCTTGATGCTAAAGAACGGCTGTCGGGGGAGCAACTACGAATACGTTTAAACCATGTATTTCCGCCGAAGTTGGAGCTGCATAATTTTGCTCGAAACCTAGGTGTACATCCAGCTACAATGGCCGGGATCTTTAACGGACATATACTTGCTCGTTGAAAACATTACTCAAAATTTCATATGGACTTGGAATGAGTTTTAAAGAGGGGACACTCTTCAGCTTTGACGCAAATGAAGACGCCTACTGGAGTCGAAGGGCCAGATTATACTGCATATGATCCAGCCGAGCTTGAACAGCAAAGTCATGGAACTCTGAGATAATATTCTGGAGATGTACCATCAACTATGCAACAACTTGCACGAAAAGTTGCGTATTATCGTCCAACCTTAAGAAAATATGTGCCAGAAGTTAATCAACTTCTGGATGCAAGCCAGAAAAAACACCAGCCAGAATATTTAGAAAAAACGCCACTCGACCTTTGGATTTAAGCGGAACAGAAATCGAAAGACAGTTACATTTAGAACTTAACTCTGAGCAACCAACAACTTTAGCTGATGTAGCACGTAAGTTAGGAAGGCATCCAAAGACACTCATTCACCATTGCCCGGAGCTTTGCGACCAAATTGTAAACCGCTATCGCGCGTATTGCTCAAAGAACAAGCAACAGTTGATAAACCAATTAAGTGAACAGTTGGAGTACTACCTAAACGAAGAATTTCCACCGGTACCAATTGCGGAGATTGTGAGACGACAATGTCTCAAGAGAACAATTTTATAAATACCATCACGATCTCGTTCTACAAATCGCACAAAGACATAAGGAGTACATGAAGCAACGCGTTGCTGAACAAACCAAGGAACAGGAGGCTAGTAGGCGCAAAGGGAAAATTGATATGGATCATGTAAGAAATATTTTGCTATCAGCCCTGAAACTAAACCCTCCTCCATCCATACTTCAGCTTTCTAAGGAAAGCGGCTATGATCGCCATGCTTTATATAATTTCCCAGATCTATGCAAACGTATTGTACGTCTTCGTGAGAGGCACAGGTTACAACAGAAAAATGTAATGACGAGTGAAAAAAAAGCTAAAGCTTCAAAACAGGAAATGGAAAATAAATTATTATCCTCCTTAGCGAAGGAGATACCCGACCCGTTAGAGCACATTGCAAAATCAATGGGAGTCTCGAGCAAAAAAACTCAGATACCACTTTCCGGATTTATGTAAGCGAATTGTTGAACGATACAAAATGTTTTGCTCCGAGCGAAAAAAGTCACAAATCGAGGCACTTCGTACACAACTGGAGCATCATCTTTGCGATGAGGAACCAATATCTCTCGAAGAAATAGCAGCAAAATATCGTGTTAACGCCAGACAGTACTACAAACACTTTTCCGAACTGGCAAATCAAATTTCGCATCGGTACCTGGAATTCAGAAAGCAGGTGTCTTCACAAGACTACTTGTTAGTTAAAGTACACAAAACAACAAGAAGCAACATTGATCATACAGACATTCAAAAAGTATTGGAACGGGCTCTAACCGCAGAGATACCGCCCTCTTTAACTCAAGTCAGTAAAGAGAGCGGATATGGAATCGACACATTAAGACAGTTCCCTGAACACTGTCTTCAAATTCAAGAACGTTACTCAGAATATAGACGTGCGTTATCGACCCATAAGATTGAACAGGACTGTAGGCTCATTCGTGACGTAGTTAATCAACTATGCAAGGAGGGCATATTTCCTTCAGATAAACGGGTTATAGAACGTACTCGTCCGGGAATTCTAGGCAGAGCAGAGTGTAGAGAGGCCTTACTCACCGCACGCTCTAATATCAGCAGTAACCTGCACATCATTAACGTTTAGCAGTCCACACATTTGAAGCATAACATTGCCGCAAAAATATTGAAGCATAACTTTGCCGAAGCGGCAAAGTTATGCTTCAAATGACACAATTTTCTGTGCTTGGCCCGGATTTCGGATGGTGGAAGCGGCGGGAGTCGAACCCGCGTCCGAAGACCTCGCTACATGAACTTCTACGGGTGTAGTACGCCTACTCAGTGTCCTCATCGCCTGCGGACGTACGCGCCGAACGATGAGCAAGTTCGCTTGGTGTCCTGGCGGTCCACGAACACGTACCGTCAGCTAGCCTGCTAGGGTGTCGTCACCAAGTCAACACAGGCGATTCACTAGGCGACGGCCTGGGTGCGATTAGGCAGCCAGGGCGAGATTGCTGTTTGAGGTAAAGCTCTTGTTTTTGCCAGTTACATTTAGGTCCGCGTTTTTTACGTGGCCACGCAGCCCCACGACCCGCCGTTCATGCCCGAACAATCCCCGTCGAATCCAAAACGCCCCCATGTTGGGTGCTCGGTGATTAACCATCTCGAGCATGCACTGGCATTTCTATTTCAGCCGTAACTTTGTGGTGGACTGTATACATAATATAGCACGATCACGTTCGACTGGCTACAACAAGATTGCTGGCGCTGCTGGCAAAGCTTAGCAGTCTCCCCGCAGTCGTTTGCATCAACATCGTCGGCACCATGATTATCCGCGATTGCGATCGCGAAGCGCACGCTGAATCTCGCGATTCGCGTCGCGCGCCTTCATACTCTCGCGCTTGTCATGCAGCTTTTTACCACGAGCCAACCCGAGCTCCACTTTGCAGAATCCGTGTTTCAAATACAGCTTTGTCGGAATCAAGGCATAGCCTTTTTCCCTCGAGGCACCGATGAGTTTGGCAATCTCAGCTTTTTTCAACAGCAGCTTGCGTGTACGCAGCGGATCGTGATTAAAGCGATTCCCTTGTTCGTATGGGCTGATATGCATGTTATGCAGATAAACTTCCCCGTTTTCCACACGTGCATACGCATCACGCAGGTTGGCAGAGCCGCGGCGAATCGACTTGATTTCCGTACCGGTCAGCACAATGCCGGCCTCATAGGTCTCTTCGATGAAATAATCATGGTATGCCTTGCGATTTTGGGCTAACGCCTTTGTACCGTCACCTTGACTCATGCCGCACCCCTCCTAGCTACGCCGCATAGCACGCCACGGAGCCATCACTCCAAGCGATGTTACGTACCCTACAGCGTACCACGGTTCGTATAGTCCGACAAGCCTAAAGCCCAATTCCAATATACGAAAATCCGAGGGAGTGCATCATTTTCGGATCCAGCATGTTTCGTCCATCAAAGACGTGCGAGCCACGCATCATGGACTTGATATACGCCCAATCCACCTGCTCTTTATATTCAGGCCAATCCGTACAAATAATGATGACGTCTGCACCTTCACATGCCTGGTCCGGCGTTTCGCATTGCTGTACGTTCGTCGCATGAAGTCCGGTCGGCAGGATGGCTTTCGGATCGTGAACGCGAACGTTGGCACCTGCATCGGCAAGATGTTTAATAATAGAGAGTGCCGGAGATTCTCGCGTATCCGATGTATTTGGCTTAAAGGAGATCCCGAGTACCGCAACGACTCCCCCCCTCAATTCCCCCGCTTCACGATTGATTTTGTCCAGAAGATATAGATACTGCGTTTCATTCACGTGCTTCACTTGCTCTAATATCGACATGCGGATCCCATGCTCGTTGGCCATATGAAGCAGCGCTTTTACGTCTTTCGG
Organism: uncultured Alicyclobacillaceae bacterium; assembly: GCA_963758235.1. Classification (GTDB taxonomy): domain Bacteria; phylum Bacillota; class Bacilli; order Alicyclobacillales; family Alicyclobacillaceae; genus CAVWUS01. The sequence goes on along the minus strand of CAVWUS010000025.1, from coordinate 18,956 downwards.
GAAGCAGGATCCGCCATAGCCGATGCCAGCTCTAAGGAACTCGCCCCCGATTCTGGGATCTAGTCCAATTCCGTGAGCAACATCCTGGATGCTTACGCCCAGTTCATCACAAAAGCGCGCTAATTCATTCATGTAAGATATCTTCGTAGCTAAGAACGAATTTGCCGCATACTTGATGAATTCCGCCGTTGCTGGATCAGTCAGAACGAGTGGGCAGTGAAACGATTTGTATAGCTGCTTCACCAAGGCTGTACACCGCTCTGTCGTACTGCCCACAACAATCCGATGCGGACTCAGCGCGTCTGCAAGCGCGTTCCCCTCTCGCAGAAATTCGGGATTTGAAGCCACATCAAATGGATATGGTGTCGTCTGCCCCTTAACCACCCAATCCCGGATTTTACGGCAAGTTGCAACCGGAACCGTACTTTTATTGACAATGAGCTTGTACCCGTTCATATGCCGGCCAATCGTCATGGCGGCAGCTTTGACATAGCTTAAGTCTGCACCACCTTCATCCGTCGATGGGGTTCCAACACAAATAAAGATAACTTCAGATTCCTCGATTGCTTGTTGCGCGTGAACCGAAAAGCGAAGGTTCGATTGTTCAAGTTGCACTGAGAGTGCTTCTTTCAAGCCGGGTTCAAAGAAAACTGGCTCACCTCTGCTGAGCGACTTAATTTTCTCCGCATCGGTATCGAAGCAGACCACTTTGTGACCCGTTTGAGCGAACGAAACAGCTGTCGCCGTACCAACAAATCCCGCGCCCATAATTAAGATCTTCATCAGCCCACCGCCCGTCAAATTCACGTAGGAAGTTGGCTGATCGTATGTCCACCTTGATACCGGTGTGTGGACGAACGTCGTTACCATGAAACCAGCTGTGGACATAAGGTAACGGAAAAACTTTCGCCATTTCACGCCAGGGATTGAAGGGAGGGATGACAACATGAAGGGACTCATACTTTGCGCTGGAAGGGGCACTCGCTTGCGGCCGTACACATATTCACGTCCAAAGCCGCTTTTACCGGTCGGAAACCGTCCAATTATCCTACACGCTGTAGCCAAGTTGGCAGAGGCAGGCATTTCCGAGATTGGAATTGTGGTGCCTCCTCATTCTCTATCTCAATTTCAGGAAATGTTAGGAGAAAGGTACGAATCTGTCCGAATTACTTACGTGCAGCAGCCTGAACCATTAGGATTAGCGAACGCTCTCAAAGCAGCTGAGGCGTTTATTCAGAACGATCCGGTCTGTGTTTGGCTGGGCGACAATTATTATGCTGGCAGCTTGAAGCATTTGATGAATGAGTTCGAGGCAAAGAAGCTGGATGCACTTTTAGTCGTAAGCAAGGTCCCAAATCCGCAACAGTTCGGCGTTGCGGTGCTGGAAGGGTCACGCATCGTGAGACTGGTTGAAAAACCACGTGATTACATTAGTTCATATGCGCTGGTGGGCATCTACCTGTTTACGCCGAAGATCCTTACGGCAGTCTCGCGACTCGGTCCATCTTCTCGTGGAGAGTACGAGTTGACGGATGCCATCCAGTTGATGATTGAAAATGGAAACAACGTAAACGCTCACATCACGAGCGCCTGGTGGCGTGACACGGGGAATCCGGATGACTTTCTCTTATGCAACCGGCATGTCGTTGGAAGAGTAACCAGCCAGCATGCAGACGAAGGCGTGAGTATCTCCAATTCATCCATTGATGATGCCGTTCTCATTGGTGCAAATACGCAGATTATCGATTCGACTGTTCGGGGCAGTCATTATTGGGGCTGACTGTAAAATCGTACGTTCTTACATTGGCCCCTATACCTCAATCGGCAATAGCACGGAACTTGTGGATAGTGAAATCGAAAACAGCGTTGTTCTGGAACGCACATCTATTTTGCAGATCAAAACGCGGATTGATATGAGCATCATCGGTGGCAGCACAATTTTACAGGGCATTGAGAAGATACCACAGACTTTACAACTATACCTTGGCGATAACTCGAAATTACACCTTTAACAGGGGGGCTCTAGGATGAGAACGGGCGAACTTGTCACCGAAATCTCACGTATTTCCGTTATCAATCGACCAAATTCCGATGTGGAAGTTGTTAATCATTCAAATTTGAAATTAATTGGTGTTGGCCGTCAAGGCGCTATCTTCCAGGTTACACCAGATACCTGCGTGAAAGTCTTTGGTAATGAAAAGGACTGTGAACGGGAGTTCTATGCCCTTTCACTTGGTCAAACATCGGCCTTTTCCCTCGCGTCTATGGAAAAGGTTCCAACTACATTTTGATGGAGTACGTAACCGGGATTGACTTGCGTGAATATTTACAGTCCCAGCCGCTGACACGCGCTTTATCTATGAAACTAATCGAACTGCTTATCACGTTCAAGGATATTGGACTCGAACGGATTGACCATCACAAACGACAAATCTATGTTCAACCCGATGGAAGCCTGAAAGTCATTGATGTGGGACGGACAGTGTGGCGTAACAGGGTCTATCCCTATCCAAGAAAACTCTTGAACTCTCTGGGCGAGGAGAATCGCTCGGTCTTTTTGACCCATGTCCAGGAGATGGCGCCTGAACTCTATCAGGAGTGGCAGTATTACATGCACTTAGAAGCGCTGGCACGTCAGGCCTACCAAAAGCTTGCGTCTGATCCGACACAGGCAGAAGCGGCCGCCGTTGGAGAGCTTTGCAGATCTCTTCTTCCCGAGTCAGGTCATGTACCCATACAGCAGATAGAAGCATTGATTTATAGGGTATTTAAGGAAGAAAGTTGGAAACAGTCGAACGAAAATCCACATTCCAATCCACAGCTTCTAGAAGCGGAGCTGTCAAGGCAATGGGAAGAGATGCGGCAACAATTGCGTGCGGAGGTACTACAAAACATCAAAGAGCAGATTCAACAGCGGAAAGATGAACTCTGGAATCAGCAAATGGCCCTCGAAGAAGAAGAACGCCGTTCTACACGGCAGTCGAAGCGAGAACGGATTCGTGCGGAAATTGTGAAGGTTCGCAGCGAGCGATTCGCCATTCGCCGGCTGAGAAAGAATTTAGGCTAAGTTGACCTGACACTGTAAATACCTAGGAGGAGGAAGTATGAAACTACTCGTGATTTGGCGCCTATTAACGGTGGGCGGTGTAAACGCCGGTTGGCGCAATCGGGCCGCCTATTTCAAAAAACACGGCATTGAAACGGAGTTCCTGTACAACAAGGATCATGGCGGACTCCACATCATGCAGGATGTAGCCAAAGTATATTTGACCGCTGATGCGTCCGAAATCATTTCAATTATAAATAATAACCATTACGATGCCATTATCGTGGTGGATACTGGCGCTGCTTATGACTGGATCCGCCAGTCGACTTATCGAGGCGCCCATCCTTGTTGAAGCGAGGACGCCAGAGTTGTTAAAGCTCAGGCCACATGTTCAGGATTTTCAGGGCCTCTCCCCCGTCGCGATGGTGACACCTTCGGACTTTGAACGGCGCTTGGCCTCTATTCTCGTTAACCGAATGCCAATTCATGTGATTCATAACGGGATCGACACAACTTTCTTCCGTCCCCTGGCACAGGAAGAGATCGATCTCGAAAGTCATCCAAAACTTCCGCAAGACAAAAAAGTGATTGGCTGGATTGGCCGATTAGACAAGCGCAAGAACTGGCGGATGCTGCTGAGTATTGCAGATCTTATACACCGCGAACGCGATGATGTGGAGTTCTGGATTATTGGCGGGGCACAAAGTGTTGAACGAGCCTTGTTTAAACAGGTGCGGGAGGAAAATAACCTAAGTCCGTTTGTTAAGTGGCTGCCTGTTGTTCCATACCAACAGATGCCGCATATCTATGCGAAAATCAGACAGTCTGGCGGATGTACGCTTGCCACAACCAAAGCAGAATCGTTTGGAAACACATTTATTGAATCCATGGCTTGCGGAGTCCCCGTCGTCGCCCCGAAAGTCTCCTCGATGCCTGAGATCATTGTTCACGGTAGCACCGGATTTTTATATCGCGATCGCCATGTGCGAGGCGCAGCAAAGCAAATTTATCGTTTGCTGGACGACGCCGACAGGCACAGCCAAATGTCGCAGGCCGCAATCAGGCATGTCCAAGACAACTTTTCGCTCCCGATTACGGGCAACAAATATATTCAGCTCCTGAACACGATTGTTCAGAATCCTGTACATGTGAGCGAGGCGTCCATCCAATGATTAAACCGACCCTGTATCGCAAACCGCTCGCTGGTAAATCGAAGAGCCACATCATCCAATTCAGCGATGGGCAGGATTATGTCGTCAAGTTTTTTAGGCCCGGGTTTGATCGTGTCTTGCCAAATGAGTGGATTGGCTATTGTTTGGCCAGATTTTTAAGCCTCCCGATTCCTTACTCGCAGCTTGTAAGCATCCCAAAGCCATTCCTGGCGGACATTTGGGCGTCGGAAGACGTCGTCTATACGTCAAACCAATTCGCAACGTTATATATCCCAAATTCAATGAATCTACGCCAGCTTACCAATTCTCAAGCGGACGTCAAATCAATCGTTAATTCTGAAGCAGTCGCCGGCATGATTGTTCTGGATTACTGGTTAAACAATCGAGATCGAAATCGAAACAATGTCCTTGTATCTGAGGTCGAACCAGGTTCCTACCGGTTTTGGATGATTGATCAGGGAGATCTTTTTGGCGCTTGTAACTCGACCGCGGAGCAGCTGCAGGTGCCACAGATGGAACTCTATTCGTCTGTAACCCATAAATGGATGGCTCAGTTCATCGAAACAGAGCATGCCTTCGAACAATATTTAGAAGTGATACAGACCATTCCAAAACTATTGCTTGAAGAAATTCTGACCATGGTTCCGGGTGAGTGGGGCATCTCTGACGAGGATAGAGAAACCATTGTGCAGTGGCTGCTGCTTCGCCGTGACAAGCAGTTAAAACAGCTCATTCACCGTTTTACCAAGTCCGTCTATCGCAGCTCGCAAAGCGTTCATATTTGAGCCGGGCCTTCAATTGGACCCCCAGCTCGACTAAACACGCTTCCGGCTTCGCTTCGTCTTGCGTGCTCCAGAAGCAGCCTTTCCTTTCCTTCCAGCCGGCCGCTTGTGTGACTTGGCCGCCAAACCGCCGGCTGTCCCCTTGCCCCCGCCTTTTCTTTTCTTCCGCGATGTACGCGCAGACTCGACACTCACGGTCTCTATAGTTCTGGCCGTGCCGCGACGCGCCCGACCACGGCCGACATCTTTTTCGCGGGCCAGGCTCGCGCGTTCCGCGATGCGCCGTTTGCGATCGCGTGGTGACAGATCCTCATCGTACTGCACCACGTGGCGGCCGCCTTCTATCACCATCGTGCCCTCGCGATAGTGTTCGACCAGCGAAAAGTCGATGGTCAGAGCCTCTTTATTGGCGCCGACTGCTTTGACGCGTACGGGATCGCCAAGGCGAAATACACGGCGGGTTCGCTCGCCGACCAGCGCCATCTGCTTGTCATTGAGTACATAATAGTCGTCTGCGAGGTACGAGATGTGAATCAGCCCTTCAATGCCGTTACGCAGCTGGATAAACAGGCCAAACTGCGTGACACCGCTGATGATGCCGTCGAACTCTTCATCGATATGCGCCTGCATGTATTCGACCATCTTGAGTTGATCGCACTCGCGCTCAGCATCCTGCGCCAACCGTTCCCGATTGCTCGAGCGCAGACTTGCGTGGGTCACTTTTTCCCGCAGCATTTCCTCACGCTGTTCCGACAGCGTCTTCGAATCGAGCACCTCACGGATGATCCGGTGGATCATCAGATCGGGATAACGCCGAATCGGCGACGTGAAATGTGTATAGTAATCGGCCGCCAACCCGAAGTGCCCGGTGCATTCCGGCGAATACCGCGCCTGACGCATCGATCGCAGCATCAGTGTAGAGATAACCCGTTCCTCGCGTGTCCCGTTGATCTTCTGCAGTACATCCTGCAGTGCACGCGGATGCACAACGTTGCCCGCACCTTTCACGTGGTAACCGAAATTATGAATGAACTCGTTAAACTCCATCATCCGCGAAGCGTCCGGTTCTTCGTGCACGCGATAGACAAACGGTACGTTCAGCCAGTGAAAATGTTCGGCGACCGTTTCGTTCGCAGCCAGCATGAACTCTTCGATGATCCGCTCAGCAATGCCGCGCTGACGCGGTACGATGTCGATGGGTCGACCGAGATCGTCCACAATCACTTTTACTTCATCGAAGTCAAAATCGACCGCACCGCGATCCATCCGCCGCTGCCGCAGCGCCGTCGCGAGCTCTTCCATCTGCTTGAACATCGGTACCAGCGATTCGTAGCGCTGGCACATCTCTTCGTCTCCGGCCAAGATTTTGTTGACGTTCGTGTACGTCATCCGTTCGGTAGTGCGAATCACACTGGCGTAGATGTCATGCCGGACGAGCGATGCGGCGGGCGTCAGTTCCATCTCGCACGTCAGCGTCAGTCGGTCGACTTGTGGGTTCAGTGAACAGATGTTGTTGGACAGGCGCTGCGGCAGCATGGGAATAACGCGATCGACCAGATAGACACTGGTGCCGCGATTAAGCGCCTCCTTGTCGAGAATACTGTCTTCACGCACATAATAACCGACATCCGCGATACTTACGCCCAGCAGGAAGTTCCCGTTTGGCAGTAGCCGCACGTGGACAGCGTCATCGAGATCCTTGGCGTCTTCGCCGTCGATGGTCACAATCACTTCATCCCGCAGGTCGCGCCTGCCTTCGTAATCCTTCTCCGACAGCTCAATCGGAATGGCTTCGGCCGCCTGCAGGACTTCTTCCGGAAAGGCTTCCGGCAGACCATACTTCCGGACGACCGCCAGTATATCCACACCGGGCTCGTCCGGATGGCCGAGCACTTCAATCACTTTGCCTTCCGGCCCGCGCGTCGGTGTCGGGAAATTGGTGATTTCGACAACCACGATATAGCCGTCATGCGCGTCAAGCATGTCCTGTGCGCCGATGAAAACGTCAAAGCTGTACTGCTTGTCCAACGGTGAAACAAACGCATGATCGCGATGTCGCGTGAAGCGCCCGACCAGCCGTTGATTGGCTCGTTCGAGCACACGGATGATCTGCCCCTCGCGGTGTGGTGCACCGTGTTGGCGCGTTCCACCCGTACCATCACTTTGTCGCCGCTCATCGCACCTGCGAGATCGCCTGCAGCAACATAGACATCGGATTCGTCCGAGTTCTCCGGCACGACAAAGCCATAGCCGCGCGCTTTCAGCTGCAGCCGGCCGACGACGAGATTCATCCGTTCAGGTACACCGTAGCGATTGGTGCGGGTTCGAACCACCTCACCCGCTTCCTCCATCTGGTTCAAGAGCCGCACGAACGCTTTGAACTCATCCGCGTTGTCGACCTCAAAGTGTTCGACCAGTTCCTGTACGGTCAGCGGCCGATAGACATCGTGCCGCATGAAATCGAGTATGTCTTGTCGTTCGACCATTTCGGCCATCTTTTTTCCGCCTTTCAGACTTCGGACTCTCGCGCTGACCATGTCGGACTTTATAAACTTCCGCGCTAGACTTTATCTATAGTTATAATCGAAATCGTGTAAATGTATCCAATCTGGAGGGCGGCACGAACGCAGCGGCCGCCGAGCCTCGCTATAATGCAGAGCGCTGTGCGAGCGTGTCTACCTTTTGTAAAAATTGAAGAATGAGTTGATTCACCATATCGGCCTCACTGCCAGTATGCAGCAGGTGTCCGGATTCACTCATATAATGAATTTCCTTATCGGCTGAAGAAAAATTCTGGATGATGTATTCAGCGCCCTTTGGATCGACCTGGTCATCCTTCAGCCCTCTGGATGACACAGACAGGCGACGTCACCTGCGACATCGCTGCTTTACCCATATGCACCAGTCGTCTGTACTGCTTCACGCTATCCATCTGTGAGCAGACACTTTGTCAATGCGCGACTTCACATAGTTGCGGCCAGTTTCGCCCCGGTTCCAGACCGCTTTGATGGCACTCGCCATTTCATGAAAGAGTGGACTGCTCACATTGTAGTAAACAGCGGGCGCGAGCATGGTGATGGACTGCACTGGCTGATGTGCGGCTACAATCGTTGCAATCATCGCGCCGAATGAGAAGCCCACAAGATGCACAGTTTCACCTGCTGCCAGCGTTTCCTTAACGCAGGATTCGACGCTATACACCCAATTCGAGGCAGTCGCTTTGCGCACATCATCTTTGGACTCGCACTGCCCAACCTGCAGGGGGCACTTGACCGTATACCCTGCGGACTCCAGATACACTTTGAGTGGTTCCATGTCTGCCGGGCTTCCCGTGAAGCCGTGAACCAAAATACAAGTCGTCATGGCGCAGCCCCTCTTCTCGAATACATAGACCAGAAACGGTTGCAGCCGGCGTCTAGTATCATATGTGTCTCACTAGGAAGTGTTTTCATTTGAGACGCTTGTCCGAAGCCTTGTCTTGGGGTTAAAACAAAAGGGTGCCGTGCTGGCGGCACCCCGAGCATCCGCTTAAGCAGAATGAACAAACAAATATGCAATAAACAGCGTCGTCAGGAAGAACAGAATGGCAAGCACGACGGTGACCTTCGCCAGAAACGAATCCAGACCTTTCGCACGGCGATTGAGTGCCTGATCCGATCCGCCCGTGATAACCCCGGACAATCCGGCGCTTCGTCCAGACTGGAACAGGATGACGGTAATCAGAATGACACGATAGGATGACCAAAATCACCTTGGCCGCAGCCAGCATCCTATGTCACCTCCAGTCTACTGCCAATCGTGCATCCAGTCTATCACGAATCCTACTTCCGTACAAACGCGTTTTTGCCAGCGTAAACTGCAGCAGAACCGAGGGCTTCTTCAATGCGCATCAGTTGGTTGTATTTTGCCACCCGATCGGTTCGGCTCGGCGCACCGGTCTTAATTTGACCCGCATTGGTCGCAACGGCGATGTCCGCAATGGTGACATCTTCCGTCTCACCAGAACGGTGTGAGATGATGGACGTATAGCCCGACGGGTCGCGAGATCGACACACTCAAAGGTTTCCGTCAGGGTGCCAATCTGATTGACCTTGACGAGGATCGAGTTGGCCACCTTGGACTCTATGCCTTGCTTCAAGCCGCTTAGTATTCGTGACGAACAAGTCGTCGCCGACAAACTGTACCCTTGTCGCCGAGCGTCTGTCGTCAGGTTCGCCCAGCCTTCCCAATCATCTTCTGCGAGACCGTCTTCAATGCTGAGAATTGGGTACTTCTCCAGCAGATGACCGTAGTACGTGATCAGTTCGTCGGCAGAACGCACGACCCCTTCACCCTCGAAGTTGTACTTGCCGTCCTCATACAACTCGGTGGAGCGACGTCAATTGCGATGGAGACATCTTCGCCCGGCCGGTAGCCTGCTTTCTCGATCGCTTCCACGATGATTGGATAGCTTCTTCGTTGGTCTTGAGGTTTGGCGCAAAGCCGCCTTCATCGCCGACCGTCGTGGCCATCCCTTTGCCCGCAAGGACCTTTCTTGAGGCTGTGGAATACCTCTGCGCCCATCCGAACCGCTTCACGGAACGTCGACGCTCCGTGTGGAATGACCATGAACTCCTGGATGTCAACGGTGTTGTCCGCGTGTTTACCACCGTTCAAAATGTTCATCATCGGTGTCGGCAAGTACGCGTGCGTGGAAGCCGCCGAGGTACTGGAACAGCGGCACGCCGAGTTCCTCCGCGGCCGCCTTCGCCACCGCAATGGATACGCCGAGAATCGCATTGGCGCCGAGTTTGCCTTTGTTCTCCGTGCCGTCCAGCGCGAAAGCGCGTTGTCGATATCGATTTGGTCGAGCGCTTCTTCGCCGATCAACTCAGGTCCGAATGATCTCGTTGACGTTGCCAACGGCCTTCAGTACACCTTTGCCGAGATAGCGGCTTTGTCGCCGTCACGCAATTCAACAGCTTCGTGTGCGCCGGTGGAAGCGCCGGACGGCACGATCGCGCGGCCAACAGCGCCGCTCTCCAGCGTCACTTCCACTTCAATCGTCGGATTGCCGCGAGAATCCAGTACTTCCCTCGCCTGGATATCAAAAATCTCTGACATGGTGGTTCCTCCTTCAAATTGGTTCGACCCTTTTTGGATAACCTCTGGGTCAGTCTTTGATTAAACTGTGGCCGGTCATGGCCTTCGGTTGCGGTATGCCGAGCAGCTTCAACATGGTTGGAGCGAGATCGGCCCAGACGCCGTCATCTCGCAGAGTCAGGCCCTCACGGGTCACAATCAATGGTACCCGCGCCAAGGTGTGCGTGGTGCACACTTCGTGTGTATCCGGAAAGAACATGATGTCTGCATTGCCGTGGTCTGCTGTCACCAGTGCTACACCACTGCGCTGCTCGATTGCCGCCAATACCTTGCCGAGACCCTCATCGACCGTTTCAATGGCTTTGATGGCAGCCTCCAAATCCCCTGTGTGTCCGACCATATCCGGATTGGCGAAATTGAGAATCATCACATCAATCTCACCGGATGCCATCCGCGCTGCTGCCGTTCTGCTACCTCCGGCGCACTCATCTCCGGCTGCAGGTCATACGTCGCCACTTTTGGCGAGGGAACGAGCACCCGTTCTTCACCAGGGAACGGCTGTTCCCGACCGCCTGAGAAGAAGAACGTGACATGCGGATACTTCTCCGTCTCCGCAATGCGCAGCTGTGTCAAACCGTGTTTCGAGACAACCTCACCAAATGTGTCGCTTAAATCAGCAGGTGGAAATGCAATCGGCGCTTCAATCTCGTCGCTGTACTTGGTCATCGACACAAAGTAGATGTCCGGCGCGTGCTCCCGTTTAAAGCCGTTGAAGTCCGGTTGGGTCAACGCAGCGGAAATCTGAATGGCTCGATCTGGCCGGAAGTTAAAGAAGATGACGGCATCCCCGTCACGGATTGGACCTACTGGCTGACCATTTTGACCTGTTACGACAATCGGCTCGATAAATTCATCGGTCGTGCCTTTGTCGTAGCTGGCCTGAACAGCGGCAATTGGATCCGTCGTCTTCTCGCCGACGCCATCCACGAACGCGCGGTACGCCTTCTCCACACGTTCCCACCGATGATCGCGATCCATCGCGAAATAACGCCCAACCACGGTCGCAATCTGACCGACGCCAAGCTGTTCTTCGGTCTTGATAATTTCATGTAGAAATCCTTTGCCCGAGGTAGGCGAGACATCCCGCCCATCTGTGATGGCGTGAACAAACACGCGGCCCAGTTCTGCACGTTTGGCCAGCTCGAGAAGCGCCAACAGATGCCGGATGTGGCTGTGAACACCACCGTCCGAGGCGAGACCGAGCAAGTGCAAGGCGCCACCGGTCTGTTTGACGTGCGAGATGGCTGCATTGAATTCCGCATTGTCGAAGAAGTCTCCTTCTTCAATCGCGCGGTTGATGCGGCTGAGATCCTGGTAGAGAATGCGCCCAGCCCCAATATTCGAATGTCCTACCTCAGAGTTGCCAAACTGTCCTTCCGGCAGCCCGACCGCTTCTTCACTCGCTTTTAACGTAGTGTGCGGATAGTTCTCCCAGATCCGGTCATAATTCGGCTTGTTCGCCTGCGCGACCGCATTTCCTCGCGGATCGACCCGCAGACCGAAGCCATCGAGAATGATCAAGGCAACCGGACCGCTTCCACTAGGGATTGCTTTACGTTTAAATTCCGTCATTTTGCTGCCTCCACAAGCGCCGCGGCCATCGCTGCGAATGACTCTGCGTCTAAACTTGCACCGCCGACCAAAGCGCCGTCGATATCCGGTTGACTGCAGATGGCCGCAATATTGTCTGGCTTGACGCTGCCGCCGTACAAGATGCGTATCTGCGCAGCTGTCTCGCCATACAGGTTGCGCAGTTCACTACGAATTTCTGCAATAACTTCCTGCGCTTCTCCTGCGGACGCTGTCTTGCCTGTGCCGATGGCCCAAACGGGTTCGTATGCAATGACGATATTGGCTGCATTTCCTGCATCCACATGAGCGAGGCCCGCGCGCAGCTGTCGCTGTACGACCGCCAGCGTTTGCCCTGCTTCCCGCTCTGCCAGATCTTCACCGACGCACAGGACCGGTGTCATGTCCGCAGCCAGAACAGCATCGACTTTTTCCCCCACCCACTCATCTGACTCACCAAACAAACTGCGGCGTTCGGAGTGACCGACTATGACGTAAGTCGTGCCGAACTCCTTCAGCATGGCGGTCGAAATTTCACCGGTAAATGCGCCTTGCGCCGCCGGATGTACGTTTTGCGCGCCGACGCGGACATTGGCTGGCAGCATGACGCGGAGAATATGTAAACAGGTGAAGGGCGCGCATACTGCGTAGTCATTGCTCGGAGCAAGCTGTTGTGACAGTTGTCCCAGGCGCTCCGCAAACGCTCTCGCTTCGGCCACCGTCTTGTACATTTTCCAGTTCCCAATCAGCAGTTTCCTTCGCATCTTCGGGTACTCCTCTCAGCACACGCTTGAAGCTGCGTGTCATTTCAGTCACGATTTGCAAGCGCTTCGACACCAGGCAGACCCTTGCCTTCCAGAAACTCCAGCGAGGCACCGCCGCCCGTCGATACATGGGTCATTTTGTCTGCGAGGCCAGCTTGCTCAATCGCGGCAACAGAATCGCCACCGCCGACAATCGTGATCCCCTGAACAGCAGCCATCGCCTGCGCAACTCCGTTCGTTCCGACTGCAAATGGTGCAAGTTCAAATACGCCCATCGGGCCGTTCCAAATCACCGTTGCGGCCGACGAAATAACCTCCTGGTAGGTCTTCAGCGTCTCCGGTCCGATGTCAAGTGCCATCCCTGTATCCGGCATATCTTTGACTGCAACGGCGCGGTGGGGCGCATCCTTGTCAAATCGTTCCGCGACGACGAGATCGGTTGGCAGCAGGAGGTTACAGCCTGCAGAAGCTGCATCTTTCAGCAACTGTTTCGCCGTCTCAAGTGCACTCTCTTCGACCAGCGAATCAGCCATCTGGTAGCCCCGCGCTTTGAGGAACGTATTGGCCATACCGCCACCAATCAAGAGCGTATCGACCTTCGTGATGAGGTTTTTGAGGACGCCGATTTTGTCCGATACTTTGGCACCGCCAATCACAGCGACGAATGGCCGCGCCGGAGAAGCCAACGCCTGACCCATGACGGAAATTTCTTTTTCCATCAAGAAACCGGCGACCGTTTCGAGATGCTTGGCCACACCAGCGGTCGAAGCATGCGATCGGTGAGCCGTGCCAAAGGCGTCGTTTACAAACACATCGCCGAGCTTTGCCAGCTGCTCCGAAAAAGCGTCGTCATTTTTCTCCTCTTCTTTATGAAACCGCAGGTTCTCCAGAACCAGCACTTCGCCTGGCTGCAGCTTCGCAACCGCCTGCTCGACGTCCGGCCCGACACAGTCGTTGACAAAGCGGACGTGCGTATCCTTCAGGTGCTGCATCAAGTAAATCGCCACCGGCTGCAGTGAATATGCGGCCACGCGCTCGCCCTTCGGGCGCCCGAGATGGCTCATCAAGATGACCTTTGCACCCGCGTCCAACAAGTAGCGAATCGTCGGCAGTGCAGCTCGAATGCGCGTATCGTCCGTAATGGCCGTCCCATTCATCGGTACGTTGAAGTCAACGCGCACGAGAGCCCTCTTATTTTTCCAATCCACATCCCGAATTGTCCGTTTGTTCATCGTCAGCCTCCCTTGCTTCCACGACACGTTTGGAAAGGGGCAGCGCAGAACAGCTTTTCTCGCCCCTGAAAAAGGGGAGAATGGCGTCGCATTCTCCCCACCGACCGTATTGTATCAAACTCCGCTTAGCAGATCAGACGTTGACAGGCAATTTCTTTGCTACATAGGCAGCAAGGTCGACGACGCGGTTGGAGTAGCCCCACTCGTTGTCGTACCAGGCGATGACCTTCACCATCTTGTCTACGACCATGGTGGACAGCGCGTCGACGATGGAAGAGTGCGGATCGCCATTGAAATCTCTGGATACGAGCGGTTTCTCCGTGTAGTCGAGAATTCCGCTGAGCGCGCCGCCAGCAGCCTGTTTCAGCGCTGCGTTCACTGCTTCGGCGGTCACGTCTTTCTCCACCTCGACGGTCAAATCGACGACAGATACGTTTGGCGTCGGCACGCGCATCGCCATACCGTTCAGTTTGCCTTTCAATTGGGGCAGCACCAGGGACACCGCACGTGCAGCACCAGTTGACGTCGGGATAATCGACAACGCAGCAGCGCGAGCGCGCCGCAGATCCTTGTGCGGCAGGTCGAGAATCTGCTGGTCATTCGTGTACGAGTGCACAGTCGTCATCAAGCCGTGACGAATGCCAAACTGTTCGTCAATGATTTTAGCCACTGGAGCCAGGCAGTTGGTTGTACAGGAGGCGTTCGAAATGACGTTGTGTACCTGCGGATCGTACTTGTCATCATTGACACCCATAACAATTGTGATGTCTTCGTTCTTGGCTGGTGCCGAGATGATGACTTTCTTCGCGCCGCCGTGCGTGATATGCGCCTCGGCTTGTTCTTTGTTCGTAAACCGCCCTGTCGATTCAATGACGATTTCGACACCGAGCTTGCCCCACGGAAGATTTGCGGGATCGCGTTCCGCCAGCACTTCAACACGCTGGCCATTGACCACGATTGCGTTGCCATCGACGCGGATGTCCGCATCAAGATGTCCATGTACAGAATCGTACTCGAGCAGCATTGCAAGCGTCTCGGCATCCGTCAAGTCATTGACAGCAACAATCTGAATATCAGAGCGGTTCAGTGCCGCCCGAAACACATTGCGTCCAATACGTCCAAATCCATTAATTCCGACCTTCGTCGTCATCTGGTTCGCCTCCAGTTTGTTCAACAATTGTCTTTGCCGCGCCTTCATCTGTGACCAGTACATTCATTCGATACGCCTTGGCTGCGGCAAGAATGGCGGAAGCCTTGCTCCTTCCGCCAGCGACGCCCATAACAACGCGCATACGCTCCAAGTCAGCCAAACGCAGACCGACGGTTGTCATGGTATGTACTGTTTCCCCAGCGTCATTGAAGTAGTAGCCAAACGCTTCCGCAACTGCGCCACTTTTTTGCAGCAGAGCCACTTCTTCCTCACTCAGATGGCGCCTTCTTGCCATCGTGAGCGCGTCCCCGATCCCATGCAGGACAAAGTTTGCTTTTCTCACGAGCTGCAGCCGCTCTTGAATTTGCGGTTCTGCAACAAGTCGGTTCAGCGTATCTTCACTCAGCTGATCGGGAACGTGGAGCATGATGGACGTACCACCAAGTGTCCGGGCCAAGTCGGAAGCAATCGTGTTGGCCTGAACCGCTACGTTTTCCCCCAACCCGCCGCGTGCCGGAACGACTTGAACCGGCAGTGATTGCGCAGGCTTCGGCATTTCACGGGCAACGGCAGCCATGGTTGTTCCGCCTGTCACGGCGAGCACATCGTGCGGCATCAGGCGATGAATCACTGCCTCGGCCGCCTGAATGCCCAGCGCACGCTTGACGAAGTCGTCGTCATCGCTGTCGCCCGCCACGACAATGACTTCCTCAATCCTAAGATTCTCGACAACGACGTCGCTAATGCGTCACGGCCTTCAAGTGTCGCAATCGCCGCATCGAGTCGTTCCATCAGTGAACACCCTCCTCCGACAATGACATGCCAGATGCGGTGAAGAGCAGTATACCCTGTTCCCGGAGCACATCGACGTGTGCGCGCAACACCCGCTCCGTCTGGCCCATCTCCGTCGCGAGCGCTCGCCGACCAATCGGCTGCAGCAACCGCACGCGTTAAGGATATGCACCCGCTCCACCAATTCTTCCACCAGCTCGGGCACAACCCGTCGAAGTTGGCTCAGATCAACCGTGTGCATACGGCGCCTCCACGTCAGCGATGCAGCCGGAGGATGACAGGCGATGCCATTAAGGTCTTGCCATCGGTAACGTGACAATTGTCCCTATGGTACATTTTCCGTCCCGACTACACCAAAAAATAAATCCTTTATTTTATTGTAAGCATGCGGAATTGAAAACGCAACTGGAGAGGAAAATGGGCGCGTCCGCCGCCCACTCAGGCGAAACGCCGGCGGCGGTGCTGGACGCTGGGATGTTCAATTCTTCGCGATACTTCGCTACGGTTCGCCGCGAAATGTGAATGCCGTCGTCGTTCAGCCTTTGGCAGAGCCCTTCGTCACTGTATGGGTGGGCTGGATCTTCATCTGCAACGAGGCTGGTGATATACTGCTTCACCATGCGCGCAGAGATCGCACCTGCTTCTCCGCTCAACTCGGCTGTGAAAAAGATTTAAACTCAAACACGCCGCGCGGCGTCTGCATATACTTTCCTCTGACTGCGCGGCTTACAGTTGATTCGTGGACTTCGAGCATATCAGCGACCTGTCGCAATGTCAGTGGCCTGAGACCGCTGATGCCATCCTCAAAGAAGCGTTCCTGCATAGCGACAATGGCTTCTGCCACACGACAGACCGTTTGCCTGCGCTGTTCGATACAGCGGATCAGCCACTGTGCGGCGTGATATTTCTTCCATAGATACTTCTGTGTTTCGCGATCGTCCGTCTGCTGCATCATTTGCGCATAACGCGGATTGATGACGACCTCGGACAAAGCACCATCGTTGCTCACGACAATGTAACGCCCATCACGGTACTGGACCATTACGTCCGGGATCACATAGTGAACGTCTGTTTCTAGCACGGCAGCGGCCGGCTTCGGATTGAGAAGGCGTAACGCGTCGACAGCACGTTGAACGGTTGCCGGCGGCAGGCTGAGCCGTTTTGCGATGGCAGGTACCCGTCCGTTTGCGACGTCCTCAAGGTGATCGCGAATCAGACACGCTACCACAGATGCCAGTTCTTGTGGCACGCGCCCCAGTTGAAGCAACAGACATTCCTGCAGACTGCGCGCGCCGACGCCTCGCGGTTCGCACTGTTGCAGCAATTCCAGCCCAGCCTCGAGCAGCGCAGGCGTACAGCCGAGCTGTTTCTGCAGAAATTCCGGATGATCGCGTACGTATCCGTGATCGTCCAGATAACCGACCAAGCGCAGGGCAATCGATTCAACGTCTGGCGCAGCATTGCACTCGCGGATCTGCCACTGCAACCGCTCCGTCAGAGACGGCTCCTGGCCTGTACGATTTGTTCCAGCGACAAAGGCGGACTAAAGCGGTCTCCCGCACGTCTCAAGCGCGATGTGGAAGCATCACGCCTGTTCCACGGAACCATCTGCTCTGACAGACTCTGTTTCAATTCAGTGAGCGGATTGTTTAAGACTTCTTCAGCGAGAACTTCATCAAGTTCTTCGCTGGTGCACTGCAACAGTTCAAGCGCTTGTTTCATCTGAGTCGTCATGATGAGTTTTTGCGTCTGTTCCTGATAGAGGCCCATACCGAAGTCCATCGCTGCCGCTCCTTAATATACAACGAAAGGCGAAACTTTCGTGTCTATTTTGAGAATACGCTGTCAATTGGCACGATTCCTGCTTACAGCCTTTAGCATAAGATATGTTAGCGTTCCGGCAATTTTGCTTCCAGCTTGAGCACATTGTCAGCAAACAAGCTCGTTTCGAATACACATAACGTAACCGTGAAATGTGGGCGAAGGAGGGAGACCGTTGAAAATCGGCATCATCGGAACTGGCAACATGGGCAGCATGCTCGCCCGAGCATTTGCAGCAACGCCGAATATTCAAGTTCAGATCATCAACCGGAACCCGTATAAGGCTGAACAGGTTCAGACGGATGTACCGACAATCTCGATTGCACCCTCACTGCAGGCCTGGCCAGCAGTAGTGATATGATCGTGATCTGCACCAAATCGGAAGATGGCAAAGCAGTCTTAGCCGAAATCGGACCAACGCTGACGGAGGAACAGACACTGGCAACTACGGTTTCCTCATGGCGGTCTGAGTGGATAGAATCACAGACCCAGGCAGCAGTCGTGAAGGTGATTCCAAGCATCACGCAAACCGTTCGCAAAGGCGTGATCCTGCTCAACTTTGGCGATCACGTAGATGTTCAGGAGAACATTGAACCTGTCTTTGCGCAGATTGGTACGCCATTTGTCGTCAGTGACGCACAAATTCGCGTCTGTTCCGACTTGACCAGCTGCGGTCCAGCCTTTCTGTCACTCCTGTGCGGGCGATGGGCAGAAGCAGCTGCGGAGACTGGGCAATTGAGTTATGGAGAGGCGGAATATCTCATCAGTGAAATGTTAGTAGGGCTCGCTGAACTGCTTTCAGAGGGTTTGACCCTCTCAGAGGTGCTCAGTCGAGTTGCAGTGAAAGGCGGTGTCACGGAGACCGGGATTGCAGCGCTCAACAAACCTGCACACGATTTATTCGAGCGCCTGCACCAAGCGACCGCCCGGCACAAAAGTTCATCTAAAATTGCCAAGTTTACGTCTGCGTAATCGCTCTGACTGAGAAACGAATGGAACGAAGTTTGACAACCTTTGTCGAATGCTGACGTTTTACCACCTACCCCCTTGTCCATTTATGACAAGAAGTCTAATAATACACATAACAGGGTTGCTTGAAAACAGACCGTTTCTGAAAATAGTTTCAATACGCGCAGGTTGCATCGCAACATCCCGGACAGGTGGGTCGTTGAATTGAAAAATGCCAACGCTATGTTGTCAGACCTCAGTCAAATGGATACGCTACGCACTGCTTTGATGCAGCATGACCATACACATCTGAACGATTCGCCTGAATCTGTTCGCACCGAAGTCTGGCAGAGCTGGCTTCGGTGCCGGCCCTTTTTCGGCATCGGGATTGACACCATTCAAGGGCCTTTTCTCAATGACACAGAGCTGGAAACAGCCCGTCACACCAACTACAACCTCGTACGCGCAGCCAGCCGCCACTTCGATTTGATGGTAGGTCAATTGCAAAGCTTACACTGCGCTGCCTTGTATTGCGACG
>CAVWUS010000024.1:0-23861 GCA_963758235.1 uncultured Alicyclobacillaceae bacterium | reverse complement strand
GCTTTGCAAGGAGTTCGCATACAATGTACGGACCTTTGTTAAGGAGGGAACACGATGATCGCGAAGAAGAACTGCTTCGTTTAAAGACAAAAATTTTGCCTGCTGGAGCGGATGCGGTACTCGATTTCCTCGCCTTGCACCATCAGCAGGTTGAATGTCGATATCGTATTAGAAAACGTGCCTCTGCCCATTATCGGCCGGCACGGTATGATCGCACGCATATCGAATGCGCAAGGTGTCCAAAAGGCCAGCCAGCCAAAAGAGATCACCGCGCTGATATCGAAATTTCTGCAGAAGAACGATACATTGTACCTGTTCATCAATCTGCCTGACTTGCCCATCCCGAATGAGGTCACGGCGGTGCTTGAAGAAGTCCTGGCGCGCGCAAAACGCAAGGACGAGTTAAAGCAAATTATTGATGAAGCACTCGATCGCGGGGACTATGCGCTGTTCCAGGAGGCTACTGGCGAGCTGAATCGTTTGTCCGATTGGGGCACAATAGACGGAAGCAGCGGCCGTATCAGCCGTTTTTAACTAAGGCACGGGCGCTTCTGATCTCACGCATGGCTGGAGGATTCAGACCAATGGATGATGCAATGATTTTGTACGACGATACGGAGCAAACATCCACGCGTTTTGTCGGCTATGCGGAGATTTCGGCCGCTTCGACCTGGCTATTACACAGACGGCGCACTTTTACGGCAAACGTCTGGTGACCATTATTCAAAACGGACGATCAGCTATCCTCGGTGATGAAGATGTCGCTGATCTGACGTATCTGGCTCAGACATTTGGACTCTCCAGCGAAGACGAAGCCAGGGAACTTGCTGCGTTTTTACAGCGAAATCTGTAACCTTCAGGTTTGCTGAATACGCAGCAATTCTTTGTGCTGTTCTGCGAACACACGGCTGGCCTCTACGTACACAGTTTCATCCGGAACGCGCAGTTCGTGATGTGGCGCCTCGCCTGTTACCTCAAACAGAACGACTTCCGGCTCTTTTGCAGCAGCTTCATAGTATGCGCCAAATGTTCGAGACGAAACCTCAAACAAACTGCCAAGCACCAATTTGGCTGGTGCTCGATTTGGCTCCTCCAGTGTAACGAAGAAAATGTACTCAATGTCATCCAATACACGATCCGTAAACGCCCGGCCAGGATACTTCAACGAAAGACGATTCCCCGCATCCTCGGTAATCAAAAACAAAAATTTCGCGTCATCCCGTTCATAAGTCATTAACAACAAATGCGCCTCATAATAAAGGAACGCGTATTTTGCAGCGTCAGGGAATACAAACGTCGGTTCCATTTCCATCGTCTTTTACCTCCCGCCGGACGAAAAATAAGACAGCAGGTACGAATCGAACCGTCGCTCGCACACTGCTGCTATGTCAGACATGTATATGACCTGTATCGGGTACATTAGAAATGCTTATCCTTATGTATCGCTTTCCTTCGACTCTTTGGCCAGCGCTTTGTCAAACTTTTCTTTCGTGATGTTCGCACACGTATGGAGCATCCAAAACAATCCAATAACGGCAACAGTCATACCAATGATTCCGTTGGTCGGCATTTGGGCGGCCCCCCTTTATTGCCTGTCTATGCTTAGATTACGTAGAATTGTTCGAAAAATCAAGAGCGTCGAGCGGTCTTGCGCACAGAATCCTTTGACCCCGCTAGACTTGACCGATATAATGACGTTGAGGTATAGCAGCTTATGCTTTGAATGTAGGAGGGCTCCTTTATGGCGAAAGACATCCGGAAGCAACAAAATCGTGTCCGCTACACATTGTATGGCCTCACGTTTTTGCTTATCATCCTCGGCCTGGCGCTACATTCGTATCCGCTGCTCATCATATTAGCGATCGCCGGAATTATTCTCGCTTTGTTCGGTGACAAATTGGAAATCAAACCAACTGAACCGTTCAAAAAATATAATGAAGACCATTATGCACGCTACGAGCCACATCACCACCATTGAGGCGTGTATAAACGCTGGAGGACACATGACCAACCACAATGAACTGTGGGCGCAAACGGAGGACTTGGCCGATCTCATTATCAAGTCACCTGAAATCCGCTTATATCAAGAAGCTGAAAAGAAATTGCAGGCGCACCAGCAGGCTGTACATCTAATGGCACAGCTCCGCGACCTGCAAGATCAAATCGGCGACTTCATCTCGCGCAAAGTGCCGGAACAGTATTATCGGCACCTGTCCGAGGAAGCGGAATCATTGCTAGAGCAATTGGAAAAGATACCGGAAGTGCAGCACTTTCAATCTGCCCAATCCGCCGTCAATGAGCTGCTTCAGGCCGTTAGTGACCATTTGCAGCAAGCAGTGCTTCAGCAGGTAACCCAGGAAGATCCTGACTAGTTACAGTTGCCTTAAGGTACCGAAGAAGTGCTGACGACGAAAAGAAAGAAGGGTATCCAATGGCTGACCACAATCACGACGATCACGTACATGAGTTTGACGACGAAGAAATCATCGTATTGGAAGACGAAGATGGCAAGGAACATAATTTTATCCTCGGTGAAATCATTACGGTAGACGAGACCGATTATGCGATTCTCCTGCCGATTGACGAAGATGTTGAAGAGGGTGTCATTTTCCGGGTCGATGGCGAAGAAGATGACCAGATGATTCTGTCCGAAATTGAGGACGATGCAGAATGGCAGAAAGTCGTTGAAGCGTACAACGCCGAAGTGGACGATGAAGACGAAGATTAATAATACGTGTGAGTTCCGGAGCCCGTATGCGGGCTCTTTTTTATTGTCCAACGAGCTGTCTGACATTGGGAATATGGTCTTCCCATAAATTCGCTCTGTATGGCGGATACTACGGGTTGTCCGATCTCGATGACAAAGGGGACGTTGCCTAATGACGCAAGAGAGTTCAGCCGTACAGAGAGTGCTTCAGAATGCAAGCCGCATTGCCCTGCTCGGGGTATCCTCACGGCCTGATACACCAAGCTATGAGGTGGCTGAGTATCTGCAGTCCCAGGGATATGAACTCGTTCCAGTTAATTTACACGACAACCCAATCCTGGGTTTCCCAACCGTGAAGAGTTTGGCCGAAGTAACCGGTACGGTCGATGCCCTAGCTGTATTTCTTGAAACAGCCGTACCGCCTTCCCTGAAGGATGATGTGAATCGCTTGGGCATTCAAGCGATTTGGGTTCAGCCAGGATGTTCCCCCGAAGTGGAAAATGCGTGTCGTTCCACGAATGTGGCCGTCTACGCGCAATGCATCATGCGCGATCACAAACGTCTATTGGCACATGCAGACGCCTGACAGCTACAGCTCGATGTTGTAGATGTTGTATAGGAAAAACAGAGGCCATCCATTTTTGGATGACCTCTTGTTTTTCCGCATCGTTCCGCGGTTTCTGATGGAACCACCTGTCGGATTCAACCGACGACAGGCTGAGATTATTGGGCTCATGTACAGCGGAACAACTCATCATATTCACACATTCTACAACCTCAATCGGCAAATAATATAGAGATTTATACGTAGAATGGTGATGAGAATTTGAAATGAAAATTTATTTATTGTGAGGAGGGATATTTTGAATCGACGTTTGGCTTTATACACAAAGGGTCTCGTTGCGTTTGGGATCGTGCTGTCATGCACCATCACCGGCTCCGTCGCATCAGCCGCGCCAAGAACGTCAATGTACAGGGGCACATTAGTGGCTTTGGGTGACTCGATAACATTTGGGTACAATTTGGATGATACGGACAACAATTCAGTTCCCTCTCAGTATGCATTTCCCTATCTGATGGGACGTGCCGACCATCTGCGTGTGTCCGACCTGGGAATTCCAGGATGGACTTCCGGTGACTTGCTGTCTGCTTTGCAACGTCCAAACTTCAGCCGTGCAATTCGCGGAGCATCGGCAATTACACTCGACATCGGCAGCAATGATCTCCTTCAGTGGGCAGAGGCCAATGGGCTACTGAGCAGTGGGTCGACGCCCCCGGCACTCAGCCAACAACAACAAAGCGAAATTCAAAACATAATCACTCAATTCGGGAAGAATTTTGCACAGTCCATCGCGTTGATTCGTTCTGAGTCATCGGCACCGATTGTTGCCTACAATTTGTACGATCCGTTCCCGACCCAATCCCCGTTACATCCGTTGGATGAGCAACTGGAGGCTCTCGTAAATGCCACAATCACGCAGATGGCTGCCGCCAACAAGAACGTTGTCGTAGCAGATGCGCACAGTGCGTTTAACGGAAATCAGCTCACCGACGTGCGAGTGGCGCAAGGCGATGTTCACCCAACCGTTGCTGGACAGAGTGTGTTAGCTCAGATAGGGGAACAAGCCCTTCAGCCTTATCTGGGGCACCTGAAGGCTCCAAATGGTTTAAGCGGGGTCACAAACTTGCTTGCGGGGAGTGTAGCTCAGTCCGGTGGAGAGGTTACCGGCACTCTGAACGGTAGTTCAGTACGTCTTGCCATACCTGCAGGCTCACTCAATCAGGGTACTGAAGCGGACATCACGAGTCAGGAACTTAAATTTCCGAACCGATTCGGAAGATTTGCTTTCCTGAAGCACGATTTGGTAACCGAGGATGCCGTGAATTTCATGTCTTCAGCAACCTTAGTATCACCATATACGCTAACTATAACCAATCCAAATATACCAAGAAATGCAGCCGTTTATGAAATTCACAGTAATCGAATCACCAAGGTCGCGTCGGCAACGGTCAAACGTGGTCAAGTGGCGATTTGTGCCACAACAGGCGAAGATTTCATTGTTCTTGCACGGCCGTACCCCATGATGTTCAAGTAGCATAAAGCGCCCCAGTTATTCAATACTGTGCATTCGGGAACCCGCTGATGGACAGTAACCTGTTGGCAAATATATACCTACACCACCTGCTCCCCCGTGTATAAGAACTTTTTGTCCAGATGACACGTGCGCGACCTCATTAATCGCCTCCCACGCCGTTAACCCAGCCAACGGTATGGATGCGGCTTCTTCAAAAGAGATATTCTTAGGCTTTCTGGCCACCAGATGCTCGTCAACTGCCACATACTCAGGTTCCATTGCGCTCGGTCGCAGGTCGCGAAAAGACCTCGTCTCCGACACTGCAGGTCTCAACCATTTCCCCGACTTTCATGACCACTCCGGTAACATCCCACCCAAGAATAAGTGGAAACTTGTACTGCAGGTACTCCTTCAGGTATCCTTCGCGGATTTTCCAGTCCACAGAGTTCACAGAAGTGGCGTACGCCTCAATCAGAACATCATTCGGTCCCACATCCGGACTTGGCAGGTCACCGTACTTCAACTCTTCTGTTCCACCACCAAGCACGCTTGTATCTAAGTTCTGAGGGTACAGCAGTAGTCAGTCCCTGCGATGCAAAGAGACGGTCAGCTACCCCGACCGCCTCTCTGTATATATTGACGTAAATAAATTTACTGCTTGAGAATTTGTTTCAAAATATCCACAGCGGTGAAGAATGACATGGATGGAGTTAAGCGATTTCCGTTCCGTTCAACAGGTACCTTTATACCATTAAGCGTACCCGTTTTGGTAGTACCAGTTTGACTTTTAGCAGTATAAGTTCCTCCAGTTACAGTGTAGCCGGAAAGGTTTTGATCGAAGGTTACTGAATAGTGTTTACCTTCAAAGACCACATAGTCCGTACCAATCAACTGGGTTCCGTTGTCAATGACCTTAGCCGTACCGTGCGCGGGCACACCAAAGGCACTAAAGTTATCCGTATATGTACCGTCAGAAATCACATTAACCTTTGGCGTCAGATGTCCTTTGTTGACCTTTCGTGAGGGTGTCTTGTTTCCCGTGTTGTGATTCGTTACGATGGAATGTTTTGTTACCTTTGACGAACTGTGATGCGTCGTATGGTGTTGTACTGTGTGATGGGTAGTTTCTGTTGCCGCAAGTGCCGTTACGCCTGATGCTAATACTAGAGCTCCGGTCGTTAAAACAGATAACATAACCTTCTTGTCCATAAGTACGCCTCTTTTCGACAATATATTTGATTTAGTAGAATCAAAACTTCAAAAATGATTCAAAACTTTGGGTTTCGCGATACCTCCTTTAAAACATAAAATGCACCCGCTTCCGAGGGTGCCGTGCGGTTCGGTAGCTGGCTGTCATGGCATGATCATGCCAAAGACCCTGTAGCTTTGCGTCACTGCGTTTCCACAGTTTTGCCTTTGTCGAAATATGCTGTTTCTTGTCTATTTCCCCGCATCAGCTGATAATCCTTCTTGACGAGTCAAGTAGGAGACAGTAAAAATGCCCCCGACCTAAAAAGTCATCGAGGGCTTGTGATGTTACAAAGATTGATCATCTATGGCTGCAGTTAGTCTCTGGTGTCGAACAATCAGTACATCGAGGGTAGTGCTAACTAGTCGCACTGCGGAACTTTGCAAATCCTGGGTTTCATAATACTTTTCGTAGAGTATACGTCTGGTTGTCTCAATCTCCTTACCCAGTTTCTTGAGTTCCCTTTTCATCATTTGTTTCCTTACCCAGCCCTTACTCTTTTTCTTTGAGCTGGGACCGGGGTCTAGCCCGATCCTCATCTCGTCCACTCCTTCATCCAAGCTGCATATCGACTTGGATGGTAACCCGGCTACCATAGATCATCCATAGGCCCGTGGTTTTGCGTCCTTACCTTTCGGATAAGTTTGCCAATCACAACGAGTGGAATTGTACCCAAAAGAAACTCAAAGAAACATCAAAAGTGTTTACCAGGAAACGGTCGAAGGGTGAATAAAATACCGTGGTTCAATGTTGACACTGCGTTCTGTTATTCCTATGTGGTTCCTACCCTGCAACACGATGCTGCTACGAAATTGTCCAAGCTACTTAATCGCGGCCGATCCGTTACAAATAATCTGCACACAGATTCAATTCGGAAAATGTTTCGCACACATTTTGTACACATTTTTCAAAAACAGACAGGCATCCATAATCGGATGCCTGTCTGTTTTTCCTTGTTAAATCAAGGATTCTGATGGAGCCACCTGTCGGATTCGAACCGACGACCTGCTCATTACGAGTGAGCCGCTCTACCCCTGAGCCAAGGTGGCATTCATTGAAGCAGCGAGTTACAGTGTAACTGGATTCTAGGAAAAAGTCAAGGATTCATTTTAGGTTGAAGTAGCTTCGTGCACTGTCAAAAATTGGACCAATCTCAACATCAAAGAATCCTGTAGAGGTTGACTCCCACACAGATTCAACTGGTTGACCAGATTCATCAATCAGGCCCAGCATACCGTCATTCATCATCAGACCAAGCTCCCATGCGCTATTTTCCGTTCGCTTGAACTGGCAAATTTCAATCCGTGTCAATTTATCCATCGTAGCCCCTCCCAGTTGCAACTATCTGCCCCCTATTGTCGCATGCGATTGCGGACGTTACAACCCCGAACCGAGGCTGAATCATCCCTATCCTGGATATGATGGGACTATATACTGACAGCAGGAGTTGGTCTTTTTGCAGCAAAAGCACAAATGGTTTGGCTTCTTGACGAGCTGTACACTGATGGGCGCGTTATTGACCAGTACAGTCTCAGCAGCTGAACCTGAGCCGCACGAACAGTACGTTTCTCAAGTCCGCAATCCAATTTGGCCGTACAACTTCGATGTGCAGACTGAACCAGCAGCAGAACAGATCCCTGTGAACTTTTACCAACTGATAAGCGCGCATGCATACAACCAGGCGGAAAGCTTGCTAACTACCCGCAGCAAACCTACCTATGTTGATTTGGGTCAGATGCGTTATTTCGCAGAGCTGAAGCACCCAGTTGTTTACGACCTGCGCGATATTACCAAGCAGGCCGGGGTACTGCGCCGCCAGACAGATTCATATGCCGCAGTGAAGGTATATCTCGGTGTGGTCTCGGCCTCGAGTTCGAACCCTGCCGTAGAATCACAGCTCCAGCAATTCAAATATCATCGATTCGTCGTTGTTCAGGAACGCCCCGGCGACAGCTGGCGGCTCGATGATGATGAGGCCATGTCTGCTTCACAATTGTCCTGGCTTCAACGATGAGCCCGATCATCACGAAATCTCCATAAAATCAGCATAACGCGACCATATTTCCTGAAAGGAATGCAGCGCCAAAGCAGGTAATTAATCTAGAGTGATTACGAACCTGGGAGGAAACTTATGAAACGCCTTCAACTCTTGGCTGCTGCAGCCGTCCTGTACTGCCTGTCCGGACTGTATACCATCTACACCGACATCCGGAGATTATTCACGCCGGTCAGCTTTACCCGCGGGTCCTTTGGAAGCGGTTCATTCGGCAACAGGCCTGGTTTTGGTGGCAGTTCGGGTTCAGGAACGTTCCAGCCTGGTACATTTAGCCGCTACGGCCACCATGCCTTTAGCCTTGGTACATATGTATCAGACTTAGGTCTCCTTTGCCTGGCAGTCATGCTCCTTGTCTTTGTCCTGCGACCTGTAAACGAACCACCTGCATGGCTTAAATGGCTAGTCGGAATAGCCGCGCTCCTGCTCTTGGTACAAATCGTTTTATCCTTTATCCATACCGGCTATGCTGGCTCAGGCAGCTTCCAGTCTTTTGCGAACGGTCAGTCGTTTGGGCAATCAGGCGGTGGCTACGGCCAATCAAGTGGAAGTACGGCACAATCGTTCTAGCTCAATAGTGAGCGCCAGATGCATTAGAGACCAGAATGGTGACTATTGAGCGATAATTGAGGAACGTTGGGCAGAATAACTACCACAAGGACCGCTATATAGCCCAATTTTGAAGCAGTTTCAGGGTCCCGCGAGCCTTGAAACGAACTGTCCTGGTACTTAATCGTATCGCGAGTTCACTTGCAGCCTGGGAATAACGCTTAAAAAGAGTGTTATGGTGCAGGTGGCGTGCGCGATAGCGATCGAAAGGATCGTTACGGCACAGGTCGCGGCCGCGATAGCGATCGAAAGGATCGTTACGGCACAGGTCGCGGCCGCGATAGCGATCGAAAGGATCGCAATGGGCGTCACTAAGGAAGTTTCCCTTCCCTAAAATCCACCGAATCTCGCCCTGCAGCACGTGACTCAGGCACCAGGTCATCCTCCACATTATGCTGCTGTACAATTCGAGCGTGTGTCGCCGCTTCGGCGCACAAAAACATGAGGCTGTCCAGGACCAATTTCCTGGACAGCCTCATTGCGTCATGTTTCTGGTAGCGGCGAGTGGATTCGAACCACCGACTCCACGGGTATGAACCGTGTGCTCTAACCAGCTGAGCTACGCCGCCATGTGGCGGAGAGAGAGGGATTCGAACCCTCGAGACGGGTTTAAACCGCCTACACGATTTCCAATCGTGCTCCTTCGACCAACTCGGACATCTCTCCATGGTTGGTCAAGCGACAATCGTTATATTAGCATGAACAACCGGTTTATCGCAAGCACCTTTGCGATAGAAATCTTAGGCAAAAGATGCCAGGTGACGGCGTTTGACCTGTCCTCTTCAAATTGTGCTTCTGTCCGTATCCCTTGTAGGCATTCATGCATGTGATGTGTTATCTCACGAAGGAGGGGTTAGTGTGTACGGTGTATTCGGAGGGTATACGCGCTGGGCTGTCGTGTTTCTCATCATCTTTGTCCTGTTCTTCCTGTTCGTACCTGTAACTGGTGCAGCAGTTGCAGGTGCACCAATTGCAGGAGCACCAGGAGTCGCCGTGACAAGCTATCATGCTTTCACCGAAAGCCCTGGCTACACGTACTTTGACGACGAAAGCAGCAGCTGAACAAATGTACAACTAGACACAGCAGCGACCAACTGGGGCTGTTCTCTAAAGCAGCGAACACCTGCTGAGAGGACAGCCCGTCCTCGTATTATCAAGGTGCATCAATCGTAGGCTTAAATCCATGCCTTGTATGGTATGCTAAGTGAAAATTTCTCTCAGGAGGTGCTCCACTTGGCCTTCCAAAACCCCGATTCAGAACAGATTCGAGCGATTCTCCAAAAAGCAAAGAACATCGCGGTGATTGGTCTCTCCGATACCCCAGAACGCACCAGCTATGCCATCTCACACACCATGCAGCAAAGAGGTTACCGAATTTTCCCGGTTAATCCAAACATCAAAGAAGCACTTGGCGAACCTGCCGTCGCACGTGTGACGGCTATCACTGAACCAATTGACATCATTAATATCTTTCGTCAAAGTGACGCTCTGCCTGAAGTGATTGCGGATTGTCTGCAAACGGATGCACCTGTCATTTGGGGCCAGCAGGGTGTCTACCACGAAGACGCGGCAAACCAGGCCATTTCAGCGGGAAAAACAGTCATCATGGATCGCTGCATCGCCGTCATGCACAGTCGCCTGATCGGCAGCACCAATGCGTGAATAAGCCGAATCTTCAATCGTTAGCGACTGAAGTTACTCCCAGATATCCCATTCCCATTCAAAACCGAATAAAAGCATCCAGCAAACGGGTATTTTTTTTAGGTTGTAGCAAAATATGAAGCAGGAAATCAGAAGCGCTTAACGAATGGCATTTTGTTCTGATCTTTGTCGGATGAAGTCACATCATCTGACAGGCTTTATTCCAAGAAAGAGTACAACGTAAAAACAGGGGGAATTCGAATGCGAAAGGCGTTGACCTTTGCCGGCGCAGCAGTGCTGATGGCCGGACTTGTTGCTGGTTGTGGGACAAGCAATAATACCACTACAAACACAGCCGGCAAAGGTGGAACCAATGGTGCAAGTAATTTTAAAGTAGGCCTTGTAACAGATACGGGCGGGTTGAATGACCACGGCTTCAACCATTTGGCCGATGTCGGACTGACAAACGCTGAAAACAAACTCGGCATTAAAGGAAATGTGGTGCAATCAACCGACGCTTCCGACTATGTCCCCAACCTGACCCGTTTTGCGGCTGCAATTACAACTTAGTTATTGCTGTAGGTTACCTGATGGACTCTGCCGTTCGACAGGTCTCGGCCAAGCAGTACCCAAACACAAAGTTCCTGATCATCGATGATTCCATCACAGGCATTCCAAACGTCACCTCTGCTCTGTTCAAAACCGAACAATGCGGTTATCTGGTTGGAGCAATGGCTGGTCTAATGGAAAAGGATAAAAGCATCCCGCATATGAATTCGGCCAATGTTGTCGGCGTCGTCGGCGGGCAGTCGATCCCACCGGTAAATTCCTATATTGCCGGTTTCCAACAAGGTCTTAAAAAGACCGATCCAACCGCGACCATGCTGCTGAAGTACGCCAACTCCTTCAGCGATACTGCTACAGGCAGTTCAGTGGCGCAATCGGAGATTGCAAGCGGCGCGGACATTGTCTTCCAGGTTGCTGGCGGTACCGGTCTGGGTGTAATCAATGCTGCCAAACAGGCCGGCGTATATGCCATTGGCGTTGACGCAGACCAGAACTATTTGGCGCCAAATACGGTCATCACCTCCGCAACTAAGGGTGTTGATACGGCAACATACGATGTCATTCAGCAGACACTGGACAACAAGTTTAAGTCAGGCGATCAGTACTTTGACTTGGCAAACAATGGTGTTGGTCTTGGCAAGTTCAACAGTGACGTACCAAAGAGCATCATCAATCAGGTAAACCAATACGCTGCGCAAATTAAAAACGGCACCATTAAAGTTTCCGCTACACTTTCCAAATAACGTCACAAGGGGGTGTACGACGATGCGCTTGCGGTTGTCGTGCACCCCTCCTGTTTTTAGGCGATGTTTTTCACTTGAATTGAAACGAGGAGACAGGATATGGAGAATTTCCTCGAAGTAATCGATTTAACCAAGGCGTTTCCCGGTGTCCTGGCGAACGATCATGTCAATCTCACCGTTAGAAGCGGTGAAGTGCACGCGATTCTTGGCGAAAATGGTGCGGGCAAATCGACCTTGATGAAACTGATCTACGGCCTGTATCAGCCAGACTCTGGTGAAATCAAACTTGCCGGACAAACCGTATCCTTTCGCAGTCCAAGTGACGCCATTCACTCCGGCATCGGCATGGTGCACCAACATTTTATGCTGATTCCAGCATTGACCGTAGCAGAAAACATTGTACTGGGCGAAGAGCCTGGTGGAATCCACTACGATCGCAAAGCAGCCAACGAACAAGTCCGCAAACTGTCAGAACAGTATCGTCTAACGGTCGATCCGGCCGCTAAAGTAAAAGATCTTTCGGTCGGACTGCAGCAGCGCGTCGAAATTTTAAAAGCGCTTTATCGCCAGGCGAAACTATTGATTTTAGATGAACCAACAGCGCTGCTTACCCCGCAGGAAACGCGTGAATTGTTCGAGGTCGTCAACCATCTGAAAGCTCAGGGAATCCCAATTCTCTTTATCAGCCACAAGCTCGACGAAGTGAAGGAAATATCCGATCGCGTGACTGTCATGCGCGCTGGCCGCACCGTCGATACAATTTCGACCGAAGGATGCAACACCGCAGACACTGGCGAACATGATGGTCGGTCGCGAAGTCATCCTGCGCATCGACAAGAAACCTGCCACCCCAGGCCGGGTAGTATTGCAGCTGAACGATGTGCACGTGGTCGATCACGCAAAGCACGAACGCGTTCGCGGCATCACACTGGAAGTTTTCGCTGGTGAAATTCTAGGGTTGGCCGGGATTGACGGCAACGGTCAGTTCGAACTCGTAGATGGGATTGCAGGCTTGGCTAAAGCAACGCAGGGAACCATCCACTTTGACGGAAGGGATATTACACATGCCTCCCCCGCTGAGCGAACACAGAGGGGCATCGCCTATGTACCGCAGGACAGGCATTTGGACGGCCTCGTACTAGACTTTTCACTGGTCGAAACACAGTATCTTGCGTGACTTTCCGAAAACCGCTTTTTCCCGAAAGGGTTTACTCAAGCCGAATGAAGCGCTCGCTTCACGCAAAAGCCGATTGAAGCATTCGATGTACGGCCGCCCATTCCCTGCCGCAAAGCGGCGAGCTGTCCGGCGGCAATCAGCAAAAAGTCATTCTCGCGCGTGAAGTGTCGCGCGATCCGTTGCTGATCATTGCCGCGCAACCGACTCGCGGACTCGATGTCGGCGCAATTGAAGGCATCCACGACCAACTGCTGCGCCTGCGCGACGAAGGCAAGGGCGTGCTGCTCGTATCGCTCGAACTGGACGAGATCATGAGCCTATCCGACCGCATCGCCGTGATTCACGACGGACAAATTGTCGGAATTTTCAAGGGGAACAGCAACACGAGAGCAGATTGGATTGTGATGACGGGCGTAAAAGATAGGCGACGGAGGTGAGCGCCCCATGAAGGG
This sequence comes from uncultured Alicyclobacillaceae bacterium, assembly GCA_963758235.1. Taxonomy (GTDB): domain Bacteria; phylum Bacillota; class Bacilli; order Alicyclobacillales; family Alicyclobacillaceae; genus CAVWUS01. Next base: position 10,588 of record CAVWUS010000024.1, on the reverse strand, counting down.
AATGCCTTGGCGAATGCGCACCACCCCGATTGCTGGCTTCCGTAATCGCGATCATCATCGGCGCCATCATCGTCGCCTCGTTTCGGCTACAATCCATTGGTCCGTGTACGGCTCGCTGATTTCGGGTGCATTCGGCAATCTGTTCAGCCTTGGAAACACGCTCGCGGTGCCGTACCGCTCATCTTAACGGGTCTCGGCATCGCCATTGCATTCAGCGCCGGTCTATTCAACATCGGTGCCGATGGCCAATACTGGATTGGCGCAATGGTCGCTGTCTGGATTGGTTACCATTTGACGGTACCTCCGGCTGGCTGCACATGCTCATCTGCCTGTTGGCAGCAATGATCGCCGGCGGCCTCTGGGGTGGCATCATTCCAGGCCTGACGAAAGCGTATGTCGGAGCCCATGAAGTCATCTCGACCATGATGATGAGTTACATCGGAATCGATCTCGTACAGTACATGATTGAAGGCGGCCCGATGCAGCAAAAAGGTTCGACGCCTCAATCGCCACAGGTCGATCCACACACATTCATGACCGTCTTGATTCAGCCGCAGCTGACGACCGGAATCATTTGGGCGGTTGTGGCCTGCGTAGTGGTGTGGTTCATCCTGAACAAGACGACAACCGGGTTTCAGCTCCGCGCAGTTGGCTACAATCAGCGCGCTGCCCGCTACGCCGGCATGAACGTCGCCTGGAATACCGTATTGGCCTTGGGTTTAAGCGGCGTGTTTGCTGGACTTGCTGGCGGCATTCAAATGCTCTCCGCCGACCATCAACTGACGGACAGCTTTAACAGCGGTTATGGTTACACGGGTATCGTGGTGGCGCTGTTAGCCCGTAACAATCCGTTTGGCATCATTCTCTCAGCTATTTTCTTTTCGGCCTTGAATACCGGAGCCCAAAACGTACAAATGATCACGAATGTACCGGCCAGCTTGAGCGACGTGCTGACAGGGCTCATTATTTTCTTCGTGGCCGCTGAACGGATTATTCCGATAATACGCGATTGGTTCAGACGCCGTCGAACAAACAAGCCGATGGTGGCAAAGGAGGGATAAGGCACATGAGTGACGTACTGCTGCAACCACAGTTATGGGCATCAACGCTGTCCTTGACCGTCCCGTTGGCACTCCCTGCTTTGGGTGGCACCTTTTCGGAACGGACAGGCGTCGTCAACATATCCATGGAAGGCATCATGCTGATTGGCGCATTCTTCGGTGTCGCGTTCTCATACTGGACCAACAACCCGTGGATTGGGTTGCTCTGCGCAATGATAATGGGGGCTGTCGTTTCCGCTGTGTTTGCCTGGGCAGCCATTCACCTGGCGGCCGATCAGGTGGTTCTTGGCATGGCCATTAACATCTTCGCAGGAGGGATTACGGCCTTCCTGCTCGACTCTGTGTTTGGCTTTAACGGCACGCCCGTTAATACGCCGTCGCTGCCAACCGTTCACATCCCGGGCTTGGCGAAAGTCCCATTCATCGGTGATGTCCTGTCAGGGCAGAGCGTATTGCTGTATGTGATGATTGTTCTGGTCATCGTCTCGCACTGGTTTTTGTTCCACACGCGATTGGGCTTGCAGATGCGTTCTGTCGGCGAAAATCCGCTTGCAGCGGATACGGCCGGCTTGAACGTTTGGCGACTACGCTACACCGGCGTTATTATCGGTGGTGTGCTGTCTGCGATTGGCGGTGCGTATTTGTCCATTGGCATCCTCAATTCGTTTGACGTCAATATGACAAACGGCCGTGGTTATATCGCGCTGGCAGCCATGATTTTTGGCAAGTGGACGCCGTTCGGGGCATTTGGAGCGTCCCTGCTGTTCGGTTTTGCAAGTGCATTACAAATCGCCCTGCAGGGAACCAACGTTCCGACCAACCTGCTGCAAATGCTGCCGTATGCCCTGACCATTATCGCTTTGACGGGTATCGTTGGCCGCAGCAACCCGCCTGCCGCTGACGGTATTCCCTATACACCAAATCGGTAGACTTGCATAACGCGTCCAAAATCAGACCGCCCTACTGGCGCTTGGCCAGTGAGGGCGGTCTTTTTCGATGATTGAAAACCGGGCGAATACCGCTTCCCGAACATGTCGTGGCTCATACCCTAAACCATCAAGGCCGAAAGGAGGAATTGCGATGTACGGAGTATTCGGTGGTTACACGCAGTGGGCGGTTGTATTTCTGATTATCTTCGTCCTGTTCTTCCTGCTGGTGCCAGGCTACGGTGCCGCCGCAGCTTACTGATGCAGCCTGCGTCAAGGCAACGGGCATAAGTGAAACCACACATCACAGAGGAGGGTATTTTCATGTACGGAGTATTCGGTGGTTATACACGTTGGGCAGTCGTGTTTCTGATCATCTTCGTCCTGTTCATCCTGTTGGTCCGTATAGCGTGACCACATGCACAACCACGCCTGTTTATTAATTCCGACCGTTTGGCTACAAGTCGGAGGGCTGTCGTGACAGCCCTCTGCCTTGGCTGGCTGCCAATCATCCCCCGCGTTTCACGTTCCGCTCCGTCTCGTCATTGCATTCACCAACCATTCCAACTTCAAGCCACGTGTTTGGATGGCGGAGTGAAACTTCAATTTTCCCATTTACGTCATTCACCTGTATCCGCGTTTGTGTACCAAGTTCCGTACCAAGCTCACGAATGTGCGCCTCTTTTTCGGCAGTAACAGAACCCGCCGCGAACAAAGCCAGTGGTGCGGAACACGCCGCCGCAGACAATGCTGCTCAGACGGTGCCGCGGCCGTTCACGATGACATCGCCGGGCGGCTGGACCGGTGCTCGACACAATGCTTTCCGCCTCTACATTCGCCGGTTCATCCTGGAATAACGACTGTAGATACTTCTGATACTTCAGCAAGCCATCTTCCAGTGACTGCAGGCTGTCCATCCGGATATCGGCCAGCTGTACATTGAGCCATCGACCGCGGATGATGTGTCCGAGTTCAGCCCAGCGATCGTCCACTTTCTCGTCCGGTGCAATGTCGGAACAAAGTTCACAAAGCCGCTGTTTGAGCGCGATCACGCAGTCAGTCAGCGCGATTTTCGCATGTTGGACGAGGTGGGCGGACTGCATGCTTCGCTGCCCCTGTTCAGCTTCTTTCCGCACTTGCATCTGTACACGAACGGCTTCCGTTATCTGTTGCCGAAGCGCTGCTACCGCCCCGACCGCTAAAGTAACAGCCTGCTGCCAGTCTGCACTGTGACCGCCGGAGCTACCGGCGACCACCTGACTATTGACAATGCTGTTACCAACACGTACACCGCCAAAGCCGATGACGTCGGCACCATAGATACTGCCATAAACACTGATTAGGCCAGTTGCCCGAACCACGCTGCCATCCATAATCGAGCCAGTGGTCGTGATATCACCGTCAAATTCAATGAACCCTTCTTTGGCAACAATGTCCTCACTCATGACAAGCTGCATGACCACGGTGAGCATCGTTCTGGAACCAATAAAACGCCCATCACGATCGGCAACCACTACGCCATCTACAAGGCTCAGTCCCTCTCCCAGTTTGGGAAGCGGATGGCCCAGCATCGGCGCCGAAATAGTGCGGCCGTGCACATCCATGCCGTCCTCTCCCGCTTGGGCTGCAACGTACTCTGCGACGACTGTGCCTGCCTTTACCGTGTCTACGGATCGCCAGCGATGCAATACATCGTTGTGGTACGTAAGTGGAACCAGGCGATACTCGGGCGAACGCCCAGGTTTAGCTGGACGCCCACGCAACACGACACGGCTGGTTGTACGTCTGCAGGAGGCCAGCTCTGCCACGGCTGCCTCGTCATATGTACCGACAAAGCCGAGTCCCTGTACAGTTTGGTAGATCTGATCCGCGGTTGGCGGCGACGGCGCGATAGGTTGCTCCAGCAAGCGCAGCTCAAGTTGCCGAGACCACGGTGCATCCGCTATTCGGAACTGTTTTCCTTCCGTCAAATGGACGCTTACCGTCACAGATAACCCATCAGCCGATTCAGTAACTTCTATTTGCGTGTCTGGTTGAATGACATCGCAGCGGAGTTCATATTGATGATCCGAACTGACGGTCACTTGACTCGCATGCTCGATTCCATCTACAAACAAATGACAATATTGCGGAACCGATACCGTTGCAGGTATTCCGCCTTCGTCCGCGTCTCGAACCAATAAACGCTGTTCTCGAACAGAAGCCTGTCCATTCTGCATACTCACGCGTAGACCCCCAAGGCGTGATTGACTCTTCTTTGTTTTCTGGCATTTTTATTTGTAGTCTATCATGCAGAGACCACCTGTCAAATACCACCCGCCGCCGACTAACTTCCATCAAAACGGATATCCTAGCGTCAACAAAACAGAAATGGGATGTACCGCGTAACCACACGCTTTTACAATGAGTGATAAGATGGCAGTACGGCATGTTTTGTGAGGTGAGAGATCATGGATAAGGCAGACCTTCGTCAAAAACTTACGCCCATGCAATACGAAGTCACGCAGAACAATGCAACTGAGCCGCCATTTCAAAACGAGTACTGGGATAACAAGCGGGACGGAATTTACGTCGATGTCGTCTCTGGGAAACCGTTATTCTGTTCTCGCGATCAATACGATGCAGGCTGCGGCTGGCCGAGTTTTACAAAACCGATTGAACCGTCGGAAATCGTGGAACGTAGAGATACAAGTCACGGCATGATCCGCACTGAAGTCAGAAGCCAGACAGCAGATTCACACCTTGGACATGTATTTCCGGACGGACCGCGTGAAGCAGGGGGTCTGCGCTACTGCATCAACTCTGCTGCCCTGCGCTTCATCCCGAAAGAAGACCTCGAGCGCGAAGGATACGGGGAATATCTCAGCCTGTTTGACTGACTGTACTGCTGCACTGACTGCTCATCTTGCTCGAACACGCCAGCCCTCATGGCTGGCGTGTCGAGTCCATTCCTTTAAACCGTCGATTTCCCATATAGAAGACCATCAACAGCGCCAGAATGGCAGGTATGAGATCCCACAGCAGTGCTTGCGTAACCGAGGTTGACAGTGCCGAACTCAAACGGTGCAAGACAAATGCAGGAATATGTGCACGTGTTTGCGGTGTGAGCATTTGTCGCGGGTCCATTGGCTGACTCCCTGCCTGCATATACGGCAGACCGGCAAACGCCTGCTTGAGCTGGTGATTAAACACATTCTTCTGAATCACGCCAAACACAACAATACCGACGGTCATCCCAAGTTCGCGCACAAACGAATTCGTTGAACTGGCTGCACCTCGCATCGAAATATCAAATTCGCTCATGGCTGCCATGCCAATCACTGAAAACGATGGTCCAATGCCAAGGCCCACAATGGCCATATACACCATAACCTGCCACGTGGCCGACCCTGTGTTGAGCGTTGTCAGCAGGTAAATGCCGACCAAGAAAAGCAGGCAAAATGGCAGCAGGACATTGCGATACGACATTTTATTGGCGAGCATGCCGCCAATTGGAGCTGTAATGGATGAACCGAGCATCATCGGCAACAGTTCCACCCCGGCATTGATGGCCGAGCCGCCGAGGACACCTTGGATGTAGATTGGAATATAAATGACAGCTACAATGTAGGCGCTGCCAGACAGGATACCGACTAAATTGCTGCCCGCGAATACGCGGTTTCGGATCATGTGAAATGATACCACTGGCTCAGCGGCATGCCTCTCAGCGTACAGGAAAAGGAGAAATAAGATTGCCGCAGCAATGAAACCGGCCAAAATCTGTGGCGCGTTCCATGCATACTGATTGCCCCCGAACTCAAGCGCAAACATGAGGCAGACAATGGCCGGGACCAGCGTAAGGATGCCGAACCAGTCAATGCGCTGCTTGACGTGCTGCTTCGACTCATGATAAAAGAAGTACACAAGTATAAAGGTCACGATTCCAATCGGGACATTGATATAAAATACCCAGCGCCAACTGATATGATCCGTAATATACGAGCCCAACAGCGGACCAAAAATACTGGCCACGCCAAACACGGCCCCGAACATTCCGGAAAAGCGACCAGCCTTCTCCCGCGGAACAACGTCAAATATGATGGTGAAAGCAATTGGCATCAAGGCACCGCCACCGACACCCTGGATAGCGCGATACAGAGCCAGCTGATCCATATTCTGAGCAGTACCGCACAGCATGGAGCCAATTAAAAATGCGACAAGACCGAAGACAAAAAAGCGTTTTCGACCATACATGTCTGAAAGTTTCCCGAAAATCGGCATCCCTGCCATCTCGGTCACCATGTACGCGGCCGTGATCCAAACGATTTTGTCAATACCTCCGAGATGCGAAACGATGTTACCAGTCGCCGTCGCGACAACTGTGTTGTCCATCGCTGAAATGAAAATACCCAGAAGCAGCCCAGCCACTACAGGACCTATTTTGGTTACCCCCTGACTCATCTCATATCTCCTGTCGTTATGAATTTATTCTTTCCCTTATGGACGCAGATGGGTGAACCGAGAGTGAAGACCCATACTCAACCCGTTCAATTCGGCAGTTTGGTCCGAGAACGATGTGGTTGCCGCGAATCACCCGAGCGTCCGTATCTGCCAGTTCAATCCGATCTCCTTCGATTGTATCGGCTGTAAACCTGGCCCTGTGCGGTTTCAGCCAACTCCGGCGAGACTTGACGACGATTGACTCGCATCCAATCTCGTTGATGGCGCTGCTGCCGTACAGCTGAATATCAATCCGATCCGCATTCGCCATTCCGTCAATGTTGCAGACGCCCTTAATGCGCAGTTCTTCTGCCGCACAATCGCCCTGTACGGCAAACTCGCCGAGTACCACGACACGCTGTCCTTTCATCCCGCCATGAACATTCATGGGCCCCATGACCTTAGCCGTCTCGCACGCCATGTTACCTGAAACCTGCATCGTTCCCATGACTCTCATCCGGTTACAAGTGAGATCGCCATTGACGATTCCTTCTCCGCGAACCGTTACGTTCCGGTACGTGCCGCCACCAGCCTCTGCTGTTCCGTGAATGGTTCAGTTCTGGCGGTTTTCCCCCGCCAGGTCAATCGAATCCGACATCCTTTGTCACCCCCTCAACTTATCGCTGATCTACGGTCGTAACCTTTGCATTCTTGTGCTTGTGAAAATCCGTGCGGTACTCGATACGTTCCACCACACAACCAGTACCTAATGAAACGATGTTTCCCTGTACTACGCGCGACACGGTTTCGCATAGCTCAATGTCATCACCTTCGACGTGCTGGACCGTCAATCTCCGCTGACGAAACAGCGGACGGCCGGATCCCTTCTCGACGCGAATCTGTGTGCACCCGACATCCGTGATCGATGATGAACCTTGCAACCGTAGATAAATTCGTTCGGCATTCAGCAAGCCATCGATATCGCATATCCCGTCTGCCTCAAACAGTTCCGCTTCACAGGATCCGTTGACCTTGACCCGGCCGTGAATCATGATCTTTTGGGATACGATGCAGTTTCCGTCAATCAGCACGTCTCCGTCAATCGTCAGCCGCTGTGCTTTAATACTGCCGTGAACCTTTGTCTTGCCTCGAATGTGGATACTTTCTGCACGAATCGCACCATGTACATTGGCCATGCCATCGAGGTTGCATTCGACGCAGTCGAGATCGCCGTGGATGGATGCCATTCCTTCCAGGCGCACCTTGCCGTAAACACCGCCAGATGCGCTGCCAACCCCAGACAAGGACAAGTCATCGCGAACTGACTCAGACATGCTGGCTGCCCCCTTCCCCCAATCGAAGTTTCAAGGCTTCAACACATTCAGCCAGGTCCAGCTGCAGGACGACACGTGTGTCATCATCGAAATAGCAGTCACTCATCGAGCTGGTCAGAACGCACAGCGGCACACCGAGTTTTCGTACAAAAATCAGCCTCGCATTGCCTTGTTCAAACCGTTTGTAGGCATTGTGGAGAACCTGCATCAGCATACTCGTCTCGGTTAAATTCACTTCGCCTGTCTTTAATGCGACGTCCGTTACATAGACCGTGAGCAGTTGTTCAAATGTCAGCGAATCAGTAGGATAGCGCTCCAGATATAAGTCTGCCGCCACTTTCGTAACAATGTTTCGACCAATGAGTTCGGCAGCGTCCATCACAACATCATCTGGATTGGGAGAAAACATATTCGCCAGCTGATCGAGCGACAAATCATCTTTCATGTCCTTGATCTGGGCGATTCGTGCGAGAATTTTCTCCTTTGGAAAAAACGTTTCCTGCCCCGTGAAGGTACTCTTTCGAATAAACCAAGCTTCAGGAATCAGATTTTTCCGTTTCCACCGATATAATTGACCGTACGATATGCCCGTCAGGTCCAGTAGTTCTTTCTTCGACAACAATTGTTCCTGATCCATCCGGATCGCCTCCACCAGACCGAGCATAACATAACACTGTTACGTTATTCAACACCCTATCCTATGATTTTCTGCGATATGACCGAATTTTATCTGACAATTTTGCATTTACGTAGTAATATGTACAGCAATAATTCATAACACAGTAACAGGGAGGAGGTATAGGCATGGAGCAAACGCAGTCCAAAAGGCGAGGCAGCCCCTGGTGGTATTTACTCGTTCTCGTTCCGCTGATTGGAACGTTGTTCCCGTCATTTTACGCTTCTGTGAAGCCTGAGCTGTGGGGCATCCCGTTCTTCTACTGGTATCAGATGCTTTGGGTTATTATTAGTTCTCTCGTAACCTTCGTCATGTATCTGTCATTGAAAGACGCATAAAACGAAGCGCAAAGATTGAGTAAAGGAGTCATTTGCCTATGAATTGGGCTGCTCTGGCAGTATTTATTCTATTTTTCCTGCTTGTGACCGTTCTCGGCTTCGTTGCCGCCAAATGGCGTAAGGGCGACCTGAATCACTTGGAAGAGTGGGGGTTGGCTGGGCGTCGATTCGGGACATGGATTACCTGGTTTTTAGTCGGCGGCGATTTGTACACGGCGTACACCTTTATCGCTGTACCGGCATTGATGTATGGTGCTGGCGCACTCGGCTTCTATGCAGTTCCCTACACCATTGTGGTCTATCCCATCTTCTTTATGATTTTGCCGCGTTTCTGGTCGATTGCTAAAAAACATGGCTATATCACAGCATCCGATTTCGTTGAGGGCCGCTTTGGCGACAAGACACTTGCTCTGGCGATTGCCTTGACCGGTATTGTCGCCACCATGCCCTACATAGCGCTGCAGTTGACTGGTATGCAAGCGGTTCTGCGCGCAATGGGGCTGAAGGGTGAATGGCCGCTCATCATCGCGTTTATCATTTTGGCCTTGTACACCTATACAAGCGGCCTGCGGGCGCCTGCTTCCATCGCAATCGTCAAAGACTTGATGATCTATATCACCGTGGTTGTCGCGATTATCGTGATCCCAATCAAGCTGCACGGCTTTGCAAATATCTTCAACAGTGCACAGGCAGCACTCGCCACGCACACACCGCCTGGAGCATTTGTCCCGTCGCCGGCGCAGTTCTCTGTCTATGGTACATTGGCGTTCGGATCGGCATTGGCGTTGTTCCTGTATCCGCATGCCATGACGGGCGTGTTTAGCGCGGACAGCCGCAAGACCGTCAAGCGCAACATGGCACTTCTGCCGGCCTACTCCTTTGCACTTGGCATCATCGCGCTGCTCGGCTTCATGGCACTCGCCGCCGGCATTAAAACACAGACGACATCAGCTGCTGTACCACTCCTGTTTCTGAAGGAGTTCCCTGGCTGGTTTGCTGGCTTTGCCTTTGCTGCCATCGCTATCGGTGCACTGGTGCCGGCAGCCATCATGTCCATAGCCGCTTCCAATCTGTTCACGCGTAACATCTATCGGAGTTACTTCAAGAAAAACGCGACACCGGCTCACGAGGCAAAAGTCGCGAAGATTGTTTCGCTCATTGTCAAAATCGGGGCTTTGGTGTTCATTCTCGGATTCCCGCAGCAGTATGCCATTTCGATGCAGCAAGTCGGCGGTATCCTCGTCCTGCAGACCCTGCCCGCACTGGTATTCGGCTCTGTACACGCGTTGGTTCCATCGCCGGGCCCTGCTCATTGGGTGGTTGGCTGGCATCGTATACGGTATTTATATGTGGTCCACAACAGGTTACAAGGCAACGACTTATGCACTGAACCTGTTCGGTCACCAAATACCGGCGTACGCAGCCATTTGGGCGCTTGTGGCGAACATCATCGTAACGGTCGTACTGACGCTGGTCTTCCGTGCAGTCAAGTTGAACCAGGGTGTTGACAATACCGCGCCAGCAGACTACCACGTCGAGGCGAACGTATAAGCGTTGTGTAAAGTCAGCCAGTCAAATCGAGTAGGAGGGGGCGCCTAGCCCCCGACCTCTCACACCACCCACCACCGTACATAGGGGTTCGGCGTACGGCGGTTCACAAAGCACTACGAAGTTCCAAATACCTCTCCTGTAAACTCCTCAGACCGAGTCGCTCAAGGACGGTCTACTGCATTCTTTTCACGGTTCACCTTGAGTTTCAGGACAGACTCCAAATACTTTGTCAGGGACTCCTTTACACGTTGACCGGCTCTACGGCTTTTCACATAGATGTTGC
>CAVWUS010000023.1:0-58731 GCA_963758235.1 uncultured Alicyclobacillaceae bacterium | reverse complement strand
AGTGGAAGCGCTCGACGCGAGACAGCCGGATGTCGATTTGTTGATCAAAGAACTGGTTCGTTCGCAGCGGGAACTTGAGTATGCGCGGAGGCAGTTTGACAACGCGACCGACCCCGCACTCATCGATCACGTAATCTTCGCCTCGGCGCGGCAGAACGACAAGTCAGTTACCTGATGAACTATGCACGGCAGCACCAGCTTGCAACGGATGGCTGGCATCCACTTTGGTGCGAAAGCGAGTGATTGAATGCACGTATTTTGAACGTACCAGAATTCTGAAAAAGGAGGGACGTTTGTGCCGACAAGTGTGGGACATGCCAGTATTTTTCTTTGGGTTGGCCTTGGGCTCGTGGCCGTCTTCGTGATTTCCCAGTTGATTCAGTATCCGCGAAAGATCTTCTTCCGCCTGATCCGCACTGCAGTATTCGGCTGCTTATTTGTATTCGCGGTAACTCGGTAGGCCGGAATACTTCCAGCTTTCATCTACCGTTTAACACACTGACGGCTGCGACCGCTGGTTTGCTCGGCATCCCTGGCGTTGCAGCGCTCGTTACACTTCATCTTTGGCTGTTTCAATGAGGCGCACATGGCGAGTGGCAAGCGCCGCTGGCTGGTTCAACGATGGGCTGTGGCGGCTCAGGTCGCCCGCAACAGATTACTGGCCGAATCCGTTCGGCAAAGCGGGCCAACAAGCCGCCGACCGCGGGCAGCGATCGCAGCTCAGACGAACTGACTGCTCGCGAGCGAATGCTGACCACCAGATAGACGACCGCGCCGACCGCCAGAACGATGGCGAACTGCAGCCAAGCTTCAAGCTGTTGTACGCCAGTATAGCGGCCACCCGCCTGCCGCAGGTGGTCCGATGTAGATAAACCAATTCGTTACCCGACTCATCAGCCATAGCGCGACTGTAAGGACGACGGACCGACAGCAGCGATGGTCCGAGCAGCTTTTCCACACCGAGAAGTGAACTCTGCCGTATTTCTTCACTGCCATGATATTCAGCCATGACGAACATAAATAGCCGATGGCCGATGCGATGGCAGCCCCCAGAATGCCGAGCGTGTAAATTAGCATCGCGTTAAATACCACTTTCACAAGAATGCCGATAAACATATTGCGAACTGGCCGATACATCTTACCGAGCCCTTGCAGCATATAGGTTGAAATGAGCTCCAGGCCGCTGAATACACCGATGAGAGAAACCATCGCAATGACGCCAGTCCCTTGATTGGAGTCATAAAACGCGATATCGATTGGCTTTGCCAGCGCCAGAAACACAGCAGCTGCCGGGAAGGTCATAAAAAACATCGAGCGGATGGTGCCGCGAATCGTTTGGATTACCTTCGCTTGCTCCTTCAATGTCTGCGCATGCGCGATGGCCGGCAGAACGGTGGCTCCGATGGCGAGGGCAAAGGCAGAGCGTATATTGACCAACTGAAACGCCTGGCGCGACAAGATACCCCAGAGTTCATTGGCTTCGTTCATCGTATAGCCGCTTGCCTGAGGGGTCTGGGCAGCATCAGCGTGTCAACGTTTTGCGATATGGGCACGACGATGCTTCCCAGGCACACTGGCAGCGCATAGGAGGCGCAAATGCGGATGGCGGTCCGGGCTGATTCAGTTGGTTTCATATCGCGGTCACTCGGCCGTTTCCTTGCGCAGGGACGTGACTGCGACAAAGAGCAGGGCTACGCCAGCAAGGGCGCCGATAAAGCTTCCCGAAGGTGGCGGCTGCCGCCGCACCATGCGATACGTTATGTGTGACGCGCATGACCCACCAAGCACCGAAGATAATCGCGATCACCCGGAACAGCTGCTCAATTGCCTGCGAATACGCAGACGGTTCCATGCGCTGAAAGCCCTGCAGGTAGCCGCGATAGGCGCTCATAATCGGGACAACGAGCCAGGCTTGGTGCCAGAGCGCGCATGGACAAGGTGTACTGCTGAACGGCCGCGTGTTGTGACTGCAATGCGATGATACGGCTGTAAAGTGGTGCACCAAACCACATCAGGAGAAACATGAGGATGCCAAGCAGTGTGACGAGTCGTACGGTAACGCGATAAATCTATTCGACGTCACCATACCGCTTGAGGGCGGACCGTTCAGAACCAGTCGCCCCATCGCTGTCGGAAACCCGGTGGTCAACGGGTAAGGAGCAGTACATAGAGCGAATAGGCGTTGGCATAAATGCCAAGGCCGCCAAGGGCCAATGAGGTTGTTCAGCGGGATCACAAACAAAAGGCCGAGGACTTTGGCCAGCATCACGAACACCACCATGACGGTGGCGCCACGAGCTAAGTTGGCAGTACGCGTAATGATCCACCCCCGACCCTTGAGGCAAAAACACACGCCCCTTCAATGCGTTCAAAGCAACAGCATTATAGCATATCGTGGGACACCCCTGACCATATGTGAAACACGTCCAAGCAGGCTGTCATAAGGTATATGGATTCCTGGGAGGTGCTCTCCGATGTGGTCCGGCCTCATTACAGTTATGGCAATTGCGGTTGCATCGAACCTTGACAATGCTGGGGTCGGGATTGCGTATGGGGTTCGCAAGATCCATTTTTCCTTTTTGGCCAATTTTATCATCGCTGTGATCTCCGGAATCTGTACCTGGCTGGCTGGTGTCGTTGGCAGTACGCTGACACACTATCTGCCAGCGCAGACGACCGCGTGGGTCGGCGCCATCGTGATGATTCTGGTCGGCCTCTGGGTGCTTTCCGAACCATGGCGCAGCAAGCGCCGAAAGGACGATGAGGAGCAGAAGCAAAATGTGGTACAGCGAATTCTGCGTGATCCGACGGCGGCCGACTTTGACCAGTCGAAGTCCATCAGTTTAAAAGAAGCAGTCGTACTTGGGTTCGCGCTCGCTATCAACGCATTTGCGGGCGGCTTCGATGCAGGTGTGGTGCATATTGGCGTCCTCATCACCGCGCTTGCTGTGGCTGTCATGAGTTTTGTCCTGCTTGGGGTTGCCGCTTATATCGGCGCCCGTTGGGCGTCACGCCTGTTTGGTTCGGGGGCAACGTATATTGCTGGAATCTTGCTCATCCTCATTGGCATCCACCAAATTTGGTAGGCGTATAAACCTTGTTTCTAAACGCCATACTGCTAGAAGAGGTTGCCATGGTTGCACCAGAACGATCGATGTCCATGCAGCGTTGCTCGGACCCGCGCTAAGGTTGGTGAACAAACATGCCAAATCCGCAGAACCCGGCGCTTCGGGTGTGCATCGTATGTCAGGCAGAAAAAGAACAAGGAATAGCCATTTGCGGAGAATTTATCTGTATGGACTGTGAACGGGAGATCGTCATAACGGATACAGCTGACGAACGTTATCAGTATTATCTTGACTGCATGAAAAGAATCTGGGATCACGCACTGCCTCGCTAAGCATCGAAGGCAGGAAGAACAAGAGGCTGGCCCTGAACAATCGGGGCCAGCCTCTCTCATTCCCGTCAGGCTGTCACGCAGAAAAGGTTAAATAGAAGGAATTGCATGCGGCGATTCACGGCGCGCAACGCCTGATTTGTAGGCGGCATCGGCCACTGCGCGGCTGACCGCCTTGACGACATGTTTGTTGAATACACTCGGGATGATGTACTGTTCGTTCAACTGGTCTTCCCGGACACAGTCTGCAATCGCGTGAGCAGCTGCAAGTTTCATCGCCTCGTTGATGTCACTTGCGCGTGCATCGAGCGCGCCGCGGAAGATGCCAGGGAAGCACAATACATTGTTGATTTGGTTCGGATAATCAGAGCGGCCTGTGGCCATGATCCGCACGTATGGCTCCGCCTCTTCCGGTGAGATTTCCGGATTTGGATTCGCCATCGCGAACACAATGGGATCGTGGTTCATCTTCTTCAAATGCTCGACGGTCAGCACGCCAGGTCCGGAGACCCCGATGAAGACGTCGGCACCTTCAATCGCCTCCATCAATCCGCCGGTCCGGCGTTCTGGATTGGTATGCTCTGCATACCATTGCCACATTGGATTGTCATATGTCTTGCCAGCTTCGATAATGCCAGCTCTGTCGACACCGATTACGTTCACCACGCCAGCAGCCATCAACATCTTTGTGCACGCGATACCGGCGGCGCCAATTCCGACGACGACCACGCGCAGATCGCTCATGTTCTTCCCGGTTATCTTACAGGCATTGATGAGACTTGCGAGCAGGACCACGGCGGTGCCATGCTGATCGTCATGGAAGACGGGAATGTTCAGCTCTTGACGCAGCCGGTTTTCAATCTCGAAACAGCGTGGTGATGAAATGTCTTCGAGGTTGATTCCACCGAAGCTCGGTGCAATTGACTTGACGACGCGGATGATTTCCTCTGGATCTTTTGTGTCGAGGCAGATGGGAAAGGCGTCGACGTCTGCGAACTGCTTGAACAGCATCGCCTTGCCTTCCATGACTGGCAGTGCAGCTTCGGGACCGATGTCGCCGAGGCCGAGGACAGCCGTACCGTCTGTGACAACTGCAACGGTGTTGCGTTTAATCGTCAATTGAAACGCTTTTGCCGGATCTTCCTGAATTGCTGTGCATACGCGCGCGACACCAGGCGTATAGACGCGCGACAAATCATCACGGTTTTTGACCGGCGTCTTCGCCTGGATTTCGATTTTACCGCCAAGGTGCATCAAAAACGTTCGGTCCGAGACATTCACAATTTCGACGCCGTCGAGTTGACGCAGGGCGTCTACGACTTGTTCACGATGGGCATCATTGTGAACATTGACCGTTACGTCACGAATGACGTATTCTTTGCCGACGTGGATGACGTCAACAGCGATGATATCGCCGCCGGCACTGCCAATCGCCGTCGCAATCTGGCTAAAGCCCGCGGTGCTGTGAATCTTCAGACGGAGAATCAAACTCAAACCAGCAGTTTGTGAAATAGACATGAAAAGGCCCCCATTGACGGTTTCGCTAGATGATAGTCCATTGTATCATAAGAAAGACGTGGAAAGATGAACATCGAATTGGTCTTTTTGACCATATGAGGAGAAGCAGATGACAGCGCAAACGCCCATTCTGGACCGGCTCGTCGCCCATGCAGTCAAGGCGCGTGCAAGTCTGCATGTTCCCGGGCACCACAGCGGTCGGCTTCTGCCAGCTCCGCTGTCAGAGTGGCTGGGGCCGGCGGCAAAACTCGACTTGACCGAACTGCCCGGCTTGGACAACCTTGCAGCGCCGACCGATTGTATCGCCGCTTCGCAGGAACTGGCTGCCGAGTGGTATGGCTGTGATGAGACGATGTACTGTGTGGGGGGATCGACGCAGGGTGTGCTCGCAGCGTTGTATGGCACAGTCCCGGAAGGCGGCACTGTCCTGTTCTTAAACCCGTTCCACCAGAGCGCATGGCATGCCTTGGTGATTCGGAATGCGTGGCCGGAAACGATGCCCGTTGCGTTCAATTCGACTGAATTGTGTGCAGAACCGCCAGAGGCTGACGCAGTTCAACAGATACTGGCGAATCCACGACATAAGAAGGTAGCTGCTGTTTATCTGACGTCCCCAACATATGAAGGCGTGGTGGCTGACGTTGCGGCCATCGCCGAGATTGTACACGCATTCAATCTGCCTCTGATTGTGGACGAGGCGCACGGCGCCCATCTGGGCCTCTGTGCCGGATTGCCGCCGCACAGTGTTGCCTGTGGCGCTGATGTGGTCGTTCAGAGCGTACATAAAATGCTGCCTGGGCTGACGCAGACAGCCTGGGTGCATGTGCAGGGCAGCCGTATCAACCGCCAGCGCATTTCGAAGGCGCTCCGCCTGTTCCAGACGACGAGTCCATCCTATCTGCTGCTCGCATCCCTGGATGTAGCGCAGTCCTGGCTTCGCACTGCGGGACCGGCTGCGGCGGAACAGACACTGCAGCAGCTGGCAGCGGCTTCGCTGCTGCCTGGTCAGCACAGGCGGACAGAAGATCATCAAGCTGCGGGAATGAAGCGCGATCCGCTCAAGTTATGGCTCCCGACGGGCGCTATCGAGCGGAGTCGGGCCATCGCGGCTGATTTGGCGCGGGATGGTATCGATGTGGAGTATGCGAACCCACAAGGTGTCTTGATGCTGCCCGGCTTCACACCGCCGAACTGGTTGCTTGCGCGATTGCAACAGGTGTTTGAGACGGAACCGGAACCGATAGCGAACGAGATCACGCGCATGCTCCCACAAACGGCACTGCATCTGGAACTGTCACCGCGCGCTGTGAACGAAGCGGCGACTCAGCGTGTACCGTTGGAAGAAGCGGTTGGCCGGTTGGCTGGCAGCATGGTGACACCGTATCCCCCTGGCGTCCCAGTCGTCTACCCGGGACAGATGATAACCCTCGATATGGTCGATGCGCTCACCAGCTGGCAGGCGTCTGGCTATCCGGTACATGGGCTCGCTGAAGGCGGACAAATCAGCGTTGTGGTGGAGTAGGAACAGATCTGTATGGGAGGTCATATCATTGTTCATCACCTTTGAAGGCATTGACGGAGCGGGCAAAAGCACTCAGATTGCGCGGGTGGAAGCGTGGCTGTCCTCGAAGGGCTACCAAGTTGTGACAACGCGCGAGCCAGGCGGTACGGTCATTGGCGATCGCCTGCGGGAGCTGTTGCTCGACCCCGGCAATGAACAGATGGCTGAACGTACAGAAGCGCTGCTCTATGCGGCCTCACGTGCGCAGCTGATCGCGGAGGTGATTAAGCCAGCGCTGGCGCGGGGGGCTGTTGTCATCTGCGATCGCTATGTCGATGCCAGCATCGCATACCAGGGACTAGGCCTTGGTTTAGGCACGGACGCAGTCGCTGCGGTCAATCGCTTTGCGACGATGGACTTGCGGCCAGACCTGACCTTTCTCTTCGACCTGCCGGTCGAGACGAGCCAGGTGCGGGTGGCGACCGCAAGGCACGAGCAGGTGCCGGATCGGATTGAACGGCGCGATGCTGCCTATTTCGAGCGTGTGCGAACTGGTTTCCTAACGCTCGCCGAAGCGGATGCGAAACGATTTGTCATACTCGATGCAACGCGTCCAGAAGCGGCTGTCGAGCAGGGAATCATCCACCGAATCGAGAAAATTTTGAACAATGCGGACGATGCGATAAACTGATTTTAACAGGAGGGTTGTTCGATGAAACTCGTTATTGCCGTAGTCCAGGACAAGGACAGTCCGAGGCTGGCACAAAACCTCGTCAAGACTGGAATTCGCGCGACCAAACTTGCGTCTACTGGTGGTTTTCTTCATGCGGGAAATACAACTTTTCTGATTGGTACACCGGAAGAGCAACTGAGCGAAGTGCTTGATGTGATTCAATCCAGCTGTAAGTCTCGGGAACAGGTTGTAACGCCGATGTCGCCGATGGGCAGCCAGCTGGAATCGTACGTGCCGTATCCTGTCTCCGTTCAGGTTGGCGGAGCGACTGTATTTGTCCTAGACATCGAGCAATTCGTACAGTTTTAGAGGGGTGTTTTGATGGGCGCTGTCCAGGGAGTGGCTGAATGGCCGATACAAGCCCGCGCGCTGGAAGCGTTGGCGCGGCAGGCAGAAACAGGGCGGGTGCCACATGCGATGCTGTTCATCGGCAGTCCGGATGTGGCAACCCAAATCATCCCGTATGTCGCCAAACTGCTGCTCTGCGAAGGGCAGCCGGCTCCGTGTGGGACATGCCCAGCCTGTCTGCAGTTTGATGCCGGTGCACACCCGGACTACTATGTCATCGAACCAGCCGCCACAGGGGCTGTCAAAACGGCTGATATTGAACATCTGCAGGAACATTTAAAACTGCGTGCGCATCATGGCGGCAGAGTTGTCTATTACATTCCAAACATCGATCGCGCCACGCCAGTCGCAGCCAATCGTCTGCTAAAAAGTCTCGAGGAACCAGGCGCACAGATCATCGCGCTGATGGCAGCAGAGACCGTGTCGCGCGTGTTGCCGACTATCCGCTCTCGTTCATTTCTTTACCAGCTGGACGATCCTGAACAGTCCATTGCGGGCGTTCTGGAACCGGTGCTACAATGGACGGAGGTTTTGCTCTCTCACAAAGAGCAGTCACTTTTTTTGGCAAAGCGCTTGTTGGATATTGCTTCATCCGCTTCTCTGGTGGATGTTTTGGATACAATGGCGTACTTGTTTCAGCAGCTGCTGCGCTCCCGCGTGGGCTCCGCAGCAGAAGCCGATTTGGACGAGCGGGTCAAGCGCTTGTCTGAATCTGCGAGCCCCGAAGGTATTGCCAAGGCGATGGAATTGCTCGTCGGTGCCAAGCTTCGTTTGCAGGCGCACGTGGGTTCACAGTCGAATGTCGAGCAACTTTGCATTCGACTTCGGGAGGTTATTTAAAACATGAAGTACCGAGTTATTGGCGTCCGCTTTAAACCAGCGGGTAAAATATATTATTTCGATCCAGGCGAACTTCCGATTGCGCAGCGCGATCACGTGATTGTAGAGACAGCGCGCGGCGTCGAATACGGTGAAGTTGTGGTAGGCATTCGCGAAGTGGAAGAAGACGAAGTCGTCTTGCCGCTGAAGCAGGTGATGCGTCTCGCAGATGCGAAGGATGCTGTAACCGTGCGTGAGAACGAACAGCGCGCCCGTGATTCCATTCGAATCTTCAAGGAAAAAATCGAAGCGCACAACTTGGATATGAAGTCGGTCGACGCAGAGTATACGTTCGACCGCAGCAAACTGATCTTTTACTTCACGGCGGACGGACGTGTTGACTTTCGTGAACTGGTGAAGGATTTGGCGGCTGTCTTTCGCGTGCGTATTGAATTGCGCCAAATCGGCGTCCGCGATGAAGCCAAGTTGCTTGGTGGAATTGGTCCGTGTGGTCGCTTGCTCTGCTGCAGCACCTGGATGGGCGAGTTTGATCCGGTCTCCATCCGCATGGCGAAGGATCAGAATCTTTCACTGAATCCGACGAAAATATCCGGGCTCTGTGGGCGTCTTATGTGCTGCCTCAAGTTTGAAAACGATACCTACCAGGAAGTGGGTACCGTACTTTAATCGAGTGAATGCGTCGCAGGGTCTGTGTCAGCAATGCAGGACACAGACCCTTCTTCCACAAGGAGATTGAGAATGGATAAACAATCGCTGTTTGTGCAGGTGGCCAACCTCGAAGAGCGGATTGGCGAGCTCTATGTCGAATTAGGGACGCTGAAACAAAAGATTCTCGATCTCATCGAGGAAAATCAGCGCCTGCTGCAGGAAAACGAACATTGGAAAAATGTCTCGTCAGGAGCTGACGGCGGGAACGCGCAGTCCGGCATCGACAATCTCTGGCGGATTTATCAAGAGGGCTTTCATATCTGTAACGTCAAATATGGCAGTTTGAGAACTGAAGGCGAGTGCCTGTTCTGCCTGTCATTCATCCAGAAAGGGTGAGCCGTACAGTGGCAGTTCAGCGTAGCTTTGCGTCTCCTGACAGCGCCTGCCTTTATGTGTGCAGTACTCCAATTGGGAACTTGCAGGATACGACGTTTCGCCTGCTCGATGTGCTGCGCGAGGCAGATCTTGTGCTTGCAGAAGATACACGACAGTCACGGAAGCTGCTGACGCATTTCGATATTCAGGAAAAACAGCTGCTCAGTTATCACCAGCACAACGAAATGCAGCGTGGACGGGAATTGGTGGCAGCATGGGAGCGGGGCATGAAGGTTGCTTTGCTGTCCGATGCAGGTACACCGGCCATCTCCGATCCAGGCTACCATGCAGTCCAGTTGGCCATTGAACATGACGTACCCGTTGTGCCTATTCCGGGCGCAAGTGCGGTGTTGGCCGCTTTGGTCGCATCTGGTGTGGCGCCGCAGCCGTTCGCCTTTTACGGGTTTCCACCGAGATCGGTCGGGGCACTGGAGCGTTTTTAAGAGAAGTCAGTGCGCTGCCCATGACCATTGTGCTTTACGAGTCGCCACATCGACTGGCACAAACCGTTACGGTTTTGGCGGAAATTTGTCCCAAACGGCCACTCACAATTTGCCGCGAATTGACCAAACGTTTCGAAACGTTCATCCGCGGCAGCGTAAGCGAAGTTCAGCAGATAGTCACAGAGGAGGGTGTCAAAGGCGAGTGTGTACTCGTGCTCTCAGGTGCGGTTAAGGAAACGCAGTCAGATGAAGAGCGGCTAGCCGAAGCGGTTGAACAGGTCAGGCGTCATATGGCTGCTGGGCTGTCGCACAAGCAGGCGGTTGCCAAGGCGGTTGAGCAGACAGGCGCCCGTAAGCGCGATGTCTACCAAGAGACTGTTTCATGGGGGGAGCGCGATTGACAAGTGCACGGCTAAAGGCTTCAGTTAAAACCTGAGCAAAAGTTTTGCGCGAATAGCCAACAAAAAGAGGCGGCCCCGGCCATAAACGGACAGCAGGGCAGCCTCTTACAAGAAACGCGAAGTCAAAGTGCGTTAAGAGCTCATTTCAGCAATGCAGGATGGGCAGATATTCTTGCCCTTGAAGTGGATGATTTCATCCGCTTGACCGCAGAAGATACATGCGGGTTCGTATTTCTTCAAAATGATGCGATCGCCATCCACGTAGATTTCGAGCGCATCTTTTTCACCGATGCCTAATGTGCGACGCAGTTCGATGGGAATTACAACACGGCCCAATTCGTCAACCTTGCGAACAATTCCAGTAGATTTCATGTACCGCACCCCTTTGTTAGATTTATCCATTTCTGTAATCCGTTTTTCTGTATGCTGCTCCTTCAAAAACTTACAATGGATGTATAGGTAGCCTCTATCATCACATGCAAATTATTGAATTGCTTATAATATACAATACCGTACGATTTTTGCAAGTAGATGTACGAGGTGCTTCCGAAGCCGTACTGTCATAACGGCACGGAAATCACCTAATATAAGGAATGAAACCGCTGCAAAATTACTCAATTTTACAGTTGTGGATGTTGAGTC
Source organism: uncultured Alicyclobacillaceae bacterium (assembly GCA_963758235.1). GTDB lineage: Bacteria > Bacillota > Bacilli > Alicyclobacillales > Alicyclobacillaceae > CAVWUS01. The sequence continues at coordinate 47,825 of CAVWUS010000023.1, read as the reverse complement.
TGAATATCTTCACAAAACGCGTGAGCCATTTTCCAAAAGATGAGTCCTGCCTTAAAAGATGTTGCACAATTGACATTGCATTTCCTGCTTGCTATAGTGACTCATTATGGAACTTTGTGTGAATTGTATAGTAGCCCAGTGAAGGAATGGTACCTGGTAAGTCACTCCGCAGCGAGTCGGGATGGTGGAAGCCGATGAGAAGCGCCAGGGAGTATGGTTCCGGAGGATCGTTGGCTGACCCACATGCATGGTGTGGTTTAGGTCGCGCGCTTCATCCCCGTTAACGGATGCAGCCAGTTGGTTTACTGGCGGCTTGAGACAGACTGTACAGCGCAGTCTGGAAAAGTTGGGTGGTACCGCGAGTGTCAGCTCGCCCCAATAGGGGGCGGGTTTATTTGTTTTTAGGAGGCTGGAACATGGCAGAAGAGCGATCGACTTTTTACATCACGACACCGATCTACTATCCAAATGACAAGCTCCACATCGGACACGCGTATACGACCGTCGCTGCCGACGCGATGGCGAGGTACAAGCGGCTGCGCGGGTACGATGTGATGTTCCTGACAGGTACAGACGAGCATGGCCTGAAAATCCAGCAAAAAGCGAAGGAGGCGGGCCTTGCTCCGCTCGAATACCTCGATCCAATCATCGCCTGGATACAAGATCTATGGGGTATGCTCGACATCTCCTACACAGATTACATCCGTACGACGGAGGATCGGCACAAGCAGGTTGTTGCAAAAATTTTTGAGCAGCTCATCGAGCAGGATGATATTTATCTCTCTGACTATGAAGGATGGTATTGTACGCCTTGTGAATCCTTTTGGTCGGAGCGCGAACTTGTCGACGGCAACTGTCCGGACTGCGGCCGTCCAGTCAATTTTGTAAAAGAGGAAAGTTATTTCTTCCGGATGAGCAAATACGTCGATCGGCTGCTTGCCTATTACGACGAAAATCCCCAGTTCATCCAGCCGGAGACTAGGAAGAACGAGATGATTCAGAACTTTATCAAGCCAGGTCTACAGGATCTGTGCGTATCCCGTACATCGTTCGACTGGGGTATCCCGGTCAGTCGGAATCCGAAACACGTCGTGTACGTCTGGCTCGACGCGTTGACGAACTATATCACTGCAATTGGCTACGGTTCAGATAATCCGGAAAAGCAGGCACAATTTCAGCGCTACTGGCCTGCTGATGTGCACCTGGTCGGTAAGGAAATCGTCCGGTTCCACACCATCTATTGGCCGATCATTTTGATGGCACTCGGTCTGCCGTTGCCGAAACGCGTCTACGGCCATGGTTTCCTGTTGATGAAAGACGGCAAGATGAGCAAATCAAAAGGAAATGTCATCGATCCGAAATATCTGATTCGCCGGTATGGTAGCGACGCCATCCGTTACTTCCTGCTGCGGGAGATCCCGTTTGGGCAAGACGGCGTGTTCACACCGGAATCTTTCATGGGACGTCTGAACTTCGATCTGGCGAATGACTTTGGCAACCTCGTGCATCGAACAAGCAAGATGCTGCACCGCTTCACAAACGGCATTGTACCATCACCGGGAACACTGACGGAAAATGAGAAGGAAATCGCTGCGTTGATTCAGGAGACCGCACAGCAGACGGCAGCCCACATGGAAGAACTGCAGTTTTCACTGGCGCTGGCGGATATTTGGCAGCTCGTTCGACGCGGTAACAAGTATATCGATGAAATGGCACCGTGGGCGCTGAACAAGCAAGGGCAAACCGAGCGGCTGCAGACGGTGCTGTACACGATGGTCGAACTTATCCGGACGGTCTCCATCTTGGTCAGTCCGTTCGTGCCGCAGTCGGCAGCGAAAATTAAGGAACAGTTCCACTTTGACGAGGAAGAAACCACTTGGGACAGCCTGATTGCATTCGGTCAGTATGCGAAGGAGCATCCCGTCGTGGATGCCGCTCCCCTGTTCCCGCGCCTCGATGTCGCAGCGGAGATTGAAGAATTGGCCAAATCGACGGGGGTAGCGGCGGAAACACAACAACCAGTCCAGGAGGAACCAAAAGTGAGTGCAGAAACAACTGAGCAAGCGGTTGGCAAGCAGCCAATCGGGATCGAAACATTCAACGAAGTAGAATTGCGCGTCGGCCAAATCAAGGTTTGCGAGCGCATTGAAGGTACGGATAAGCTGCTGCGGTTTGAGGTCGATCTCGGCACGGAAACGCGGCAGATTGTCTCTGGGATTGCCAAACACTACGATCCGGAAACTTTAATCGGTCACAAGGTGATTGTGGTGACCAATCTCAAGCCGGTTAAGCTGCGCGGCGTTCTCTCGAGCGGCATGATTTTGTCGGCTTCCCAAGGAGATGTGCTCAAACTCGCGACGGTGCCTGACAGCATACCCAATGGCGCGGTGGTCAAATGAACCTGTTCGACAGTCACTGCCATCTCTTTGATGCGCAGTTTGCGTCGGATGTCGCCAGCGTGATCGACCGTGCTCACGGAGAAGGCGTTTCGCGCATGCTGGTGCCAGCAGTCGACGCCGAAACGGCGCGCGCGGCGATTGCCCTCGCGGAGACATATGAGGGCATCTATGCTGCAGTGGGCATTCATCCCGAATCCTTGGCTGCCTGGTCACCTGTTCAAGTGGATGACATCGCACGGCTTGCTGAACATCCAAAAGTCGTCGCAATTGGTGAAATTGGCCTCGACTACCACTGGGACGTAGCGCCGCATGAGGTGCAGATTGAAGCGCTGCGGCTGCAGCTGCAATTGGCGAAGAAGCTGCGCCTGCCGGTCGTGATCCACAATCGGGAATCCACGGAGGACTCTCCTGCACGTGCTGGAGGAGGAAGCACGGACCTGACCTGACAGGTATCATGCACTGCTTTGCTGGTTCCTGGGAAACAGCGGAGCGTTGCCTTGCCATTGGCTTTATGATCTCATTTGGCGAGCCTGTAACCTTTAAAAATGCGCGTGATCTGCAGCAGGTTGCACCGCTTGTTCCGGTTGATCGACTGTTGATTGAGACCGATTCGCCTTACCTGTCACCGCATCCGCTGCGCGGTAAACGCAACGAACCGGCGCGCGTTCGGCTGGTTGCGGAGAAGTTGGCTGAACTGCGCGATGTATCTGTCGAAACGATTTCCGAACAGACGACAGCCAATGCCTGCAGGCTGTTTGGGATAACGGCGGAATCGGGCGGGCAATGATGATTGAACGCGATGGACATTCATCGAAACTGCAGATTGAGGAAATCATCGTGGTTGAAGGCATTCACGACAAGCAGGCGGTCGATCGCGTTTGTGAAGCCGAGGTATGGGTCATCGGCGGCGATCGCGTTGCCCGCTCCTTCATCAATTCGCTCGAGAAGGCGGCCGCCGTGCGCGGGATTATCATCCTGACCGATCCGGACGGTGCTGGCAACCGCATTCGCCAGCGCCTGCTTGCCGCCGTACCCGCGGCGAAGCAAGCATTCATTCCGCGTGCAGAGGCGGTTGGCAGCGGGGGCTTAGGGGTTGAACACGCGTCTGACGAGGCAATTCGCAAGGCGCTGGAAAATGCCAGACCGACCGTGCGGCGACATCATTTGGACGCCTTTACGATGGCAGATTTAATCAGCAGCGGCTTAGCCGGAAACCCGCAAGCGGCCCAAAGAAGACAGCAGGTTGGTGAAGCACTCGGTATTGGTTACGGTAACGCGCAGGCGTTTTTACGGAAGCTGAACACGCTTGATGTCAGCCGCGAACAGTTCGAGGCAGCGGTAAGTCACTTATCTAATGTTTAGAGGTTGTCCGAAAAAGGACGCGCACTTTTCGTATGGATTGGAATGGGATTGTGGACAACGCTGAGGCAAAGCTCAAGCCAGCCGAATTGCGCCAGGTGATGGCTCGGCACGGATTTCAATTGAAGAAAGGCTACGGTCAAAACTTTCTCATCGACACGCGCGTACTGGATGCAATTGTGCAAGCTGCTGAGTTGGACGAGACGACGGGTGCATTTGAAGTTGGCCCAGGTGCCGGTGTTGTGACCAGACCGCTGTCGTTTGCAGCGAAGCGCATTGTGGCTGTCGAAAAGGACGAGAGTTTGGCTCCTGTACTGGCTGAAACTGTTGGCGATCGGGCGAATGTAGAGATTATCTATGGCGACGTCCTCGAAACAGATCTCGCGCAGGTATGGGACCGTTTTTCCGACTGCAGCCACATTGTCGTGGTAGCCAATCTGCCGTACTACGTAACTACACCGATTCTGTTTTATTTGCTTGAATCGGATTTACCCATGGAACGCATTGTCGTCATGGTACAGCAGGAAGTGGCCGAGCGAATGATGGCGCAGCCAGCCACCAAAGCGTATGGCGCATTGTCCGTCGCCGTGCAGGCGCGGGCCGCCGTGACCAAAATTGTTTCAGTGCCAGCTGGAGCTTTTCTGCCGCCGCCGACGGTGGCTTCAGCAGTCGTCAAGCTGCAGGTGTATCACGAACCACCCGTACCAATCGGCGATCCCGCTCGCTTTCGCCGCGTTGTCAAAGCTGCCTTCGGTATGCGTCGAAAGACACTGCTGAACGCCCTGTCTGCTGGTTTCGGGATCACCAAGGAAGAAGTGCAGCAGTGGCTTGATGCTGCGGGAATTGATGGCCGAAGGCGCGGGGAAACCTTGTCCTTGACCGAATTTGCACGACTGTCGGCCGACTTTCACTGAAACGGTTCTTGACATATACTGTCTGTATACGCAAACGAAGGCGGTGATGTCAGTTGTGGAGCTTTTATAGCCCGACACGGGGCAATTTGACGCTGGAACAAGTTGTCGATGATATTCTTCACGAGGCACAGCGCAGTCCAAAGCAGACGTATCGGCTGATGATTGGCACGGACTCGCAACCCTACAATGGCCGCAAGTCTGTCAAGTTTGTCTCCGCGATTATCCTCCACCGTGTTGGCAAAGGTGCACGCTACTACATTCACCGCGAATTCGTCCCTCACCTGTATTCCCTCCGACAGCGCATGTTCACAGAAGCAGCGTATTCCCTTCAGCTCGGCAGCATGCTGTCTGATGCGCTGCACCAAAGAGGAGAAGACTGGCAGATGGAAGTGCACCTCGATATTGGGGATAAAGGTGCGACCAAACAGCTGATCCGGGAGATTGTCGCGTGGATTCAGTCAAGCGGCTATGAGACGCGGATCAAGCCAGATTCATTCTGTGCCTCCAAGGTAGCGGACCGTTACACGAAGATCTGAATAGACTGCATCGCTGTGAGCAACAGGTCGATTCGCCTGTGCGGATGATAGCCGCGATACGTTCGACCGCGCCAATGACGGTGAGGTTTTTTTTTGAGCAAAAGACGAGTGCCCTCCAATGCGTCACCAATCAATGTCTCCTGCATGCGTTCCTGATGCAATCGCGATCGCGCACGGTTTCCCAAAATAACAGCGTCAAACGGGATGACAGCCAACTGAATATCTGTTCGAGCGGCGCAATACGCGATCCACAGACCGGGGTGCCAGAACGCTTGCGGTGGAAACTGTGACAATAAGTTCACGTGTACAAGCCGCGGGACTTGGGCAGGTGCGGCATTCGTCAATTCGGGGCGCACCTTTGCCAATACGCTCTGCCATAATTGCTGGTCGAGGCGATGATACCCTGTGCGCGCAGCAATCCAGACACCAGATGCCCTCTGATTGATGGCTGAAGTAAGCCATTCTGCCAGTGCAGGTCCGAAGGCGCCCTGGAGATCACCATCCAATAGCAGATACCAATCGCTGTCTGGCCACTTCCTGCAGGCGAGCACCAATCCAATCGCGTGCGGTACATCTGGGCCGCACGGATCAGTGTAGTGAACCATGGCAAAGTCAACGAACAAGTGTCGACCGACCTGATGTGCACGCGTTCTGGTTGCATCGGCGCTGCCGTTGACCACGATGAAGCAGCGTGTGATGCCGGCGCGGTGGAGCTGTATGAGTACGTTTTGGATGGCATCTTCCTCGTTCGCTGCAGCGATGACGGCACAGAGCACGGTTCAGATCCTCCTGTTGGGATTGTTCGTCACATCGGCGATTGACGCCCCATATGGTGAATTGTAGGCGTACCGGAAGGGGGCGCGGCGATGAAGATTGGTGATTACGTCGTTCGTAAATCGTACGACCGGGATGTTTGCTTTATGATTGTTGAACTCGACGAAGAGTCGAATACAGCCATTCTCAAGGGCATCGATGTCCGGTTGATGGCTGATGCGCCGGTGGATGACCTGGAAACCGTCACAGAAGATGAATGGTCTCACTTTCAGGCGAGACGAAATCGCGTTGAAGAAGAGTGTCTGCGTTTGGTTCAAAACAGACGTCAAGTTGAATCGGAAAAGAGATCGCTGCGAAAGGAAGCGCGCTTTGAATCAAGTCCAGATTTTTTTGAACGGCCCGGGCGGGTTCTGCATCTAGACGGCGACGGCAGTTATCTTGATAAGTGTTTGAATATGTATCGGGAACTCGGAATCCGGGCTCATGGCAAACATGTTCCTGAAGGACAGATGCCTTCCGCAATTATGGCGCTGCTCGAGGAAGTGCAGCCTGATATTCTCATTATTACCGGACATGATGGTGTCATTCGCAAGGGCAAGGATCTCTCGAACCTGCAGAACTACCGCAACTCCGGCCACTTTGTGCGAACGGTGCAGGTGGCTCGAAAGTTCGCGCGCAGTATGGATGATTTAGTCATTATAGCGGGCGCGTGCCAATCACATTTCGAAGCGCTGCTCGACGCAGGTGCGAATTTTGCCAGTTCACCGCAGCGCATTATGATTCATGCGCTCGATCCGGTGTTTATCGCAGAAAAAATTGCCTTTACGCCAATCAATGAAACTGTAAATGTTTACGATGTCGTCCGCTCCACCTACACGGGCACGGATGGATTGGGTGGAATCGAGTCCCGCGGTAAGTATCGACTGGGTTTGCCGAAGTCGCTTTATTAAAATTTTCAACGGACTCTCTTAAAAATCCATTGACAAGGCGAAAAGCGCGTTGTTATAATGTTTAGCCAGAGTTGACAGACCTCCTCTGACCATGGTACAATGTTCCGTGGAAAGAGGTGGTGTGTGTTGGCGAGAAATGCGCTCCACGAAATCAAAAGCAGCTTAGATGAACTCATCGGCGAAAAGGTACTGCTTCGTGCAAACGGTGGTCGTCGAAAGACGATTGAACGCACAGGTGTGCTCGAAGAAACGTATCCGTCGGTGTTTATTGTCAAATTAGATCCGCCGGATGGCTCGTTTAAACGGGTCTCCTATAGTTATGCAGATCTTTTGACGGAAACTGTCGAATTAATGGTGTGTAAAGAAGACGGGCAGGTTCGAGTTACATACAGCCCGGCATAAATTCAGTACTATCCACGAGCAAATGTGGCGGCCGCGAGGCCGCCTTTTCTGTTGTGCTTTTATGTCCAGGCAGCGGGGGCGTCCCGTGGCTCCTCAACTCCGTTAGCAAATTCTTCGTGTGTCAATATCGGGCAGGCGGAGAAGCTATATGTGGCCGTTCAAAAAAGGAGAGGTGTTTGCCGATGGGACGACGTGGAGGAACCATGTCTGATGCGCTGAAAGTGGAGTTGGCAAAGGAACTTGGCTTTTACGACACTGTGAAGCGTGACGGATGGGGCGGCATTACGACCCGAGATGCCGGCAATATGGTAAAGCGGGCGATTGAGATCGCTGAAGCATCGTTGGCGCAAGAGTCCCGCTGACGCGAACCAAAGTAGTAACACCACTCGCAGGAAGAAAATCGAACGGCCGGCCGGGGCAACTGCCCCGGTTTTTTTGCAGACCAACACGAAGCAAACCCATGGAATATGGAACTTCGGGATGGGGTAGCCTACAATTTGTCATTTCTTCCGAAACTCCTTGGCAGGCTTCGTTTTGTCTAATATCTGCGGTAAGCAACTAGGAGGGAACGCATGAGCGATCAGCCCGGGCCTTTAGTTGTCATCGGGGGCGCAGAGGATAAACAAGGCGAGTGTCGGATTCTGCGTGAATTCGTCCGGCTTGGCGGCGGATCCGATGCGAAAGTATTGGTGATGACCGTCGCTACTGAACTTCCGATTGACGTAGGCATGGAATATATCGAGGTCTTTCAAAAAATTGGTGTAGCTGATGTCCGGATGTTTGACGTATCCAAGCGCGCTGCAGCCAACACGGACAGTGCGGTCAAATACATCCGCGATGCCAGCTGCATCTTCTTTACCGGCGGCGATCAACTGCGGATCACAAAGCTCCTTGGAGGTACCCGAGTCGATGCCGCGCTGCATGATGCGCTCGATCGCGGTGTTGTACTCGGCGGAACAAGCGCCGGCGCTTCGATGATGTCCAGCACGATGATTGTCGATGGTGACAGTGAGACCAATCCGCGCATCTCCGTCGTCAACATGGCGCCAGGCATGGAGTTCCTGAGTGGCGTCGTCATCGATCAGCATTTTGCACAGCGAGGTCGACTTGGCCGGCTTCTGTCTGCTGTAGCACAGTATCCTCACCATCTGGGTCTTGGTATCGATGAAAACACTGCCATCATTGTTCAGAATGGGACATTCCGCGTCCTTGGCCAAGGCGCTGTCAGCGTGGTCGACGCGGGCAGCATGTCTCATACGAATTTGGCGACTGTGCGGCCGGAACAATCGCTTTCCCTTTGCGATGTGCGGCTACATATTCTGCCGGAAGGATACGGCTTCCGTCTGCTCGACCGCGTGCCATTGACGAACGCGAAGGACACTGAGCCAAACAGTGATAAGGAGCTGAAGGAATGAAGATTCAATCGGTCCGTCACATCGATGGCCCTAACATATACATTTATAAGCCGATTTTGGTGGTGAAGATCGATTTAGAGGACCTGACCGAGACAGAAAGCTATGAGATTCCCGGGTTTCCGGAGCGGCTGTTGCAGCATTTGCCTGGTCTGCGTGAGCATCACTGTGCGAAAGGCATGCCTGGGGGATTCGTCGAACGGTTGCACGGAGGGACCGTATTTCGGGCACATCGTGGAGCATGTTGCAATCGAGCTTGCAGCCCTGTGCGGCCTTGATGTTCATTACGGAAAGACACTGTATGACGGGAAACCTGGGCAATATGAGATTGTCATGGAATGTCAGTCGTTTCCGGTACAGCGTCTGCTCATACATGAGGCCAGACAGCTGGTAGAGCAGGTTGTCCGTAACGAAATTGCGAACGTGGATGAGATTCTCGAGCGTGCACAACGCCTCCATGCAGCGACGTGTTTTGGTCCAAGCACGGAAGCGATTGTGGCCGCGGCCAAAGCACGAGGTATTCCGGTTCGGCGGTTGAATGACTGCAGTCTCGTCCAGTTGGGCTATGGCTGCAAACGGCGTCTGGTCGAGGCGACTGTGACCGATGGGACCTCCACGGTCGGTGTGGACATTGCCTGTGACAAGGCGCTGACGAAGCAGTTGTTGGCCGGTGTCGGCATTCCGGTGCCGGAAGGCGATGTCGCTGAATCAGTGGAAGAGGCCGTTCGGATTTACCGTGAAATGGGCGCACCTGTCGCACTCAAACCGTACGACGGCAATCAGGGACGGGGTGTTTCACTCGATCTGCGCAGCGAAACTGAAGTCATGCATGCGTTTAAACGTGCAGCGACCATCAGCCGCCGTGTCATTGTCGAACGTTATGTGGCGGACGCAACATTCGGATCGCAGTGGTAGGCGGTCAGGTGGTCGCAGCCAGCGAACGGCTGCCGGCGCATGTGATTGGCGACGGCGTCCACACCATCGAAGAACTGGTGCAACGAAAAAACAGTGAACCCCTGCGCGGTGAGGGGCATGAAAAACCACTGACGAAAATTTCGCTCGACGAGACCGCGCAAGAGATGCTCAAGCGGCAAGGCTTGACACTGTCCGACTGTCCGCCCGCAGATGAAATGGTTTACTTGCGGGACAGCGCGAATCTATCGACTGGCGGTGAGGCAACCGATGTGACATCGCAGCTGCACGTAAGCCTTCGTCAGTTGGCCGAACGGGCGGCGCGAATGATTGGCCTGGACATCTGCGGTGTGGATATGGTGGTGGCCGATCCGGCTCTACCTGCGACGAGCGGATCGTGTGCTGTGGTTGAGGTCAATGCGTCACCCGGGATACGCATGCACCAGTATCCTTCGCAAGGGATGGCACGCGATGTCGGTGCGGCGATTGTGGACATGATGTTCCCGGGAGGCGACGACGGCCGAATTCCGATTGTGGCCATTACTGGCACAAACGGTAAGACGACGACCACCCGCCTGATTGCACACGGGCTTAAGCTGCTCGGCAAATGCGTGGGCATGACTACGACGAGTGGTGTCTGGATTGGCGACGAGCAGGTACTTAAAGGCGATACGACTGGTCCGCTCAGTGCAAGGACGGTACTGTCTGATCCGACGGTTGAGGCGGCAGTGCTGGAAACCGCGCGCGGTGGGATTGTGCGCGGCGGGCTCGCCTATGATCGGGCGAATGTCGCTGTGTTGACCAACATCTCGCTCGACCATGTCGGGCAAGATTTCGTCGAATCGCTTGACGACCTGCTTCACATCAAATCGCTGGTGGCTGAGTGCGTCCATCCAAACGGGACAGTTGTACTGAATGCGGATGATGCGCAGCTAGTAGGGCTCAGTCGCCGGCTGAATACAGCTGTGGCATTCTTTACGATGAATCCGGGGCAGACGCATTTTCAGGAACATCTGAGCCGCGGTGGTGTTGGCTACTGGCAGGAAAACGGCTGGCTGATGGAGGGGCGCGGCAGTTTGTCGTGGCCGCTTCAGGCCGTGGATTCCATCTTGCTTACAGACAATGGCACGGCCAAGTTTCAAATTGAAAACTGCTTGGCAGCGGCCGCGGCAATGCGTTCGCTTGGACTGACAAGAAGTGATGTGCGAAACGCCCTGACGACATTTATTCCTGCCACGGCGAACAGGGGACGTTCGATGTCGTTCCGCATGCCAAACGGTACCCGCGTCGTACTTGATTACGGGCATAACCCGGGTGGTTTTGAGCGGGTTGGCGAGTGGCTGAACGCTGTGCCGCACGGACACTTAATCGGTGTTGTCGGTGTACCTGGCGATCGCGCTGATTCATTGATCCAGGACAGTGCCAGGCAGTTGGCAGAGATCTTTGACTCATTCATCGTCAAAGAAGATGAAGACAAGCGCGGCCGAGCCGATGGTGAAGTCGCCGCGTTGATAGCAGCCGAAATCCGCAAAGTGGCGCCGCATAAGTCATGTATCATTCAACTGTCGGAGACGGAAGCACTGAAACAGGCACTGGCGGGGAGCCAGGATGGGGATATCGTGGCAATGTTTTACGAACAGCTGCAGCCGCTCGTTCAACTGGTCTTGGCAGCTGGCGGCGAAACCGTACACGGGCTTGCACGTACCGACCAAATGGTCGCTGCAGCTGGCCGTTGATGCATGTCACACTTGACGCCGCCTGCTTGATTGCGCATGCTTGGTAATCGAGGTGGATGAGCGGATGATTTCAGAACGTGCGTACGCGAAGATCAATTTGACATTGGATGTCAATCATCTGCGGCCGGATGGGTACCACGATGTCGACATGGTCATGCAGACAATTGAACTGTCTGACTTGATTTGGCTTGATTTGACAAATGGGCAGGAGATTGTCATTGAGGCCAGCGTCAGTCACATACCGCTGGACCAGCGTAATTTGGCGTATGCAGCGGCCGAAGTGTTCTTGCACGAGACCGGGTGCACAGGCGGGTTGCGCATTCACATTGACAAGCAGGTCCCTGTGGCCGCAGGACTCGGCGGTGGCTCGGCAGACGCTGCTGCAGTCCTGCGTGGGCTGAATCGCCTGTTTGAAACCAATCTGCCCGCACAGAGGCTGGCACAGCTTGGCGCATCCATCGGCTCGGATGTGCCTTTTCTGGTTACGGGCGGCTGTGCGGTGGCCCGCGGCCGTGGTGAAGTGATTGAACCTGTTGAGCACGCTTTGAAAGCGTGGATCGTATTGGTCCGACCGCCTGTGTTCGTCTCTACCGGGGCTGTCTACGATGCGATTGAACGATATCAAGAGCGGGCAGAGCCTAGTTCTGTGGCGATGGTGCGCGCGTTGCAATCGGGATCGCTTGAAGCTGTGCAAGCGGCAATCTCGAACGATCTGACAGAAGTCACCTGCAGGCTGTACCCGCAGGTTGAAGATGTGCGCCGTCGGATGGAACAAGTCGCAAAGCAGCCTGTCTTTATGTCCGGCAGCGACCGACACTCTATTGCCTGTTGCCGCACGAGAATGCTGCAATGCGTCTCGTCAACGCATTGCGTGGGTTTGCCAAGGAAGTATTCGTCGCGCGATTTGTGTAGGTCGATGTGTCTGTGGGAAACAAGCTGATATGATATACTCGCAGAAGACTGAAATGGGGGACAGATATGCGGCGGACGGAGAGGCTCGTCCAACTGACAAAACGGCTGGCTGAGCGACCAGGGACGCTGCAGTCCGTATCCGATCTGTCACTTGAATTGGACGCTGCCAAGTCTTCCATCAGTGAGGACATTGCGATGATTCGTGATGTTTTCCTGGCCGCTGGCGAAGGTACCATACAGACAGTCGCTGGTGCGGCTGGCGGAGTCTCCTACATACCGGCAGTACCGGAGCAAACCAGGCTGCTGTTTTTGCAGGCGCTCTGCGATCGGCTTCAGGACAGTACGCGCATTCTGCCAGGCGGTTTTCTCTACATGTCAGATGTACTCGGCGATCCCGATGTACTGGATATGGTTGGCCGGCTATTTGCCGCCCATTATGCAGCGGCCGGCGTCGATATTGTTGTGACGGTTGAAACCAAAGGGATCCCGATTGCAGTGACGACGGGTCGATACCTGCACGTACCGGTCGTGGTCGTACGCCGCGATCATCGTGTCACTGAAGGCGCTGCAGTCACCATGCACTATGTATCGGGATCGAACCGCCGCATTCAGACGATGGCTGTCTCCAAACGGGCAATGCCGATGCACGCCAGAGTTTTGATTGTCGATGATTTCATGCGTGCTGGTGCGACGATCAAAGCCGTTACAAGCCTGCTGTCTGAATTTGACGCCAATGTCGTTGGTACTGCGGTCCTGATGGCGACAGCCGTTCCGGAAGAGAAATTGGTAAGCGATTATTTGGCGCTTTTTACCCTGGGTGATCTGGTGGAAGGCGGCGCTGTCGAACTGACCTTTGCCAATCCGCTTGCTTAGTCCGCCTGTTTGTCTGCTGTCATGACGGATACGATTTGAGGAGGATGAACATGAAGACGATTTCAACGAACAATGCCCCGGCAGCCATTGGCCCATACGCACAGGCGGTCGCGACGAACGGGTTTCTTTTTACCTCTGGGCAGATTCCACTGCGACCGGACGGCACATTTGTCGATGGCGATATCACTGCCCAGATTGAACAGGTGCTGGCGAATCTGGACGCTGTCCTGAAAGAGGCCGGTGCCAGCCGCAATCAGATTGTAAAGGCGACCATTTTTATGACGGACTTGAGTCAGTTTGATGCAGTGAATCAGGCATATGGCGCCTGGCTTGGCGATCATCGCCCAGCGCGGTCAACTGTTCAGGTTGCGGCGCTGCCCAAAGGTGCACAGGTTGAAATCGAACTGATTGTTCAGCAAGGCTAATCGAAGCGTTCGATTGGGACAAAGAAAACTGCGTCGCAGAATTATAGGTAAATTTGAAATATTTGCAGGAGATTCCCTGCCGTTGTTGAATATACACCCTAACCTTACCGTCGTGGGCAGGCAAAGGGTGGTGGATCAGATGCAAATTACGGACGTTCGTGTACGCAAGGTAACGAGTGAAGGTCGTATGAAAGCAATCGCTTCTGTAACCTTTGACTCAGAATTTGTTGTTCACGATATCCGCGTGATTGACGGGAACAACGGCATGTTTGTCGCGATGCCCAGCAAGAAGACCCCGGACGGAGAATTTCGCGACATCGCACATCCAATTGCATCGGAGACGCGTCAAAAGATCCAGGATGCAGTATTGGCTGAGTATTACAAGAGCGATGACGTCGCCCAGACGGGTGCTTGAGTAACCACAACATAAAAATGCCCTTTTATAGGTTGTCCGCAAAGGGTCAAGAACTCTGCTGCACGGTCCTGCGTCAGCGGGCAAAAATGCTCCGGGGCTATCGCCCGGCCTAAACGGTCCCCACAGGGGACCAGACGCCGTACGCATTTTGTCCGCTTCCTTGCACCGCACGGCATCTTACTTTGACCCTTTTCGGACACGCACTTTGTAAGCCCAGAGGGTTGTCTGGGCTTTTTGGCTTGGACGGAATTAAGTTGCCGTCCAATTTCGAAAATTGAACGTGTGCGCGCCATCGGGTACACTGTGAGCAGATATACTGGAGGGGATGCAGGTGGCTGTATCCAGGTGCGCCATCATATTGGCAGCAGGTCTGGGAACAAGAATGAAGTCAAAGAAGCACAAAGTGCTCCACGAAGTTGGCGGCAAGCCGATGGTGATGCACATTCTCGATACATTGGATGAAATGGAATTGGCACAGCGCATCGTCGTCGTCGGGCAAGCGCGAGAGCAGGTCGAGGCGGCGGTGGGAAATCGGGCCGCCTATGCAGTTCAGGCTGAACAGCTTGGCACGGGGCATGCCGTGCAAGTGGCAGCGCCATCCATTCGCGAAGACATTGAAACAACATTGGTGCTCTATGGGGACGCACCATTGATTCGTGCGGAAACGCTGAGGCAGCTGTTTTCACTGCGAGAGCAAACAAATGCCGCTGCCGTCGTCTTGACCGCAGAAGTTGCAGATCCCTCCGGACTGGGACGTATTGAACGAGCTTCTGACGGTCAGGTTGCGCGAATTATTGAGGAAAAGGATGCTACCGCCAAGGAGCGACCATCCATGAAATCAATACAGGCATCTATGCATTTCGAACTGACGCGCTTCATCGCGCGCTCGGGAAGCTGTCCAATGACAATGCCCAGGGAGAGTACTATCTGACCGATACGCTGGCGATTCTTCGTGCCGAGGGGGAAGCGGTTTATCCGCTGTGCATCGACGATGAGGAGGAAATTGCCAGCGTCAACGATCGCCACCAGCTCTCACAGGTGGAACGCATCTGGCGTGAGCGGCAATGTAAAGCGTGGATGAAACAGGGCGTAACAATGCTTGATCCAGCGACGACGTACATCTCTGCGGATGCGAAGATTGGCCGCGACACGGTGCTCTATCCTGGTACTTATATCGAGGGAACGACCGAAATCGGTGAAGACTGCGTCATTGGCCCGAATACGCGACTGCACAACGCGGTAATTGGTGACGGCGTTCGTGTGGAACAGTCGGTCATCATTGACAGCTCCGTCGCCAGCGAAACGAATGTCTGGCCGTTCGCTTACATTCGACCGGGCAGTGAGATTGGTAGCGGCGTGAAAATTGGCGACTTCGTAGAGGTGAAGAAATCCGTTATCGGCGATGGCACGAAAGTTTCCCATTTGGCTTATGTGGGAGATGCGGTCATCGGCAAACGGGTAAATATCGGCTGCGGCGTGATCACCGTTAACTATGATGGTGAACGTAAGCACAAAACAGTCGTTGACGACGACAGCTTCGTTGGCTCCAATGTCAACCTGATTGCACCAGTTGAAATCGGCAATGGAGCCTATGTATGTGCGGGATCGACCATTTCCGAAAACGTCCCGGACGATGGTTTCGCCATTGCCCGAGATCGTCAGGTTACAAAACCGAATTACGTCAAAGACTGGAAAGCGAAAAAATCGGGCAAAACGATTTGAGGGGGACCCATCAGGATGGCGCGCGACGAAGATTTAAAACTATTTACCGGCAACGCGAATCCACAGCTTGCACAGGAGATTGCGGAGCATATCGGCGTTTCACTGGGAGAGTGCACGGTTGGACGGTTTAAGGATGGTGAAGTGCACATCAAGCTGGGGGAAAGCGTCCGCGGCGCCAATGTCTTCGTGGTGCAGCCGACTTCAGCACCGGTCAATGAACATTTGATGGAACTGCTCATCATGGTCGATGCGCTCAAACGTGCATCGGCGCGCTCGATTTCGGTCGTAATTCCGTACTACGGCTATGCTCGGCAGGACCGGAAAGCTCGGGCACGCGATCCGGTGACAGCAAAGCTGGTCGCCAATCTCATTGAAAAAGCAGGCGCAACGCGGGTCATCTGCATGGACCTGCACGCCGGCCAGATTCAAGGGTTTTTCGATATCCCGCTGGATCACCTGGTTGGCATGCCGATTCTGGCCAACTACTTTCTCGGAAAGAAGATTGCCAACCCAGTTGTCGTCTCACCGGACATGGGTGGCGTGACACGCGCACGCGCGCTGGCAGAACGACTGGGGGCGCCGCTCGCGATTATCGACAAGCGCAGACCGGATGTGAACGTCGCCGAAGTCATGAACATCATTGGCGACATTTCAAACAAGACGGCCATCCTGATTGACGACATGATTGACACCGCGGGAACCATCACTGCTGGCGCAAAGGCGCTGCTTGAACGTGGTGCAACGGGTGTGTATGCGTGCTGTATCCATCCTGTCCTGTCGGACCCAGGGGTAGAGCGTTTGGCGAGTTCTGCGATTAAGGAAGTTGTGGTAACAAATACCATCGCTTTGCCGCCAGAGAAAAGAATTGATAAGATCAAGGTGCTGTCCGTTGCTGGCTTGATTGGGGAAGCCATTCTACGTATTCACACGCGCCGCTCAATCAGCGAACTTTTCGATTAGGGTGGACAAGTTCCCCCACCCGAACAACAGGGCTACGGTGGCCTGTCGCGGAAAGGAGACTTAGAAAATGAACGGATTAGTGATTGAAGCAAGTCCAAGAGAAGTGCATGGCACGACACGTGCTAAGCTGCGCAGAGCACAGCGCGTTCCAGCTGTGGTCTATGGGCACGGAATGGAGTCAATGCCGATTTCAGTGCCGGACAAGCTGTTTTCTGGTGCATCGTCACTCCGCAAAGCACTGGTACAGTTGAAGCTCGACGGCAAGACAATGGATGTCATGGTTCACGATGTACAGCGTCATCCAATATCGCGTGCCGTTCTGCACGTTGATTTTTACAAGGTAAATCTGAACGAACCGATTGATGTGAAGATTCCAGTACACCTGACGGGGACTGAGACGGTCGAACGCAAAGGCGGCATTGTCCAGCAGCAGACACGCGAAGTGGTCATTCATGTTCTGCCGCAGGATGCACCGGAGGTATTGACGGTCGATGTCAGCACCATCGAGATCGGGGAACATTTAAGCGTTGGTGACATCACACTGCCGGCAGGGGCGGAACTCCGCTCCGATCCAGCCGAAGTGATCGTCTCCGTACTGGCAGCGAAGCGCGCAGCGGCGGAAGAAGAGGCCGAACAGGCGGAAGAGAATGCGGGAGAAGCAGAGTGAGCCTAATCCATTCATCTGTCCGAAAGGGTCGTGCCGTAGTCTGCTGGTCCAGATGGATACAAGTTCCGTTGTCGACCGGGAGTTCCCCGGCCGGCCCTTTTGAACAAATGCTCCGCAATGCTTCGCCTGGCTTGAATACGGGGGACAAAATATGAAGCTGGTTGTGGGCTTGGGGAACCCGGGCGCGAAATACGCGAATACGCGACATAACGTCGGTTTTTGGGCAATCGACAGCCTTGCACAGCGGCTTGGCGTCACTGTGCAGCGAACGAAGTGGCAATCGCTCTACGAACAAGTTCAAATCGCGCAGGAAAAAACCATTCTACTGAAACCCCAGACGTTTATGAACCGCAGCGGCGATGCTGTACGCGCTGTTCTGGGCGCATTTCATCAGTTAAATCCAGAAGAAGACTTGATTGTGATTTATGACGATATGGATTTTGCACCTGGCCAATACAAGCTCAGGACGAAGGGGAGCGCGGGCGGCCATAACGGGGTAAAATCGGTGATTGCGAATACGAATACGGAAAACTTTGCACGAATTCGGATTGGAATCGGTCGGCCGCGTCCTGAGGACGTGCTCAACCATGTGCTTTCTCCTTTTCCGAAAGACGAAGAAGAGTTGGTCCGCAAGGCAGTGAACACTGCAGCGGACGCTGTGGTCGACGCCATTACACATTCTTTCTCGTACGCAATGAACCATTACAATTAACCCAGCGTATGTCCCGCAGGGAAACCTTCCATACTGGTAACAGACAGTATGAGGAGGACGTCCAATGCGAATAGAGTATGTCTGCAGACACTGCCATCATCAGATCGGCGAGATCAATCGACCAGAATGGTCAGCGCAAGATGCGCAGCGTTTTGCCGGGATTGATACGCTCACGCAGGTGGAGCAGGCACAAAATGTAGCATATAATCCATATGAACAGACGATGTATATTCAGGCGGTGTGCGATCATTGTCAGCGCGCACTGGAATCTCATCCAGAACTGCTGGTGGAAGGCAAACTGCTGCAGTAATCAGGATTTGAGGACTGTCTTGTGCAAAACGGGTTGATGCGCTTGCGAACAGTTGCCGTGAATATTGTTGCGTGATGGCGATCACAGGCCTTGGCATGCTTGCTAAGGCTCTTTTGCGTGTAGTTCGTGCAATGCCTCGAGGAGGAGATTTTTTGAAGGAAATCGTTCAACGGATTGTCGCGGACGAACAGTTTGCAGCAATCGAGCGCCATATGAACGCACCCGGAACAGACCAGATGGTGAGCGGCCTCTCAGGAAGCGCGCGCCATCTCTATTTTGCTGGAATCCAGCACGCTTTGGCGAAGGCTGAGTCGCCGGCACGGATGCTCGTCCTGACGCACTCGATGCAAGCGGCACAGCAAGCAGCAGACGATCTGTCTGAGCTCATTCCAGATGCGGATGTTCTGGTTTATCCAGAGCGTGAGCTCGCGGTGGCGGACATCATGGCATACAGCCCTGAAGTCGTGGCACAGCGGCTCAATGTTTTGCAGGCGCTGGCTACGGGGAGGACATGCGTCGTTGTCGCGACGATTGCCTCTGCCTGCCAGCCTGTGATGGCGAAACCGACGATGAAAGACGCACTTCTGGAATACGTGGTTGGCGCACAGACAGATATCAAAGAGGATGTCGAACGGCTGCTCGCCATGGGCTATGTACGCGAGGAACTGGTCGAACGCAGGGGGCAGTTCTCCGTACGGGGCGGTATTCTCGATATCTTCCCGATGACGGATGATCGGCCAGTGCGAATTGAATTGTTCGATCTCGATATCGACTCCATCCGTACGTTCGATCCCGAAACGCAGCGCTCGCTCGACAAATTGGACTGGGTTCAGGTCGGGCCCGGCCATGGACTTTATCATCCCGCCGCGCCAGCTGATGGAAGCTGCTGAAACGGTTGCCGGACCGGCTGGAAGCCCGTCTTGAACACGACGACCGATCTCGAAGTGCGGGATCGTCTGCAGACAGCTGTCGGTGATGACATTCGCGCGATGCAGAGCGGGCTGCCGTTTTACGGACAGATTCGCTATACGTCCGTCTTTCAACCAGCGAACATGGCAACGCTGCTGAACTACTTTACAGAGGGCAGCGTGCTTTGCATCGACGAGCCGACACGTGTTCAGGAACGGCAGGAGGGACTTGAACGCGAGTTCACGGAATGGCTGGGTGCCGCGATTCTGCGCGGCGAGGTGTTATCCGGCATGATGGAGCCGCTTGATTTTCATGCTCTGTGGCAGCACAAGCACATGCATGCCATTCACTTCAGCGTGTTTGCTCGTCCCTCTGGCGCGCATCGTTTTGTTGCCATCCACAACATTCCGGCCAAATCAATGCAAAATTTCCACGGTCAAATGAATGTCCTCAAGTCGGAAATCGGCCGATTTCAAAAAGGCTGGCATGCAGGTATTGCTGTTGGCAGCGACCGAAGATCGGGCGCAGCGGCTGGAACGCGTCCTGAGTGACTATCGCATCGACGCCTATCGCAGCGATACGTTGGTCGAGAGCCACCGCCCGCTCATTGCGGTCGCCAATCTCTCTGGCGGCTTTGAATTACCATTATCCAAACTGGCTGTCATTGTAGAGACCGAAGTGTTCACGACGCGCAAGAAGAGCCGTCGAATTCGGTCTGAGATGACCGATGCGGAGCGCATCAAGAGCTATCAGGAACTGCACGACTGGCGACTACGTCGTCCATGTCAACCATGGCATCGGCAAATACCTTGGCATTCAGACGCTCGAAATCGACGGCCTTCACCGCGACTATCTGCATCTGCAGTATGCCGGTAACGATACGCTGTATGTACCGGTCGATCAGATCGACCAAGTGCAGCGGTATATCGGTTCGGAAGACAAAGATCCGAAGGTGTATCACCTCGGCGGCGGTGAATGGACCCGCGTCAAGCAGCGCGTATCGAAGTCGGTGCGGGATATCGCGGAAGATCTGGTCAAACTGTATGCAGCCCGCCAGGCGACACCGGGTCATGCATTTTCGGCCGACACCACCTGGCAGAAAGACTTTGAGGCGATGTTTCCGTACGAAGAGACGCCAGATCAACTCCGCGCCATCGATGAGATCAAACAGGACATGGAAAAGCCGCGACCGATGGATCGACTGCTGTGCGGCGATGTCGGGTATGGCAAGACGGAAGTGGCCATTCGTGCAGCCTTCAAAGCCGTCATGGACGGCAAACAGGTGGCCGTACTGGTCCCGACGACGGTGCTCGCGCATCAGCACTTTGAAACGTTCAAAGAGCGGTTTGCAGGTTTCCCGGTGACAATCGAAGTGCTCAGCCGTTTCCGGACGAAGCGAAGCGAAGACCGTCCTCAAGGGCCTTACGCGATGGCAGTATCGATGTGGTGATTGGCACGCACCGGTCTGCTGCACAAGAATGTCGTCTTCAAAGACCTCGGACTGCTGATTGTGGACGAAGAGCAACGTTTCGGCGTCACGCACAAAGAGCGGCTGAAACAGATGCGTGACCAATGTCGACTGTCTGACGCTGACTGCGACGCCGATTCCACGGACGTTGCATATGTCGATGCTCGGCGTTCGGGATCTGTCCGTCATTGAAACACCGCCGGAAAATCGTTTCCCGGTGCAGACCTATGTGGTGGAGTTGAACGAGAGTCTGGTGCGTGAGGCCATTGAACGCGAACTGGCCCGCGGCGGACAAGTGTACTTCCTGTACAACAATGTCAAAAGCATTCGCTCCATGGCCGATCGCGTTGCGCGCCTGGTGCCGGAAGCGCGGGTCAGCGTCGCCCATGGTCAGATGGCGGAAGACGAGCTGGAACGGGTGATGCTGGACTTCCTCGACGGCAACATCGACGTCCTGGTGACGACGACGATTATTGAAACCGGACTCGACATCCCGAACGTCAACACACTGATCGTCTACGATGCGGATAAACTCGGTTTGTCACAGTTGTATCAGCTGCGCGGGCGTGTCGGCCGCTCAAACCGGATCGCCTACGCGTATTTCACGTATCAGAAGGACAAGGTTCTGACTGAAGTGGCGATGAAGCGGCTGCAGGCCATCAAGGAATTCACCGAACTAGGCAGCGGCTTTAAAATCGCGATGCGCGATCTGTCCATCCGCGGCGCAGGCAATCTGCTCGGGGCGGAACAGCATGGCTTCATCAATTCCGTGGGATTCGACATGTATAACGAGATGCTCGCGCAGGCGGTCAAGGAAATTCGCGGCGACGTCGCACAGGAGCCGCCTGAACCGGTTCATCGATCTGAAGGTGGAAGCGTTTTTGCCGGATGATTTTATTTCCGATCCGGCACAGAAAATCGCGATGTACAAGAAGTTCAAATACGTACGCAGCCTGGCTGGTGCAGACGATCTCGAAGAGGAACTGGAAGACCGCTACGGCACACTGCCCGATGCGGTACTCAACCTGCTGGACATCACCAGGATGAAAAGTTATGCTGTGCAGTACGGACTGGAAAGCATTATCGTCAACGACACAGAAGCGGTTTTGCGTGTTCGCGATGATGCAGTCGACCGGATTTCTCACCCCAATCTGTTTGCTGTATCGAAACAGCACCAGGGTCAGTATGCGAAGCGTCCAAATGGAGCCCTGCAAGTCTCGTTCAGGGTCAAGGGCCTGGACGATCGGGAGATCTGCAAGCGGCTGCTCAGATTCCTTGCAGACTATAAGCAGGCTTTGAAGATCGACGAGGAGGTTGAAGAGTTTGTCAAGTAAATCCTGGGCCAGGATCGCGACCGGTGCTGCGCTCATCTTTACACTTACAGCCGCCGTCGGCTGCGGTTCAGGGACAAGCACAAACAAAACGACAGCCAATACCACGCCGGCATCGATGCCGGCAGCTCCGCATTACACGGGACCAATCGTCGCCACGTATAACGGTGGCAAATTGACCAAGCAGGAGCTCGACCAACAGTACAACTTGCAAGTTGTGCTGCCGGGACAAGCCTCGAACGAGTCAAAGAGCCAGTTCGTGACGTACTACGTCGTTTGGTACAAATATCTGTATCAAAAAGCGGAGAAACAGGTAAAGACCAAACCG
This sequence comes from uncultured Alicyclobacillaceae bacterium, assembly GCA_963758235.1. Taxonomy (GTDB): domain Bacteria; phylum Bacillota; class Bacilli; order Alicyclobacillales; family Alicyclobacillaceae; genus CAVWUS01. Next base: position 25,399 of record CAVWUS010000023.1, on the reverse strand, counting down.
ACCGTACAGCAGGCGACGCAAATGGCCACGCAAGCTATGACACAGATGGCAGAGAGCAGCACGTACGGATCGATGGCCGAGCTGCAGGCGAAAATGAAGTCGCTCGGCATTACCAAGAACGACCTGATCCGCTACTTTGCGAACTATTCGTTGCTTCAGTCCTACCTGCAGCAGCAAGTGCAGTCTGCCAAAGTCAGCAACGCCGACATGCAAAAATACTACAACCAGCATAAGTCTGATTACGTGCAGGTCACGGTCGATCAAATTCTGCTTGACTCGAAGTCGCAAGCAGAAAACGTCGAGAAGCAGCTGAAGGCGGGGGCAAGCTTCCAGACGCTGGCCGACAAATATTCGAAAGACCCCTCCGTCAAACAAAACCACGGACACCTGGCGAATCAGCTGGTGAGCCAGTTTGTCAGCCAGTTTGCAGCTGCCTGTCGGACGCTGCCGCTGCACCAAATCAGCAATCCGGTGCACACGCAGTACGGCTACCACATCTTGCGCGTCGATTCACGCAAGCAGCTGACATTCAGCGAAGCGAAGAGTGACATCCAGCAGACGCTGTTGCCTCAGGTACAGCAGAATCAGGAAATCACGCTGTATCAGAACGCGGAAAAGGCAGCCGCCGTCAAGGTTACGGTCAAAAGCAACCAGCTGTAACGGGGCGGTTGTTCCACAAAGCAGACTCGTCACATGTAAGCTTGCGTGACCGGCCTGCTTTTTCATTTTTTTCGTAACGGTACCCATGGGCTTGAACGCAGAAATCGCCTTCGCTGGTGCATAGAGGAATGAAAGGGGGCACATAATACCGTTACGCCAAAGGAGACTCGTGCTGTCGTGGAGGTGAAGCGCCTGCAAGGGGTTTTAAAAACGCTAAGTGAGGGGGACCAATCGGGTTGAAAGCTACAGGCATCGTACGTAGAATTGATGACCTCGGTCGGGTCGTCATCCCGAAAGAAATTCGACGAACGTTGCGTATTCGTGAAGGAGATCCCTTAGAGATTTTTGTCGATCGCGACGGTGAAGTCATCCTGAAAAAATATTCGCCAATCGGTGAACTTGGCGACTTCGCCAAGGAATACGCAGAATCCATGGCGGAAGCAACAGGACACATTGCCATGATTACAGATCGGGATGTCATCATTGCAGTCGCAGGTGGTTCCAAGAAAGGACTTTCTGGACAAGCCCATAAGTGAAGAAATCGAAACGGCGATGGAAGAGAGAAGAACCATTGCTAATTTGACGGCGGGGGAATATACAATCGTACGCGATCATCCAGAGCGTTTTGGAGCTTGCGTGATTGCCCCGATTGTGTCCGCTGGCGATCCCATTGGCGCAGTTATTCTTGCGACTCGCGAAGAGTCCGCGAAAATGGGGGATCTGGAGCAGAAGCTGGCCGAAACAGGCGCAGGCTTCCTTGGCAAACAAATGGAACAGTAAGTCTGGTGTCATCGCGCTCCGAGTGCTCCGAGGGCGAGGCGTTCGAAATACATGAGAGATGAGGCGGCAGCTTTGCCGCCTCATTTGGCGTTTAGGACTAACCGCAGGACTTGGCCCATATCTATGTAAGTAGCTTGTCTTGCGGAGGGGAACCGATGGCAGAGAAACGTGGATTTGTACAGGGCGCAATGGTACTGGCTGCTGCCGCGGCCATCTCAAAGCTGTTGGGCTCAGTCTATACGATTGTACTGCAGAATGTCATTGGCGATCACGGTATGGGCCTGTTCCAAATGGCCTACCCGATCTATGCGACGCTGCTCGCGGTCGCCACAGCCGGGTTTCCAGTCGCAATCTCAAAACTGGTTGCGGAACGGCTCGCGCTTGGCGACGTGCTCGGTTCTCGCAAAATCTTTCACGTATCCGCAGCGCTTCTGACCCTGCTTGGCATCGCCTGCTTTGCCGTGCTGTTTTTCGGCGCGGATGTGTGGGCCAGCAATTGCAGGCGATCCAGACGCTGTCTATGCGCTGCGAGCCATCGCGCCGGCCCTGTTGTTCGTACCCATGGTGAGCGTACTCCGGGGTTACTTCCAGGGCTACCAGTGGATGACACCGACCGCTGTGTCTCAGGTGATTGAACAATTGGTGCGCGTACTGACGATTATCGGTGTCTCGATGTGGCTCATCTCGGCGGGATTCAGCGAAGCGATTGCGGCAGCCGGGGCGGCATTCGGCGCCGTCACGGGTGCGGTTGCCGCATTTTTGCTGCTCACGTACGATTGGTTGCATCGGCATCCTAAGCATATCAAACAGGATCTCTCTGTCCGCATTTCCGCCTTTACACTGTCAAAGCAGCTGCTGTACTATGCGTTTCCAATCAGTCTTGGCGCACTCGTCGTACCGCTGATGAACAATGTCGACGTGGTCACCGTCGTTAATCTGCTGAAGTCCGCCGGCGCTTCCCAGGCCGCGGCAACCACTGATTTCGGACTGCTCACCGGGCGTGCGTTTAAGCTGATGATGCTGCCCACCACGCTCGCTTCGGGCATTGGCATCGCTGTCATGCCGGCGGTTTCAGAGGCGTTTACGCTCGGGTTTCGGAGGCTTATCTTGGATCGCGTCGATACCGCTATTCGCCTCACGATGATCATGTCGCTGCCAGCGGGTATTGGCCTGGCATTGCTCGCTGCCCCGGTCAATATCACGCTGTTTAAGGATGTCGCAGGCACCGAGACAATCCGCATTATGGCGTTAGCTACCGTTTTTGCCAGCATTCAGGCAACCGTTGCAGCCGTGCTGCAAGGGTGCGGCTGGATGTATCTGCCGGTGATGAACCTGGTGCTAGCGGCCGCAGTCAAAGTCGTAGCCAACATCGTGCTGGTACCGCTATATGGCATTCAAGGCGCTGCAGCAGCTACTGTGCTCTCCTATTTGGTTGCAGCTGTACTGAATTTTGCGGCGCTGCGCAGGCTGTTGAACGCATCTCTAAATTGGACAAACTGGATTATCAAGCCGTGTTTTGCTGTCTTTATCATGGCAGGCGTTGTCTATGCCCTTGAACGCCAGTGGGTACAGATGGGCGGCAGTGCGTTTCCGCGGATTGTTACCGGACTCTGGGTCGTACTGGCGGTCGCGGCCGGTGCCGTCGTGTATGGCATCGCGGGTGTGGCGACGGGCGTGATCAAAGGACGGGAGTTAAAGCGGGTTCCAGTCATTGGCCCGAGACTGGTACACTGGTGTACGATGATAGGATTGCTTCAATAAGCCGCTGTGGGTCTTCGGCGATGTGCAGGAGGAAGGCAATGGGAACCATTCATATTGTGGGGCTTCGGCCCGGGAGACCTGTCGATGCTCCCGCTGGGTACATATCAGCAGCTTCAGTCTGGACTGCCAGTCATTTTGCGTACGAAGATACATCCTGCTGTTCAGGAACTTGAGCAGCAGGGCTTTTCATTTCAGTCATTTGACGACTTGTATGAGACCGGATCGGACTTTGCCGCTGTTTATCAGGAAATGGCTGAGCGGTTGCTGGCCCGTGCGCGAGCCGGCGAGGATCTCGTCTACGCGGTGCCGGGCCATCCGCTGATGGCGGAACAGTCCGTGCAGCACGTGCTTGCTTACGTGCGCGATCACGCTGATGCAGACGCCGTGATCGGCGCTGGCTACAGCTTTTTTGATGCGGTCTGCAGCGCGCTGGCCCTCGATCCGATAGAAGGCACCATCCTGCTTGATGGGACAAGCCTTGATGAAACCGAACTGTCTCCAGATCACCACCTGTTGATTGCACAGGTCTTTAATCGGATGGTGGCTTCCGAAGTGAAACTGACGCTGATGACTGTGTATCCTGACGATTACGAAGTTCGCGTCATTCGTGCAGCCGGCGTGCCATCGCTGGAGACGATTCAGACTGTGCCGCTGTATGAACTCGATCGCGTTGAGATCATCGATCATCTGACGACTGTCTATGTACCGCGTACAGAGGATGAGGCCATCCGGGCGGGTACGCCGTGGTTTCCGGCGCAGTTGGTTCACCGTCTGCGGCAGCCGGACGGCTGTCCCTGGGATCGCGAACAGACACATGCCTCCCTGCGCCCGTATGTGATTGAAGAGGCGTACGAGGTAGCACACGCCATCGACGAGGAAGAGCCGCAGGATTTGGCCGCTGAACTCGGTGACTTGTTGCTGCAGATTCTGCTTCACGCCGAGATTGCAGGGGAATGGGGCGATTTTACGCTGCGGGATGTTTATCGTGCACTCTCGGACAAGCTAATCCGGCGGCATCCGCACGTGTTTGCCAATCAGGAAGCGGAAACACCGGCAGAAGCGGAAGCAGCCTGGCAGCAGGCAAAGGCCGCTGAATCTGCGCGTTCGGATTGTGCGGATGTGGAAACGGACGGCATCATCGGAGCGCTGAAGTGGGGGCGGCCGGCCATCGAGATCGCGAAAGAGATTCAGAAGAAAGTCGCAAAAATCGGGTTTGACTGGCCGGATGTGCGGGCTGTTTTTGAGAAATTGGAAGAGGAAGTAGCCGAATTGAGCGTGGAAATTCAAAAAAATAACCTGCAAAACGCGAAAAATGAGCTAGGAGACGTGCTGTTTGTGATTGTAAACCTCGCAAGATGGTTAGACTTCGACATAGAGGAGACACTTTCGGCTGCCATCCGAAAGTTTGTCCGCCGTTTTCAGGTCGTAGAGCGCCGTGCGAACGAAAAAGGCGGATGGTTGAAGGTTTCGTCGGAAGACCTCGAAAATTTTTGGGGGGAGGCAAAGTCGGCGGAATCAGGAGCGGACCAATAAAATTACTTGTAGAAACCCGATTTTTCGGACGTTTCCTAGCAGGAATTCGAAAGATAAGCACGAATATCTTTGTCGGACATTGCCACGAAAGGGGCTATTTAGCGTGAACAAGATGGATTTAGTGAATAAGGTCGCAGAGCAGACCGGTTTAAAGAAGAAAGACGCAGAATCAGCAGTCAACAGCGTGTTTGGTGCTATTGAAGAAGCGCTGTCCGCTGGCGAAAAGGTGCAGATCATCGGTTTCGGTACATTTGAAACCCGTTCCCGCTCTGCCCGTTCGGGCCGCAACCCGCAGACTGGTGAAACCATTTCCATTCCAGCTTCCACGGTTCCAGCGTTCAAGCCGGGCAACCGCCTGAAGGAAGTTATTCGCTAATTGCGTCTGGACAAATACTTAAAGGTTTCCCGCTTGATTAAGCGGCGGACAGTCGCGAAGGAACTGTGCGACGCAGGGCGTGTTTCCATCAACGGGCGCGTGGCCAAAGCAGGTTCTGAACTGGCAGCAGGTGATGTCCTGACCATTCGCTACGGTCAAAAGACGGTCGAAGCGAGAGTGCTGGCAGTCGCTGAAACGGCGCGTAAAGAGTCCGCAGGGGAACTGTATGAGGTATTGTCGGAAACGCCGCGGTTGGCGACGGATGATTCGCAGAACTAAAAGCGGAAAGAGGATGGCAGATTGTCTGCCATCCTCTTTTTCTGTTCTATGTCCCAACCATGTCCGCATACATTGAAGCAGAGACTCGGACAGGTTGGGGGGATTACCGTGGCCTCCACGGATGGAACGCATGAAATAAAGGTTGAAGACTGTCAGCGTATCCGCGTTACCGGCGTAGCCAGCGTAGAACGGTTCGATTTGCAGGAATTCCTGCTGACGACCCGATACGGCCCGCTTCACATTACGGGCAATGAATTGCACATGAAACATCTGGACCTGCAGGCAGGCGTTGTTCTGATCGAAGGGAAATTCGAATCAATGAATTACCTGTCCGAACAGAGCAAACGCAAGAAACTGAACGTCAAGCGGGTTTTTCGGTAAAGCGCCGTGCAGTTTGAATACATTGTAGTCATCTTTGCCTGCGGCTGGATTATGGGAACTGTGTTCGATTTATACAACACAGTAACAGGTGTCTCCAAGTGGCTTCGCTGGCTGCGACCGATATTGGACATTCTCTTCTGGTGTCTGTCTGGGGTTTTCGTCTATTATTTGACTTTCGTGACGGATTCAGGCCGCTTTCGTATCTATACGTTTGGCCTGATTGCAGCAGGGTATCTGTTCTACCGTTTGCTTCTTCACCACTTCGTGGTGGGCAGCGCCTTTGCGGTCGTGCGGTTGATTGCCTTGCTCCTTCGCTTCATCTGGAAGGTGTTTGACTGGCTTGTTCTGGCACCGCTGCGAATCATCTGGCGACTTGTATGGGGGATTGCAAAGGGAGGTTATTGGATTCTCTGTCAGATTGAAAACATAGCCGTTTGGCTGTGTACTTCAATCCTGTGGCTGGCAAGCCTTCCTTTTCGTGAGACCATGGCGTCGTACTGGGCCGTGGCGCCAGCGAATTGAACACAGGATAGAAGGGATGTGCGTTCAGATGTCGAAGTGGTTAAAACGCCGAGATCATCCGGCCTAACCCTTTGACGAGGAGCGTTTTACGATTGAAGCAAGCACGCCGCATCCCGAAACTCAGATACGTGATTCTACTCGTCCTGGTTGGTTGGGCGGCATACCACTACTGGTTTGTAGAACGTCCCGCATTGGCAACCCTGATACAAAAGCAGAATCAGTTGCAGACGTCACTGGCGAAACTGGAGAAGCAGAATCAGCAGTTAACCAATCAGAGGGAGCTGCTGAACGATCCGAACTATTTAAGCCGGTATGCGTCACGTTGGGGATATGCAAAGAAGGGAGAAGTCCCATTTGACGTAGGGCACTAGTCGCTGACTGTAGCTGCGAGCACGTATTTTTTCTCGGTCTTGTGGCAAACTTGAGGGCGATCTCAGAAGTTGTGGCCATAAGAGTTACGGCCACAGGAGTTATGCAATAGAAAAGGTGGCCATACGCTGCCCAGAGTGAACTTGTATTGACACTGCTGAACCATTTTTCATATATTATATAAAGCCATTTCGAATCTCCAAGGAGGCAATACTTCTGTATGTCCATTGAAGTCGGCAGCAAGGTGGAAGGAAAGGTAACAGGCATCACCCATTTTGGTGCATTCGTACTGCTGCCGAGTGGCGTGACCGGACTTGTGCATATTTCAGAAATCTCCAACACGTATGTCAAGGATATTCACGAACACCTTAAGGTAAACGATGAAGTCACCGTGAAAGTCATCAATGTCGACAAGGACGGAAAGATTGGCCTTTCCATTCGCCAGGCCGATCCAAACTATCGCCCGCCGGAACCACGCGGCCATGGCGGGGGACACGGCGGCGGTGGCCGCGGCCGTCACAGTGGCGGTGGAAACAGGCTGAGCTTTGAGGATAAAATGTCCAAATTCTTGAAAGACAGTGAAGAACGCCTGCAGGCGCTTCGTCGCAGCGAGTCCAAACGTGGCGGACGTGGCGGCCGCAGAGGCTGAAACAAGTTTTGCTCTACAGCGGAACATGAGGGTACGGTAGTACCCTCATTTATTTTGGGCTGTTTCGTAAAAACTGGTCTCGGCGGGAATTCATTAGAACCCTAGCGGAGACCGCCTGCGCAACCTGTGAATGATAACAGCATACCGTCGCTTATTATCGTGTTTTTTTCGTAGAGTGTGCTCAATAAGCTGCGGCGAACAGCTTAACAAAGTAATATGTAGCCACACGTACTGTTTCTACAGTGGATAGGCTGTCCAGAGCAGCTTAAATGGAATGATGTCGTACAGTTTTTTTGAAGATAAGCTGCTATGTGCTGCTATTTCTTTGTTCCATGGCTCAGTCCAATCGAAAGAGCCACAATCTTTACGAAAACAGCGTGGCGAAACAGCCATGATTTTCGAATATACGTGGATATTACGAGGAGGACAACAATGTTGACAGAGGAAGAATTTTATCTGGAGTATGAACTCAGTGACTCAACACGCGTGCTGCTACAGTTTAATAACATCAACGACCGGGACGGCTGCCATATTTCACTGGACATGTATAAGACACAGCTTCGGTCCGGTAACCGAAGCTGTGCTCACACGCATGCTCGAAAAATTCAATGGCGAGCGGGTTTCGACTGATGCGTGACGCAGGAAGCTCTGTCATCAGGAATTGACCAACGCTACCGCGGTTATTTATAATACGAATTGACTGGCTATTTGATTTTTCGGACATATGCGCGATGGTTGGTTCAAGTTCTGACATCTGCGAGGTGAATGCGGTGAATGAAGCGCAATACCTGCATCCTTGGCTGATTGCAATTTTCCTGTTTTTATTTGCCCTGATGTCGTTTATCGGTATGATTCGTCTGTTTCGCGATGGCCGCTACTTTGGTGTCGTCCTGCTGCTCATCTCGACACTTCTGTTTGGCTATAGCACCTGGATTGCGGCTACTTTGCAAGTTTGAGTATGAAAACAGCCTACATAAAACAAACTGGAGGCCAATCGGCCTCCTGTGCTTTTTATGCGCGCGCTGCACGGTAACGATAGTAAGCTTGGTTCAACATCGAGACGGCTTTGACATCATGATTTTGAAACGCGCGCTGCAGTTGACTGCGCAACCAGTCGGGCATTGTGCACACCCCCGAAACGTTATTCACTGCAACGGCTGCTTTTAGGCTATCTTATGCAGTAACCTCGGTTGTGTACCCGCGTGGACGATGCCATACCAAGGTTTTCTATGCGGTCAAGTTTATAATCAAGTCTATGCGTCGCGGGAAAGCAGGCCAGCCAGATTAGATTTCACCTGGATTACGGATACGCCCGCAAAACTGAGCAGTTCGCTCGCGTATGGATCAGGGCGATAGGCTTCTTCATAGTAAACACGGGCAATCCCCGCTTGAATGAGACTTTTCGTACATTGCAGGCAGGGCAGATGTGTAACGTAGAGATCTGCCCCCTGTGTCGAAATGCCAAAGCGCGCACATTGCAGCAGCGCGTTCTGCTCTGCGTGGATTGCACGGACGCAATGTCCATCTACCATTTTGCAGCCGACATCGATACAATGTTCGTCGCCGTGGATGGCCCCGTTATAGCCGCTCGCAATCATACGCTTGTCCCGGACAATGACGCAGCCGACCGCGAGTCTCGCACATGTCGAACGAAGTGCCATTACGCGAGCTTGCGATGCGAAAAATTCATCCCATGATATTCTTGTCGATTTGTTGCGATTACTCGTCTCCATCGGTAACAGCGCACCTTTCTTCTCACTTCGATCGGGGCTGAAAGCTGATTTTATTATACGGTTTTTGCATGAGACCATCGACCTTTCGGAGACCATGTCAAAGGCCGTAGCGAAGATGACAAAGGCTGTCGGAAACTTTTTTCGCATGGTTGACCTCGTCTGACAAAATCCTTGTTCTAACCTCCGTATAATGACGCTACATCGTCTTGAGGAGGAAGCAACATGTCCCATCAGCTGATTTCTGATGCCGAAAAGCCGTCCCGTCTGCCGATCCCGCTCAGATCCATCGCCGCACTCGCTTTGCCAAAGCCGTGATACAGCCAAGTTTCCTGATGCTTGCAGCGTTTTTGCTAGGCCGTGCTGCGATTGCGCATGTCGTGATGCCGTTTAGTCTCGCTTTCTTTGTCGTTCTGACAGAACTGCTCGGTACTAGGCGCAGCTGGCCGGCGCTCCTTGCACTTGCTGGCGCATTCGTTCTGCAGGGTTGGGAGGGGATGTTGCTGCAGGCGGTTATGTTTGCTGTCTATCGTCTCTGTCGCAAGGCGATGTTCTTTCGCCGGCAGCCCGACCTGCACTGGCTCCCGTTCCTCGCTGGCCTGGTCGATGTCGCTGCACGGCTGGCAACGATTCACGGCGCCTGGAACCGCTATGATATTTTCATCGCCTTGGCAGAAGGTGCACTCGTCGCCATCCTCGTGCTGCTCTTCCTGCAGTGTGTTCCTCTGTGCCTCGGTCAGACCGGTGCTCGCAAGCTCCGCAACGATCAGATTGTCAGCCTGATTATCTTTGTCGGGTCGATGATGACTGGTTTGACCGGGCTGCAGATTCACGGGATCTCCATCATGGCGGTGGCGATGGACTTTATTGTGATCACGCTGGCTGCCACTGGAGGGGTCGGCATCTCAACCACCTCCGCGATTGTCGTCGGCGTCCTCGGGTTGCTCAATGGCGCCGGCTCCGTTGGCGACGTGGCGGTACTCGGTTTTGCTGGACTGCTTGCCGGCGTATTCAAGGAAGCCAAGCGGTTTTGGATTGGGCTCGTCTTCATTGGCAGTATGGGCATTTTGTCCATCACCATGCAGACCGCCTGGACCGGTGTCTTTCAAAATGTGGCGGCTGCAGCAGTGGCGGCCGCGTTGGTGATGTGCCTCTCCAAGCGGTTTCTGGCTACGCTGGCAGCGTATATTCCTGGTACGGCTGAATATCAGGTGTCGGAACAACAACAGGCGCGTCGGATCCGTGCGCTCCTTTCCGATAAGATTGAAGAACTCGGCGGCGTGTTTGATGAATTGTCGGCAGCGTTTGCCGAATCAGGTGAGACAGAGCTGATTGCGACCAGAAAGCTGGTCGACGAAACGGTTGCTTCGGTTGCGCGATCGGTGTGTGGGGCGTGTCCGCGCCGCACGAAATGTTGGGACAAGGAAGGCCTTGCCACGTATCAAGCGATTGTCCATACGGTGGCACAGCTTGAACAAGGGCGGGGAAGCGGTCGCGCTTCTGCTACCGAGGCACTGAAGGAACGCTGCATTCGGCTCGATCCGATGCTCGGTGTACTGCAACGAAACATTGAACTGACCGATCGCGATGCCAAGTGGCTGCAAAAACTCCAAGAGCAGTCTGAGCTCGTGTCGGCGCAGCTGTCCGGAGTTGCCAACGTGATCCGCCAAGTCGCGGAACAGGTGGATGAAGGCAACCAGGCGTCTCTGTCGGGTGAAGAGCAGATTCTCGCTGCACTGGAGCAACTCGGTCTGTATGTCGATCACGTTCGCATCGTCAGCCTCGAACCAGGCAAAGTCGAAGTCGAGATGACGCAACCGTCGCAGGGCGCCTATGAAAATTCGGTACGCATGATTGCGCCGCTGCTGTCCGGCATCGTGGGTGAAAACATCACCGTTACGACACCAGAGCGATGGTGCCGGACCCGTGCATCGAGTGTCTTCTCCTCGGCGCGGCTGTTCGATGTGGAAACGGCAGTCACATCGATTGCCAAAGACGGGCGTCTGGTGTCAGGTGACAGTCATACCGCGATTGATCTCGACAACGGTCGCTATGCGCTCGCTGTCAGCGACGGCATGGGCAACGGCGAACGCGCGCACAAGGAGTCGAGTGCCGCGATCGAACTGTTGAAGAAGCTGCTCAAGGCCGGCTTTGACGAACAGCTTGGCCATTCAGACGGTCAATTCGACGCTGCTCTCTGCGCTCACGCGATGAGATTTTTACGACGTTCGACATGACACTCATCGATCTCTACTCTGCCCACGCTGAATTCTTGAAGATTGGCTCCGCGCCAAGCTTCCTTAAACGTGGTCAATCCAGTGCAGGCAATTAGCGGTAACAATGTCCCGATTGGCATCCTGCAGGATATTGAGGTGCAAGTCATTGACGAGCAGCTGGCGGCAGACGATCTGCTGATCCTGATGTCCGACGGTGTCTATGACGCAGCCAAGCATGTCTACGATCCGGAAGATTGGCTGAAGCAACAGATTGAACGTCTGGAAGTAGACGATCCGCAGGCAATTGCCGACACGCTGATTGAAAACGCGATCCGCATGAATCACGGGCAAATTGCAGACGACATGACCGTTCTGGTAGCGCGTATCAAGACACATCAACCAGAGTGGGCAACCATTCGAGTACCTGGTGTCGTAGGGCTGCGCCACCGCGATCGGCCAGGCGCGTAAGCGCTGAGCGGTTTTGAATAGGGTCAAAAACACGCTGAAATTTTCGCACCCCTGAATGATTAAATCCCGCAATGCCTATACTGTGAACAACTTGTCAAGTAGAACGACCTAAGGTATTTCGCAGGTATTCAGCGGGGGTGGCTATCATTGAAAAGCTGAGACAGGAACCATACGGCAGATACTCGTCATCACGGATGGCTGCTCCAATGTCGGGGACGATCCGATTGTGCTGCGGAAGCAGGGCACGTCACGCAGGGAATCACAGTCAACGTGATTGGCGTCGTCGACAAAGGCGACTTGGCCAACAAGGGCGCGAGGAAGCCCATTCGATTGCGGATGCAGGCGGCGGCATGTGCCGGATTGTACAGCCGCAGGAACTGTCGGCGACAGCGCAAATGATGACGCATCAGACGATGCAGATGACTTTGCAGGACGTCGTGAATCAGGAATTGCTGCAAGTCATGGGCAAGACGACAGAGGATCTGCCGCCGGTCGAGCGTGCGAAAGTCATGCAAGTGGTCGATAAGACTTGAAGAGGAAGTCAAACTGAAGGTGGTCGTGTGCGTCGATACCTCAGCGAGCATGCGTGACAAGATCCCGTCGGTGCGCGAGGCGATTCGCGATCTGTCGCTGTCGCTGCAGGCGCGCGCCGGCCAGTCCGAGGTCGCTGTGCTGATTTTCCCAGGATCCGCATCGGAAATGGTGCGGTTGGTACATCCTTTTCAGGAAGAACTCAATATGGACGCCCTGGAGTCATTGCTCGTGGCCCGCGGCGGTACGCCTACCGGTCCAGCGATAGAGGAAGCCATTCGCCAGTTCACGGCCAAGCGTTCAGTTGACGAGTTTCCGGACGAACCATGGCCGGGACATCAAGCAGCGTCGGAGTAAGCGAGTGACATGTTCGCACCAGGGACAGTCTTGTCGGGCAAATGGACAGGAGAAACGTTCAAAGTGCAGCGTCGTCTCGGTGAAGGTGCCAACGGTACGGTGTATCTGGTATACACCGTACGCGGCATGGCCGCGCTGAAGCTGTGCCCGGGCGCTTCCGAAGTCGCGCTTGAGTGGGGGACACTGGCTGAGCTCTGCGCAGTTTACAGGGATTCCCGAAACCGATGTTGATTGATGATTGCGAATGGCGCGGCGTGCGGCATTTTTTCTATGTCATGGAGTGGATTCCGGGCGAATCATTCGACAGTGCCATTCAGCATGGCCACATCCACCCGTCTGAATGCGACCGTACAGTGGCTGCAGCGGCTCGACGAACTGCATCGCACTGGAAAATCATTCTGCGACTTAAAACCGCAAAATGTATTGGTCGCATATGGCAGTCGATCCATCTGTTCGTTTTGTGGATGTCGGCGGTATTACTCCCTTTGGTCGCTCGGTGCGCCAATTTACACCCACGGTCGATCGCGCCTTTTGGGGACTCGGAAGCCGCACTGCAGACCCGCTCTACGATTTAATGGCCGTCGCATTGTCGCTGCTTCAGCTCGAGCAGCCACTGCCGGCAGATTTGCACCGCCTGACGCCGGATGAACGTAAACGCTGGCTCGCCAAAGCGCTAAAACGCTATCCGGGCATCCACCGAGCCAAGGTGCTCAGCGATGTTCTGTCTGGCAAGACGGATACGGCCGGTGCCTTTGGGAGGCGGTGGCAGGAAGCGTGGCAGCGCGATCGCGTACGCAAGCGATGCCCGCGCACGACCGTTGCCACGCCGCCAGCAAGCCCGAAGGCGGGAGCGGCGGCAGGTACGCAGCAGTCAGGTGCGGCGTCTGTACGTCAACACCCGCGCAAGCCAAAGCGCGATTGGTCTGAATGGCTGATGTGGTACTCGCTGTCGCTGGCCGTCATTGTCACCGGTGTCGCCTGCGTGACGGCGATTGGCTGGCTTCCGTAACGTTGTCAGATTTCGTTTTAGCATGTCTACGAGTTTTGTTATCATAACTATACTTGCCACAGTTGGTGGCGGTGGCTGGAGTGAGCGGGTTGGAACGATTTGACGAGACGCTTGAGCCGCTCCTTGCAGAGGCGGGTCATGCAGGCGAACCGCTCGTCGTTGCGGTATCAGGTGGTGTCGACTCGATGGTATTGCTGACGTTGACCGCAGCCTTCGCAAGGCGGCGGGGAATTCGCTGTGTGGCTGCGCATGTCGATCACGGACTGCGTCCCGCTTCCGCAGATGATGCCGCGTTCGTGCGCGATGCGGCAGCAAAACTTCAGGTGGGCTTTCTCGTGCGGAGAATCATCCCTGGCAGCCTGCCATTCGCGAATCAATCGCGCGGTATTGAAGCCGATGCACGTCAACTGAGACACGAGCTGCTGGTTGAAATGGCACAAGCCGTGCAGTCTCGGTTCATCCTTTTCGCACACCACGCAGACGACCAGCTGGAAACCTTGCTGCTGCGGTTGATTCGCGGCACGTCGCCGGCAGGGCTCGCGGGAATCCGTGCGCTTAAGAAGCTCAACGGGTTCGTGTATCTGCGCCCGCTCCTCACTGTAACGAAACGCGATTTGATTGCGTTTGCCGCTTCCCATCAGATTGAATATACTGCCGATGAGTCAAATGTGTCCGACCTGTATCTGCGTAATCGCATTCGGCACCACGTGCTGCCAGCGCTCTACGAATTAGCACCTGCACTTGCGATAAGAACACAGGCGCTGACCCAGCTGTTGCAGGACGAAAGTGATTATCTGGACGAACAAGCAACAGAACTGCTGCATACCTGTTGTCTTGAAATGGACGGGGTACAGGCGCAGTTGGATGCAGGGCTGATGGCGAGCCGCTCCGCTTCCTTTACAACGCCGGGCAATTCACATACTATTGTATTGTTTAGCCTCTGTTGATTGGACATCCGCGCATGTGGAGTCGATTGTCAAGCTGCTTGCGTCAAATCATCCATCTGTGCGTATATCCTTGCCGGAAACGTGGCGTGCATGGCGTGAATATGGGCGGCTTTACATCGGTAAAGACGTGCCCGGAGGTCTGCAAACAAGCAGGTGTGATTGGCGGTTCGCTGCTGAGACAACTGCGGTACTGGACGCCTGTACCAGGGCTCACTTGGCGGTTTGAATGTGTGCCGCTGACACAGGGTATGGAAATTCGGCGCAGCAGACCGGTTTGAAACCTGCATCCCGGCAGTCCCCGAGGTACAGTTAGTGCCGGCCGACACGCGCCTGCGCGTGCAGCCGCTGGGTCTTAGCGGGCACCGCAAACTCCAAGACTGCTTTGTCGATGCCAAAATCCCAAACCGGCTCAGAACTTTATGGCCAATCGTATACATAGGGGAAAGCCCGGTGTGGGTGCCAGGTGTTGTTCGCACCAATCACCATCTTATTCCAAAAGGGAGCAGCCACGGTTGGCTACTCACCTGCCACTTTGAAGAAACGGGAGGGCCTCATGCATCCAGATCTTGAGGAAGTCTTATTTACCGAAGAACAGATTCAGAGCGCGGTCGAGCAGCTGGGAGAACGGTTGTCGACCGACTATGAAGGCAAAAACCCGCTGTTTATTTGTGTGCTGAAAGGCGCGGTCATGTTTATGGCCGATCTCGTCAAACACGTGACCATTCCGATGGAAATGGACTTCATGGCCACATCCAGCTATGGCGAATCGTCGAAGTCGTCCGGTGTTGTCCGCATCCTGAAAGACTTGGATGGGAGCATTGAAGGTCGTCATGTGGTGATTGTTGAAGATATCGTCGATACCGGTTTGACGCTGAAGTATCTGCGTGACGTGTTGGAACGCCGACAAGCGGCATCCGTCCGGATTGTTGCCTTGTTTGACAAGCCGGAAGGTCGTTCGGTCAATATCATGCCGGATTATTATGGGTTCACCGTACCCAATCAATTTATCGTCGGCTACGGTCTGGACTACGCTGAACAGTATAGGAATTTACCTTACGTAGGCATCCTCAAACGGGAAATCTACGTAAAATGAATGTGAGAACCGGAGTGGCACAGATGCTTGGTTATCGTGTGAACACTTGCATATGTTACAATGAATCCGCCAGATCGAGAGGAGGCAACGCATGAACAGGTTTTACCGGAGCATCGTTTTTTATGTGCTGATACTCCTGGCTATCGTAGGCGTCGTCAACTACATTACGGGTCAGGGACATCCGCAAACTGAGCTGTCTTACAGCCAGTTTGTGACAAAGGTTCAGCACCATGACATCAAGGGTCCGGTCACCGTGACGCCGGAGGGTTTAACGGCAACAATCGACGGTACAACCGTTAATAATCAAAACTTTACTACGCGCGTCCTCCTCGATCATAACGTTACGGGGTTTTTGTCCAGCAACAATGTTCAGATGAATATAGAGCCGCAGCCGAAAGCTTCCATTTGGATTCAGTTCCTGGAATCGGTTGTGCCGTTTATTTTCATCTTCATCCTGATGTTCTTCCTCTTTAACCAGACGCAGGGCGGCGGCAGCCGGGTGATGAATTTCGGAAAGAGCCGTGCACGCCTGTATTCGGAAGAAAAGCGCAGGGTAACGTTCCGTGACGTCGCAGGTGCGGATGAAGAGAAGGCAGAGCTCGAAGAGATCGTCGACTTCCTGAAAGATCCAAAGCGGTTCTCGACACTGGGTGCCCGCATTCCAAAAGGTGTCCTGCTGGTCGGTTCGCCTGGTACAGGTAAAACCCTGCTCGCTCGAGCCGTCGCAGGAGAAGCAGGTGTGCCGTTCTTCTCCATCAGCGGTTCTGATTTTGTCGAAATGTTCGTCGGTGTCGGTGCTTCTCGCGTTCGCGATCTGTTTGAACAGGCGAAGAAAAACGCGCCTTGCATCATCTTTATCGATGAAATTGATGCGGTTGGACGCCATCGCGGCGCTGGTCTCGGCGGCGGACATGATGAACGTGAGCAGACGTTAAACCAGCTGCTTGTCGAAATGGATGGTTTCTCTGCCAATGATGGCATTATCATCATCGCTGCCACGAACCGTCCGGATATTCTTGATCCAGCCTTGCTCCGCCCAGGTCGAATCGATCGGCAGATCATCGTCAACCGTCCGGATGTGAAGGGGCGCGAAGAGATTCTCAAGGTTCATGCGCGCAACAAGCCGTTTTCACCAGATGTGAAACTGGATGTCATTGCGAAGCGGACGCCTGGTTTTACTGGCGCCGATCTCGAGAATGTCCTGAACGAGGCCGCGCTGCTGGCTGCGCGAAAACGGGAGTCGCAGATTACCAACCATGATGTGGACGAAGCGATCGACCGCGTCATGGCGGGGCCAGAAAAGCGAAGCCGCGTCATGTCTGAACATGAACGGAAATTGGTCGCTTATCATGAATCCGGCCACGCTGTCATCGGGTACTATCTGCAGGCGGCCGAAACAGTTCACAAAGTGACGATAGTTCCGCGCGGCATGGCAGGTGGCTACACAGTGACACTGCCGAAGGAAGATCGCTACTTTATGACGCGGCAGGAAATGTACGATCGCATTTGCGGACTGCTTGGAGGCCGCGTTGCCGAAGAGATTGTCCTGGGTGAAATCAGTACTGGCGCGTCCAACGATCTCGAACGCGTAACCGATATTGCCCGCTCGATGGTCACGCAGTACGGCATGAGCAAAAAGCTCGGGCCAATGCAGTACGGCGGCAGCCACGGGCAAGTCTTTCTCGGCAAGGATTTGTCGAGCGAACAGAACTACAGCGATCGCGTTGCATTCGAGATCGACGAGGAAATGAAACAGATCGTTGAAACCTGCCACGCCCGTACTTATAAACTTTTGACAGAAAAGAGGGATAAGCTCGAGGCGTTGGCGAATCTGTTATTGGAGCAGGAGACGATTGACGAAGAGCAAATTACCGCAGTCATGGAAGGCACCCTGGTTCGGACGGAATCAACCGAGGATACGGATGCCGAAGAAAAACCAGATACAGACGTGAACCAGACTGAGTCAATTGATCCGCCTGCAGATCCTGATCAGGAAAATGATTGACGGGTTTTCAAGTCTGCCCTCGTGGAGCTTGTCTCCCGAGGGTATTTTTGCAGATGTTATCAGTGGTGTTCGAAATGGATGGCTTACCTTGATCCTTTTCGGACGTGCGCAATAGACTGTAACTACGAAAGATGAGATGCATCCGGGGGGATACGTTTGCGCTGGGTTTCGCTGAAGTACTTAGGACCGCACAGTCGACTTGCCCAACCAATCCTGGACGAGCGCGGACGTATTCTGCTGTCCCGTGGAGTCGAGCTTTCTTCGTCCCTGGTTCGGCGTTTAGCCCAGTTGGGGATTCACGCTGTCTGTATTGACGATCCAATGACAGACGATCTCCATCCGCAAGAGTTAATCAGTCCGGCACTGCGTCAAGAACTCGTTTCAGCAACGTATACGGCATTGCTCGATATCGTCGGCAAGGGAACAAGTCGCGTTGTTCGGACACGCGATGTGCAGAAGCGTCTACGTCCCGTGGTGGCGAACGTGATCAGCCAGCTTCGTCACGTGGAAGGGGCTGGTCAGCATCTCGGCAACGTTTATCTGTCTGACGGTGAACTCTATCACCATTCAGTCAATGTAACATTGTTCTCGCTCACCCTCGGCATGAATCTCGGCCTCAACGAAGACGGCCTGACCGAACTCGGCATCGGAACTTTACTGCATGACGTCGGCAAACTGAAAATCCCGGGTGCTGTATTGCGTAAGCCTGGCCGACTAACCGATGAAGAGTTTGAAGTGATTAAGCAACACACGACATTCGGCTATGAACTGCTGCGGGAGATGCCAGATGTTTCGTCGGAAACAGCCTTGATTGCGCTGAATCATCACGAACGCGTCGATGGATCCGGCTATCCGAGAGGACTTAAAGGGGATGAAATCGATCTCTACAGTCGAATTGCGAGTGTGGCAGATGTCTACGAAGCGCTGACAGCCAACCGTGTCTATCGAAATGGCTACTTGCCTCATCAAGCGTTTGAGTTTTTACTCGGTGCGGGCGGTACACAGTTTGACGAGCACGTTGTTGACGCGTTCGTTCAGACAATCGCCGTCTACCCTGTTGGCGTCACACTGCAGCTGTCCAATGGCCTTCGTGGCGTGGTCGTTCGGACGCGTCCAAAACAGACCCACAGGCCAATCGTTCGGGTATTGACAGATGGCGATGGACAACCGCTGAAAGAGCCGTTTGAAATCGATCTGACCGATGAACTGACGCTTCAGATTGTCGCCTGCGATTCGTAGAGTGGAGTGATTCCGGTGTTAGGTGTACTCGTTGTGGATGCGGGCAATTCGAACATTCACTTCGGGCTTTTTATGTCCGGTGGGCTCGTTGGAGAGTTTCGGCTCTCGTCGAGACATGACTGGACGGTGGATGAGCTGGAGATGATGGTTCGCCCTTGGCTGCAGTCGCAGCAGGCGGGAGTGCCGTCCATTGAATGTGTTGTGCTGAGCTGTGTGGTGCCGCCACTGGTACAAGTGTTTCAGCGGCTGGTGACAGCGCGGTTTGGCGCTCGTCTGCTGACGGTCGGTCCCGGCATCCGTACGGGCCTTGTCATCGGTGCGGATCACCCGCGGGAGATTGGCCCTGATCGGATTGTGAATTTAATCGCCGCTTGCGAACGCTTTGGAGCGCCTGTCATCGTCGTCGATCTCGGGACAGCCACGACGTTTTCTGTGGCCGATCGCGATCGTCGATATTTAGGCGGAGCGATTGCACCTGGCGTTCAGACAGCCGTGACTGGGTTGGTCGAGCGTGCAGCCCGTTTGCCGCAAATTGAATTCTCGGTACCAGACCGAGTAATTGGGAAGAATACGACCAGCAGCATGCAGTCGGGCGCATTATATGGGTTCGCGAGCCTGGTTGACGGCATGGTTGAACGCATGCACGCTGAACTTGGGCAGACGGCTCAGGTGGTAGCAACCGGCGGATTCGCATCGTTGATCGTACCGCTTTGTCGGACGGAGATGGTAGAAGACCCGGAACTGACTTTGCGTGGATTGTATCGACTGTACTTGCTGAACAGGTCTGTTTAGTCGGAAGCAGAATAAAGGAAGTGTTTTGAATGTCAGATATCGCGATCCGCGCCATCGGCCGCAATGGAGAGGTGCGCGCGTTTGCTTGTTTATCGACCGATCTCGTCAATGAGCTGCAACGGCGTCAGACGAGCTGGCCAGTTGCTACGGCTGCACTCGGCAGAACGGCTACAATTGCAGCAATGATGGCGTTGAACTTAAAGAACGAAGAGCGGCTCACTGTTCAGATTACCGGAGATGGCCCAGCTTGGACGCCTGCTTGTCGACGCCGATGCTGCCGGCCACGTCCGCGGTACAGTGGAAAATCCGCATGTCCACTTGCCCCCCAATGCGCAGGGGAAGATCAATGTGGGTGGCGGCGTTGGCAGCAACGGATTGTTGACCGTGATCCGGGATACCGGACTAAAGGATATGTATCGGGGCAGTTCGGAGCTTCAGACGGGCGAAATTGCAGATGATTTCACTTATTACTTCGCGATATCGGAGCAGGTGCCTTCAGCGGTTGGCGCAGGTGTTCTGGTTGACACAGACAACTCGGTTATCGTAGCCGGTGGATTTATGCTGCAGTTGATGCCTGGCCATACGCCAGAAACAATCGATTGGGTCGAACAAACCGTGGCAGGTCTGCCGAGTGTGACTGACTTTCTGCGCGACACGCCGGATGCAGAGGCGCTGCTGCGCAAGGTTCTTCCCGACGCACGTATTTTGCAAACTCAGCCAATTTCTTTCCAATGTACCTGCTCGCGTGAGCGGATGCTTGCAGCCATTCGTACGCTCGGCGAAGCTGAAGTACGCGACATGATTGAGCAACACCATGGTGCACAGACCGTTTGTCACTTCTGCAATGAAGTGTATGAGTTCAGTGAAGCAGAACTGGAGGCCCTGTTATGATGCAACCAGCTGCGGACAAAACGATTGTGATGGGCATCCTGAATGTCACTCCGGATTCCTTTTCCGACGGCGGCCGTTATGTGGACGTGGAAGCGGCAGTTGCGCACGCGCTGCAACTGGTAAACGAAGGTGCCGACGTAATTGACATCGGCGCCGAAAGTACCAGGCCTGACGCGGCGCCGGTTGACGAGACACAGGAGTGGCGGCGGCTGGAACCGGTTCTTCGGGAACTTTGTGGCCAGCTGTCCGTTCCCGTCTCGGTCGATACCTATAAGGCGGGCATCGCGAAGCGGGCACTCGAGTGTGGCGTGACCATCATCAATGACATATGGGGCGGTCTCGCCGATCCCGATATGCTCCGCGTCGTTGCCGAGGCAAAGTGTACGTACATCTGGATGCATAACCGTCAGTCCCCTGCTGCTGACCAGGCGGTACAAGTGCTGCTCGAAGAGACCAAAGTGGGCCTCGAGCGATGTGATGCGGCTGGAATTGACCGGAATTGCGTCTGGCTTGACCCCGGTATCGGATTCGGCAAGACGTACGAACAGAATCTTGAGGTTCTGCGTGAACTGTCCTCGTTCTGTGCGCTCGGGCAGCCGGTACTGCTTGGTACGTCGCGCAAAAGTGTCATTGGAAAGACAGTTAACCGCCCGCCAGACAATCGCCTTGGCGGCTCATTGGCAACTGTTGTACTGGGGGTTGCAGCTGGGGTTCAGGCTGTGCGTGTGCATGACGTGGCAGAGACGGTTCAGGCATGTCGGATGACAGAAGCGATTCTACATGTATAATCAAGAGAAGGTACATACCCTGTTTGTCGCGCTTGGTTCGAACCTTGAACCGCGCCTCGCTTATCTACGACGAGGTGCAGCTGCACTGGACAAGCTGTCAGTGACGCCCATTGAAGTCTCTCATGTCTATGAGACCGATCCGGTGGGCTACGTTGACCAGCCGCGGTTTCTGAATCTTGCGGCACGGATTCAAACGCTTCTTTCACCGCTCGAAATCTTGGCCGAGCTGCAGCGTATCGAGGCGGATTGCCATCGTGTCCGAACGGTTCGGTTTGGTCCGCGAACACTCGATCTTGACTTACTGTTGTATGATGACGAGTACATCTGCTTCCGAAATTTGCAGGTACCGCATCCGCGAATGTGGGAGCGCGCGTTTGTCTTGGTGCCCCTGGCTGACTTGATTCCGGAGCGGCGCGGGAAGGGCGGCCTCACAATTGCACAGCTGGCGCAGATACAACGGCAAAAGGAGTGTATTCAAGATGTCGGATACCTTTGGCCGCAAGCTTAGAGCCTACCGAAAACTGAAACATTGGACGCAGGTGGAACTCGCCGATCAGCTAGGCGTCAGCGTAGCGATAGTCGGATCGATGGAACGAGGTGTTCGCCACCCTACGCCCCAGCTCGTTCGCCAGCTCTGCCGCGCGCTTCAAGTCACGGAGGCCGAACTTGGTCTGGGGGACGGTGAAAATCCGGTTCGTTGACTTTCACAGGAGGCCTCTCTATAATTGCGCGTAGGTCAATCGTCCCAGAACAGCAGCCCCCTCACAGGTGTCTGCTGTCAACACATATCAGCCGCATAAGCTGAATACGTAAGATGCTAACTGACTGTATGATACCTTGCAAGATCTAACCAGGACTGAAGGAGAGACGGAGATGCCGGAAAAAGAGGTATTGTTAACGCCGGAAGGTCTAAAGAAACTGGAAGATGAGCTGGAACAGCTGAAGAGCGTGAAACGCCGCGAAGTGGCCGAACGCATCAAACTGGCCATCAGC
Organism: uncultured Alicyclobacillaceae bacterium; assembly: GCA_963758235.1. Lineage (GTDB taxonomy): Bacteria > Bacillota > Bacilli > Alicyclobacillales > Alicyclobacillaceae > CAVWUS01. The sequence continues at coordinate 3,030 of CAVWUS010000023.1, read as the reverse complement.
TATGGAGATATTAGTGAAAACTCGGAATATGAAGACGCCAAAAATGAGCAGGCATTTGTCGAAGGGCGTATTTTGACCCTCGAAAAAATGCTACGGAATGCGCGTATCATTCATGAAGATGAGGTCGATACCAATCTGGTAAGCATCGGTTCACGCGTCAAATTGCGCGATCTCGAATTTGACGAGGAAGTAGAATATACGATTGTCGGTTCAGCCGAAGCAAACCCGGCAGCCAATAAAATTTCAAACGAGTCACCTGTCGGACGAGCGTTGCTTGGTAAGGCAGTGGGATCGACCGTCGACGTTGCCGTTCCGTCAGGTACCATTCAGTTCCGGATCCTCGACATCCAACGTTAAAATGCTTATCCGAAAAGGGGCAAGGTAAGTGATCTCTTTGGAGACGAATTGAAGCAACGGGCGAGGAGCAGCCACTGCGGCGTCCTGCCCCTTTTTTTTTGGCCGGATTGCAATTTATAAGAAAGGTGAGTCATCTATATGGAAGAACAAGATCTGATTCAAACTCGTATGCAAAAGCTGGCGGAACTGCGCGAACAGGGTATCAATCCGTTTGGGCACCGTTTCCCGGTCACGCACCACGCACAGGATATACATACACTCGCGGGGGAGCAGACGCAGGAAGAACTTGAAGCACTCGACCAGCATGTCACGATTGCGGGTCGATTGATGATCAAGCGCGGCCACGGCAAAGCCAGCTTCGCAGTACTTTCGGATCGGACAGGCAGTATTCAGATTTACGCCAAAATAGACGTGCTGGGCGAGGCTGCGTACCATGTCTTTCGGCTCCTTGATCTGGGCGACTTTATCGGAGTCGAAGGCAAGGTTTTCCGTACCAATCGCGGCGAAGTGACGGTATTGGCGGAAAAGCTGACGATGTTGTCCAAATCGCTTCGGCCACTCCCGGAAAAGTGGCATGGGTTGAAGGATATTGAGACGCGTTATCGTCAGCGCTACCTAGATTTGATGGTTAACCCGGAGATCCGCCAGTTGTTCATAACGCGATCGCGCATCATTCAAGCGATGCGCCGCTATCTCGACAGCAAGGACTTTCTGGAGGTCGAAACTCCGACGCTTCACACGGTGGCCAGTGGCGCGCATGCACGCCCATTTGTGACGCACCACAACGCGCTGGACATGGAGCTTCACCTTCGCATCGCGCTTGAACTGCACCTGAAGCGACTGATCATTGGCGGGCTGGAGCGTGTCTACGAGATCGGCCGAGTCTATCGCAATGAGGGTGTATCGACGCGCCATAACCCGGAATTCACCATGATGGAGCTGTATCAGGCGTACGCCGACTTCAAAGATATCATGGATCTGACGGAAGAGATGATTCAGTACATCGCGAAGGAAATTGGTGTTGGTCTGCACATTCAATATGGCGATCACGAAATCGATCTTGAAACACCGTGGCAGCGCCGCCACATGGTCGACCTGATTCGCGACGTGACGGGCGTCGACCTGTGGAACGTACACTCAGATGAGGAAGCCCGACGACTGGCAGCGGAACATGGCGTAACTGTCGGAAGCCACATGACGTATGGACACATTGTGAATGAGTTCTTCGAACAAAAGGTAGAGAGTACACTCATTCAGCCGACATTCGTCTACGGCCATCCGGTGGAAATTTCGCCGCTGGCGATTAAGAATCAGGACGATCCGCGCTTTACGGATCGATTCGAATTGTTTATTGTCGGACGCGAGCATGGCAATGCGTTTAGTGAGCTGAACGATCCGATTGACCAGCGCGAACGCTTCACCCAACAGGCACAGGAAAAGGCGGCCGGAAACGATGAGGCACAGGACCTCGACGAAGACTTCCTGACTGCCATGGAACACGGGATGCCGCCCACAGGTGGACTTGGCATTGGCGTAGACCGTTTGGTCATGCTACTGACCAACCAACCATCGATACGCGACATTCTGCTCTTCCCGTTGATGCGTGAGCGTGCAACGAGCACCGAGTCTGGGGGCAGAAATTGAATCGGAGTAAGTGCCAATGGCACACCCAAGCCTCAGCCGTGGATAATTGGCAGTGAGTTCAGGCTGGTTTCTTCCAATAGAAACCGTAAGAACGCAGGGAAGGCGCGGGCGATGGAAGCGAACGCGATGGAAGCGTGCTTGCTGTCATAATCAAGCACGGGAACGGGATAATAACAGGGAAGCGAATACGTGATTTGACGGGCTACATGATTCGACGGGCGGCCACCGCAGAGCTCTGATGTTTACGCTCTGACGGTGGCCCTGAATTTTCCAGTATAAAAATCGCGAATCCATGGTTGATCTCTGTTTTGCAGCGTGGTATATTAGTCGATGTCGCCGCGACGCCGGCCGACAGCGAAACACCTCACAAACCGCATCATATCAACGTTTTTTGGACTTTCTTCCGGATGTTGAATGTGGCGATTGTGAGTCCCGATTGAGGCAAATGCTTCGGTCGAGGAAACAAGTACCATTGAAATGAAACTTGCTTCTATGGTACATTGATAGACGCCGCTTCGAGCGGTGGATGAATCACCGACAATGTGTAAATGGTTGTCGAGCATCAGCCACGAGGCGCGAGCAGTGCTAGGAACGAAACTGAGCGAGAAGCGAGCGTACCCAGATGTACGTGAGTGACGAGCGAAGTTGAAGTGACAACGCAATGCGAAGTGGATCGTGACTGAGCATGGTTCCTTGAAAACTAAACACACGCAGAGAGACGCTTGTGTAGTGTCAGACGTTAATGAATGAGTTAACGGATGAGAACTTTTATTTGAGAGTTTGATCCTGGCTCAGGACGAACGCTGGCGGCGTGCCTAATACATGCAAGTCGAGCGAACATCTTCGGATGTTAGCGGCGGACGGGTGAGTAACACGTGGGCAATCTGCCTTTCAGACTGGAATAACCCCCGGAAACGGGAGCTAATGCCAGATAGGCAATCGGGAGGCATCTTCTGATTGGGAAAGGGTGCTACGGCATCGCTGAGAGAGGAGCCCGCGGCGCATTAGCTAGTTGGTGAGGTAACGGCT
>CAVWUS010000022.1:0-50374 GCA_963758235.1 uncultured Alicyclobacillaceae bacterium | reverse complement strand
ATCTGCGTAGAGAAAGTGTAGATGCGTGGCTCATCACGGCGCAACAACATGGAACCTGCGACGAACCCCGTCCAGGTAAAAAGGTGTACCAGGGCTCACTCCTGTGCCCGGTTAAGGGAGTGTCAGAGCCGGTTCGCATGGTGTTCGAAGTGGTTGAACGAACGACCAAGGCTGACGGGCAGTTGCTGCTGGTGCCAGAGATTGAAGTCAGTGCCTACTGGACGTCACTGCCGGATGACCCGTCCGTCATCATCCGGCTCTACCGAGAGCACGCTGTCATGGAGCAGTTTCACAGCGAGATTAAAACCGACCTGGATGCAGAACGGCTACCATCCGGCAAGTTTGCAACGAACAGCCTGATTCTGCACTTGATTGTCGTAGCGTATAACCTGTTACGTGTGATTGGCCAGGAGAGTCTCAAGCGGGGTGATTCGCCGCTGCGGAAGAAAGCTGAACGCCGCCGCATCCGTACAGTGATTCAAAACCTAATGACGCTCGCTGCCAAAGTCGTACGGCATGCCAGACAGACAAGGCTTAAACTAGGACGTGATAGTCGATGGCTACCGACGTTTCGACGATTGTACCTAACCTTCTCGTAACGGCAAAATACTGACCCAGCATATTTACCCATACAAGCCCCCAATACCTGAGAGGCTTCAGCATAGTCACATCAAAAGCGATCGCCGTAGTGCAAACTCATTGTCATCTTCAATACAACCAACCCCAATGACATTTCCGGCAGCAAGCTCCAGAATTTACGGGGATAAAACTAGCGAATATAGTAAGTCGTTGGAGATGCAGGCTTACGTCCTTTCTTGTTGTAGAGTGGGCCAATGAGCGAGTCGAGGAACGAATCGTCAATGTGATCGATGTAATCAATGAGTTCAGGGTCAAAGCCAAGCGTGTTATAATAGGCGTATGGAAGCAGGTTCAACTGCAAATCCATGGAAAACGCACCTCCAGAACTGGAAATTTGGATGGTTTGGTCACCTTCAATTTTACCAGTTTTGCGGATCGGTGCGTTTTACTATTTACTCAAAATTGAGGGCTTTTCGGACACGCTCTTATCGCGTTGAAACCAATAGAGAGACGTTTCATTAGAAACATCCAGAATGTCATGATCACGGCAAATGATCGTCCAGGACTTATTGGGAAGATCAGTGCGAATTTAGAACAATTAGGCCTGAGTATTGAACAAATCTCGATTGATCATGCGGATGAAGAAAAAAATCTGGTCGATATTGAGTTATATCTACGTATACAAAAACAAATTACAAGTACTGATCAAATCATGGAAGTCATAGCAGAAATCGAAGGTATTAAGCAAGTAATAATTCCATCAGAATAATGAACGGCCGTTTGATGAATCTATTTGGGACGGCGAGTTTTACACCTTCATTTACATCATACTGGTCGTTAGTCCAAAAACGGTCTGTATGTTACCTTGCTCCAAGAGATCCGCCGTCATCGTCTACTCTGTCTTCCCCTACGCACAGTTAGCTGAGCGCTCGCAGATGGCTGGAGGGCTCGCAACGGAGACACCGGCCTTTTATTAAGCCGTTTGGAGGCCTTATTTGATCATAGGCCCCTTGCTTCAGCCGTAATTGGGTCGTCTCGGATCTTTAATTTGGGGATTCGCGCCTGCTGGCATAGTAGTACTGTCGGAATAAGGATCCGAGACAATCACAATGGTTGTTATGCCGGGGCTGCAGGTAAATTCGGCGTCACAATAAAGTACATAACAATTCCTATGCGGGCTTTTGGCATCTGCAACCGCTTTAAATTCAGGCGATAGTAACCATTGTGGGGTCTATTCTGCACATTTTCACCCATTCATCGCCGAATAGTTACCATTCTGACCACTAATGCAATCCCCCTATTAAGCAACAATCTCTGCGAAAACAACCTTCACAAAAAATATCGGCCGCGGTCTGCTTACTTCACCCAATCAGCAGAACCACAGGCCGAATCGACTTCAAGCGGATCCTATACCAGTGAACGATCGCGTACAAACGGACGAGGCGCTCTCTAATCGCAAACGCTTCAATCAGGACTCAACTGGCAGTCCCAGCGCTTCACGAATCTTCGGTTCAACCTTCTGAAATCCTTTGTCGCCAGCCGCTCGGAACTTGAGCTTGCCTTCCTCGTCGAAGACGAAGAATGCAGGCACATATTCGTTCTCGAACTGGGTCGCAATCTTCTTTTGGTGATCAAGCCCAATCGGCTGGGTCATATGATACGTTTCAATATCCTTCTCGACTTTATCGACGTCCACATCGGAATCGAAACGGGGCATATGGATGGCGACTGTCTGCAGTCCCTGGTCCGCGTACTTTTCCTTCATCTTCACCACATCGTCCATTGTCTCGTGGCAGATGTGGCAGGAAACGGCCCAGAAGTGCACAAGCGTCACTTTGCCCTTTGACAGTTCAGGTTCATGGTCAGTGTTCAGCCATTCAGTCGCACCGTCCAGGGACGGCATCGGTGTACCTAGTCTCATTGGCATGTGAAATTCCTCCTCTCAAAGTCAGTCCGAAAGATGAAAATGGGGATCGGCAATCCGACCCCCACTGATCATTGACAAGACGCCAATGGTTACGATTTTTGGAGCAATGGGTCGCCTGGCTTCCAGTTGGCCGGGCACAGTCCGCCAGCTTGCAGTGCTTCCAGAACACGGAGTGTCTCGTCTACGCTGCGGCCGACATCGCCATCGTGTACCACCTGATAGCGCAGGATGCCTTCGGGATCGATGATGAACAGACCGCGCATCGCTGTGCCGTCTTCAACCAAGACGTCATAGCGAGCAGACACTTCCTTGGTGAAGTCAGCGGCAAGCGGATACTGAATATCGCCAATGCCATTCTGGTCCCGTGGTGTCTTGATCCACGCGCGATGGCTATGTACGCTGTCGGTGCTGACACCAAGCACATCGGCGTCGAGATCGAGAAACTCCTGATAACGTTCATCGAGCGCGAGAATCTCTGTCGGACACACGAACGTGAAGTCGGCCGGGTAGAAGAACAGAATCAGCCACTTGCCTTTGTAATCTGACAGCTTAACGCGTTCTTCGAGCGTCTTCAGATCCTTCGTGGACAGCATATCGAAGTCTGGTGCAGGTTGTCCTACTAACGGCATCTGTATCAACCTCCCAAATCATGGTGTTCATTTTGCATTACGCACAATGTCAATTATACTATTTACAATAACTGCTTTCAAACGCAGCAACTGGCCACTGAGCGATGCACCGAGGCAACAACGCGCCGTTGGCCATGACGCCATACGCGCAAAACATCGCAACTGTGATGCATACACCGTGATGTACAAAACGTAACGTGCAGTAACGTGCTGTATGACCAACGAAGGGCGGGATTTAGGTGACTGATGACATGAACACCATCAATGAAAACTGGACCGACGCGCACCTGAATGTGACGAACCACATGACCGCGCTGCTCAACGTGATCCGCGATCTCGGCTATAATCCGAGTCACCATATTTCTTATGACCGCACCAATCAACACTTGGTGCTCGAAGACGAGCTCGTCCAGAAACATAGAGAAATCGCGTCTGCTTATGAAGCATATCTGAAGGCGTGCGACGATCGCCAAGCCGAATTGGAGCGGGTACAGAAGCTGCCGAAACTGGACATCGGTTTCTCGGCAGAATCATAATCGCCAAGAGCCGCGACTGAACTCAGGTCTGCAGGTTGCAGCCTGCAGACCTGAGCAACTCAACACATGGAACAGGTGAGGAAACGCCTATCGGCGTTATCCTTCACATTCCACTTTTCTTCAAATGACCGTGCCAAATGGCTGGCATTTAAGTGCACGGTCGGGAATTCACGCAAGTCGGCCGCATAAAACGGCCGGACTCAAATTCAGCCCATGACATCCCGGATGGGGACCTCATCGTGCATCACGTCGGCGAGCGAGATGGCGTCGAGCGATCGCGTAATCGCATCCATCACCCGTAACCACACGTTACGCGTGTGACATGTTTGGTACCGCCCACAGAATTCGCCGGGCGATTCGATGAACTCCTCGCTGACGCAGCCCATCGGGGCCAGTGAGCCTTCAAGAACTCGCACCAGTTCGCCAACCGAGATATCCTGCGGCGGGCGGCTTAGCGTATAGCCGCCGTTGACCCCGCGGACGCTCTTGACGAAGCCCGCTTTGCGGAGTTTGGCGACAATTTGGTCGAGAAACGGTTCCGGGATTCCTTCTGATTCTGCAACCTCGCGCAACGGCGTGGGACGATCCTGCCCTGCCAACAGTGCAATGGCAACCATCGCGCGAAGACCGTATTCGGTTTTCTTCGCTATCTTCACGCCACATCACGCTCCTCAGGTTCAGTCATAATCAATCCAGATTTCCTCGCCACGAACTTCAATGTCGTACGTCTGCAGTGGGATCACGCACGGAAACCGCACCGCTTCACCCGTTGTCACATCGAAGCGGCCGCCGTGCCGGGGGCAAGCCACTATTTTTCCTTCGAGCTTGCCCTCCGTCAGCGACTCAGAAGCGTGCGTGCAGATATCGGATGTCGCATACCAGCCCTCATCGAGGTGATAAATCGCAATATCGTCTTCTTCCATTTCAATCTTATGCATGCCGCCGACTGGTACGTCAGCCACATTGCCACTTTCAGCCACGCCATTAGCCCACCGAACCTTCCATCTCGAACTTGATGAGACGGTTCATCTCAACTGCATATTCCATCGGCAGTTCGCGTGTGAATGGCTCGATGAAGCCCATGACAATCATGCGCGTCGCCTCTTCTTCCGACATGCCGCGGCTCATCAGGTAGAACAGCTGCTCCTCGCTGACCTTCGACACCGACGCTTCGTGTTCGAGCGTGACATCGTCGTTCATGATCTCGTTGTACGGAATCGTGTCCGACGTCGAGTTCTCGTCCAGGATCAGCGTGTCGCACTTGATGTTCGCCTTCGCGCCCTTGGCGTTCGGCGCAAAGCTGGCCAAGCCGCGATAGGTCGTCTTGCCGCCGTGCTTGCTGATGGACTTCGAGACGATGGTCGACGTCGTGTTCGGTGCGTTGTGAACCACCTTTGCGCCCGCATCCTGATGCTGACCGCTGCCCGCCGACCGCGATCGACAGCACCATCGCCTTCGCGCCTTCTTCCATCATGTAGACGGACTGGATACTTCATCGTCAGTTTCGATCCGATGTTGCCGTCGACCCACTCCATCGTCGCATCCTTGTACGCCACCGCGCGCTTGGTCACCAGGTTGTAGATGTTCGGCGCCCAGTTCTGAATCGTCGTGTAGCGGCAGCGCGCGCGATCTTTGACGATGATCTCGACGACCGCGCTGTGCAGCGAATTGGTGCTGTAAATCGGCGCCGTGCAGCCTTCGACGTAGTGGACGAAGCTGTCGTCATCGCAGATGATGAGCGTGCGTTCGAACTGCCCCATGTTCTCCGAGTTGATGCGGAAATACGCCTGCAGCGGCACCTCGCAGCGTGACGCCCTTCGGCACGTAGATGAAGCTGCCGCCGCTCCAGACCGCGCTGTTCAGCGCGGCGAACTTGTTGTCTTCCGGCGGAATGACCGTGCCGAAGTACTCCTTAAAGATCTCCGGGTATTCGCGAAGCGCCGTGTCCGTGTCCATGAACAGGACGCCCAGCTTCTTCGAGGTCCTTGCGCATCGAGTGGTACACGACTTCAGACTCGTACTGCGCCGAGACGCCCGCCAGGAACTTCTGCTCCGCTTCCGGAATACCGAGTCGGTCAAACGTGTTCTTGATCTCTTCCGGAACTTCTTCCCACGTCTTGCCCTGCTTTTCAGACGGCTTCACATAATACGTGATGTCGTCAAAATCCAGTTCGCGACAAATCGCCGCCCCATTTCGGCATGCCTTTCTCATAGAAGAATCTCGAGCGAACGCAGGCGGAAATCGGTCATCCAGCCCGGTTCGTTTTTCATCATCGAAATCTCTTCGACGACCTTGCGCGATCAGGCCCTTTTCGAACTTGACCACGGAAACGTCCTTATCGCGAAATCCATACTGGTACTCTTCCAGTTCCGGCAATGACTTTGCCATGTGTAATCCCTCCTCGCAGTCGATCATCTGCAATACCGGCCCGTGTCACTCGCCGAATCGCTTCGTCTTGCCACGTGCTCTCGTGACATGCCCTTCTCCAGCGCCTGCCACGCCAGCGTCGCGCACTTGATGCGAGCCGGAAACTTGGACACGCCGTGCAGCGCTTCGAGATCGCCCAATTCTTCCGTGTCCACGTCTTCGCCGCGCATCATGCCCGGAACACGGTGGACGAGTTCAACGCGCTTCCTCCACCGGCTTGCCCTTTGATGGCCTCCGTCATCATCGACGCGGACGCCATCGAAATGGAGCAGCCGCTCCTCGAAAGCGCACATCCTTGACCATGCCGTCGTCGACCAGCAGTTGCAGCGTAATCTCGTCGCCGCAGCTCGGGTTGCGCAGATCGACATCGACGGTTCCATCTCGTCGAGCTTGCCCTTGGTTGCGCGGATGTTGGTAGTGATCCATGATCACCTGGCGATACAAATCATCCAATTGCATGATGGAAAAACTCCTTTGCAGACTGAAGCGCATCGCACGAGCGCATCGATGTCTGCCTCGGTGTTGTACAGATAAAAGCTCGCACGCGCTGTCGCCGCGACGTTGAACAGGCGCATCAAGGGCTGCGCGCAGTGATGCCCGGCGCGAATCGCGACACCCTCGGCGTCCAGCACCGTCGACAACATCGTGCGGATGAACGTCGCCCAGGTTGAACGTCACCAGTCCGCCGCGGTGTCCCGCGTCGCGGTCCGTAGATCGTCACGCCGTCCGAACTTGGCGCAGCCGCTCGACCGCGTAGCCGCAAGTTTGCTGATCGTGATCGCGTACCGCCTCCATCCCGATGCGACTCGAGATAGTCGATCGCGGCGCCGAGTCCGATCGCGCCTGCGATGATGCGGCGTACCGCCTTCAAACTTCCACGGCGTCTCCTTCCACGTCGACTCGTACAGTTCGACCACGTCGATCATCTCGCCGCCGAAGTAGGTCGGCTCCATCTCAGTCCAGCCACTTGCGCTTGCCATACAGTACGCCGATCCCGGTCGGACCGCACATCTTGTGGCCGGAGAAGGCGAGGAAGTCGCAATCCAACTCTTCGACATCCACCGGCATGTGCGGCACGCTCTGCGCGCCGTCGACCACGATGATGGCGCCGACGCGCGTGGGCGATGTCGGCGATCTCGCCGAATCGGGTGAATCGTCCCGAGTACGTTCGACACATGCGCGATCGCCACGAGTTTCGTGTTCGGCGTGATGGCTCGCCTCGCACGTCCTCCAGCGCGATGCGTCCCATCTGGCTGCAAGCGGCAGATATTGCAGCGTCGCGCCGGTCGCGCGCGCGACCTGCTGCCACGGAATCAGGTTCGAGTGGTGCTCGCTCGGCGTCAGGACGATTTCATCTCCCAGGCTTCAGCTGCGGCCGCGCGTAACCGTACGCGATCATGTTCAGCGACTCGGTGGTGCCGCGCGTAAAGACAACCTGCTCCGGCGATCGCGCGTGGATGAACCGCGCCACCTTGTTCGCGCGCCACCTCGTACGCCTCCGTCGCGCGCGTGCCGAGCGTGTGCACGCCGCGGTGAACGTTCGAGTTGTCCTGTCTCGTAATAGCGTTCGAGGACATCGATCACCTGCGCGGCTTCTGCGATGTCGCCGCGCTGTCCAGATAGACCAGCGGATGCCCGTTCACCTCTTGATTGCAGAATCGGGAAATCCTTGCGAAGTTCCGGTCGCGTTCATCGCGCCAGCTCCCTTTCGATGCGCGCCTACGACGATATCGCGCACGCGTTCGACGGCAAGCGCTTCAACCGTCGCACGCAGATAGCCCCAGATGATCATCTGCGTCGCGGTCGACTGTGGAATGCCGCGCGACATCAGGTAGTAGACCTGATTCGGATCGATCTTGCCGACACTCGCCGCATGTCCGCAGCGCTTGACGTCGTTCTCGTCGATCAGCAGCATCGGAATGGCGTCCGCCCGCGCCGTCCTGTCGATGCACCATCATCCGATCGTGCTGCTCGCTGCCCGCTCCCACAGCGCCCTTGTCGATCTGCGTAGCGGCTGCGGAAATCGGAGTTTGCCCGATCGCGAAGAACGCCGTGCATCGACGATGTCGCTCTCCGTGTAGCGGCCGACGTGCACCATGCTGGCCGTCAGATTCGAGGTGCTGGCGGCCGTAGCCAAGGCCGAGCGTCGTGTACTCGCGAGCGCGATCCCGTTCCACAAGTCGGCTCTCGACCAGATCCGACGGTAAAGCCATCACCGACATCGCCGACAATCCAGTTCACCTCGGCATCCTTGTCAACGTTCGCGCGGCGCGTCACGAAGTTCGTCGGACCTTTGGCGAACTGGGTCAACGTCGTGACGCAAATATGTGGCTGTCTGCCTTCGCAACCACTTCGAGACGGCGACTGTGCACCGTGCCAGCTGTGCCGTTCAGCCGGTGCAAGTGGATTTCAACGTACGCGAAACTGGCTGCCGATCCGTCGCCGATGACGAGCTGCACGCGAGCATACGCCCTGCTGCAGCCTCGGTCTCCGCATAGACGAACTGAATCGGCGTCTTCAGCTCTGCACGTGCTTTGGCACGTACACGAACACGCCGCCGTGCCAACAGCGCCGGGTTGAGCGCCGTCCATTTGGCTTCGTCCGCTGGAACGACACTGCCAAGATGTTCCTTCACCAGCGCTTCGTGATCTCGAACTGCGGTATGAAGGTCGGTAAAAATGACGCCTTGTTCCGCCGAGCTTCCGGCATGGACCACGCACTTGGCAACACGCCGTCGCGCACGTACACATGTGGCGACTCGTGCTGCCGCTTCCAGCAACGTTGCTGCATCGTCCGACGCAACCGGCGTCGGCTGTCCCGGGAACGGTAGCCAGATCCCACGCACGGTTGCGCAAATCGGTCTTCTCCAATCTCGGAGAGGCAAGATTCGATATGTTTCGTAAGCCGTCCTCACGCGCCGTTTCGCAAGCCAGTCCGGCTCGGAAAGGCGAGCTGTCAATTCCTGAACCAGGGGCGATGTCGTTGTGTCACTTTCGGCCACGTCGAGTCCTCCCTTACGCTTCTGCTCCGACGGTTTCGTCGTCGATGCCGAGTTCCTTCTTCAGCCAGTCGTATCCGTTGGCTTCGAGCTACTCCGCCAGCTTCTTGCCGCCAGATTGCACGATCCGTCCCTGCATCATGACGTGCACGAAATCCGGTTCAATGTAGTTGCAGCAGACGCTGATAGTGCGTGATGATGAGAAATCCGTATTTGGCGAACGCAGTTCATTGACTGCCTTGGACACAATCTTCAGCGCATCGATGTCGAGACCGGAGTCGATTTCGTCGAGAATCGCAATCCGCGGTTCAAGCATGGCCATCTGCAGAATTTCGTTACGCTTCTTCTCGCCGCCGGAGAAGCCTTCGTTCAGATAACGTTCTGCGAACGAGGGATCGATGTTCAACTCCCTTCATCTTCTCCTGCAGCGAGCGGTGAAACTTCAGCACCGGCACTTCATTGCCCTCGCCGAGCCGCGCGTTGAGCGCCGTGCGCATAAAGTTGGCGTTGGAAACGCCGGGAACTTCAGCCGGATACTGCATGGCCAGGAACAGCCCAGCGCGCGCGCGTTCATCGACAGACATCTCGAGGACGTCTTCGCCGTCGAGCGTGACCGTCCCGCCTGTCACTCTCATATGCGGATGGCCCATCAGCGCCGACGCCAATGTGCTCTTGCCGGTGCCGTTTGGACCCATGATGGCGTGAATCTCGCCGCCTTTAATCTCAAGGTTCAAACCCTTGACAATCTCCTTGCCTTCAACAGCGGCATGCAGATTCTCGATTTTCAAATGCGGTACTGCCATCTGTGACCAACCTTTCATTCTGCAGGTTTAAAGGCGTTTGCTGACGCACTGCCAAACACCTCAATCTTCGTCCCTTGCGGGCGGTCTCAACGAAAGTTGACTTTTTTAGTCATGTTTCATTTCAAGCGTATCACATTTCACGCAAAATGCAACTTCCGCCCTGCCGCTCTGCCGACCAGCGGATCAAAGCAAACGTCCGCGTGCGAACAGGGTCAGCGTTTAAGAGGTTGTCCGAATTCGGATTCGCATTTTAAAACAGGTATTTAAAGACCAGCTTTGCCTCTTCCGACATCATTTCTTTATCCCAGGGCGGATCAAAGGTGAGGTTGACATTGACCTGTTCAACGCCTTCGAAACTCCCTATGCGATCGATGATTTCATCCCGCAGTGTATCGTACGCCGGACACCCCATGGTTGTAAGCGTCATTGTCACTGTCACTTCGTGCCCATCCTCCGAGATATCGACACCGTAAATCATGCCGAGATTGACCAAATCAATTTGAATCTCAGGGTCGAGCACCTCGGACAGCGCGCTCATCACTTGGTCCTTTGTTACCATCTATCAGCCACTCCTCTCTGAGTCGAAAAACAGGTTCAACCTGCCTATTTGACGTAAATCCTGGTCCACATGTTCTGATGACCAGAGCCGCAGAACACATCGCAGCGAATAACATATGTGCCGGCTTTGGGCGGCGTCCAGACGACATTTACAGGTTTCTCTCCCTGCGCGATACTCTGCGACACGTTCTGCTGGACAATCGCAAAGCCGTGTGTGCCTTCACTCGAACTGACAACAAAATCGATTGGCTTGCCGACCGGGAATGTTGTCCTGCTGAGCGTCCACTTAAAGTCGCTCGCCGTCACCTGCACTTTGACCGCGTCCGCTGGAACCGTAACTGGTTGTGTTGTACGTTGCCCACAGCCAGCGAGAAGGAATACTGCAGCGAGTGATACCATAAAGATACCCTTGTGCATCTGTTTTCTCTCCTTGAGCGCGTTTCATTCGCACATTCTCTGCACTGAATCATGACAAATCTGGTCAACTTTCAGTATAAACGAAGGCGATCACGAAGGAAACACCATCCTTCGCGATCGCCCATCCTTGTAGTGGCATCAGAGAATCGCCTGCAGCTCCGTGTACGGAACACCGACCGCTTCCGCAACCGCCTGATAGGTGACCTTGCCAGCTATGACGTTAACGCCTTTTGCTAGCGCAGCGTTCGACTGAACCGCTTCCTTGGCACCCTTGTTTGCCAACAACATTGCATACGGCATGGTCGCATTTGTTAACGCAAACGTCGAAGTACGCGGCACTGCCCCCGGAATATTGGCTACAGCATAGTGAACGACACCGAACTTTTCGTACGTTGGGTTATCATGCGTCGTAATGCGATCAATGGTCTCAATTGAGCCGCCCTGATCGATTGCGACGTCCACAATCACAGCGCCAGGATTCATCTCCTGCACCATCTTGCCGGTGACGATTTTTGGCGCGCGCGATCCCGGAATCAGAACGGCGCCAATCAACAGGTCGGCCCCATTCAGCTCCATCGCCAGGTTATAGTCATTCGACATGATGGTACGGACACGTCCGCCAAATACTTCATCGATATAAGCCAGTCTCTTCAGGTTGACATCAAGCATCGTCACCTGCGCGCCCATGCCAAACGCGATGCGCGCTGCGTTGACGCCGACTGATCCAGCCCCAACAATGACAACACGCGCAGCCGGAACGCCCGGCACACCCCCCAATACCACTCCGCGCCCACCATGCGATTTCTCAAGATAGTGCGCACCAATCTGAATGGACATACGGCCGGCTACTTCACTCATCGGCGCAAGGAGCGGCAGGCTGCGGTCTTCCAGCTGAACCGTCTCATACGCAATCGCAATCACACCGGAATCCATCAGCGCTTTTGTCAGTTCCGGCTCAGGCGCCAGGTGAAGATATGTAAACAGAATGAGACCCTCGCGGAAATATCCGAATTCCTCCGGCAGCGGTTCCTTGACTTTCATCACCATGTCAGATGTATTCCAGACTTCTGCAGCAGTATCGAGAATCACAGCACCAGCAGCGGCAAAGTCATCATCCGTGAAACCGCTTCCAACGCCTGCACCGCGCTCGACCTGAACCGTATGTCCAGCGGTCGCGAGGCTGTGTATTCCAGCCGGCGTGATGGCCACACGATTTTCGTTATTTTTAATCTCCTTCGGAATTCCAACCTTCATCAGACTGGCCCCTTTCGCTCTCATCATGACGTGTCACAGAAGCGCACATGCTTTCGGAATGACTCTTCCTCTGCCCAAAAAGGCACAACAGCATGTCCGATACCAGGATGTCTGCCGACATCCGAACAAAGGTACCAGCGCTATTGTACCGTATTTGGTCCATCCTGCGGCATGATTTTTTTACTTTTCACCCGTCGACGCGGTTTCTCTAACTGAAGTGCCCCAGATTGGACACGAAGCTCAATCCAGGTCTGTACTCGTTTGACATCGCTAGGAGCAACACGCCAGTTCCGCTCGCCATATCGAAACGACTCAGCTGTCAGTTCCCCTGTCTCGGACAGTGCCTCGACCGCCATTCTGACCGCATCGACCGGAAAGTTCAACATCTCCGCCAATTCACTCAAACTAAAACGCGTTGTCACATCTGAAACCTGCCTCTAGTTTGCTGTCTTGCGCGTGACAAAAAACACTTGTGGTGTTTCGCTTAAAATTCCACTGATGGAATCCGGAATTGTCCACGTAAAGTATACCACGCGGGACTGTCCCGGACGAATCAACGGGTTCTGACTGCCGACGAGATGTGGAATATCTGCATACCGTGTAACCTTCGGATCGTCCCACTTCTGCCCGGTTTGACCAGGGTTGTCAAACCAGTCAATCCCCCAGACCTGCGACAGATCAACTGTTTTACTGCCTGTATTCACGATTTTGTACGAATACTGTACGCGCTCATACCCTTGGTACTGCGACGTACCCGGAACAACTTTTACTGGCTCCGAGCCGATATATTGCGAACGAAGTGGCGCCTTATGCCAAATCATATATGGCGGTTGCAGATTGGCATCCGATACACCTGCCTTGAAGAAAAGCAGGTGAATGCCGTCCTTGACGTATTGTTGTGAATTGGCAAAGTCCAGGTTAAATTGCCACTTTGTCGTCTGCCCAGGATTTAACGGCCCGTTGTCGTCTGTCGAAGGCCTTCCCGGAAGGGGTGTACCCGGTCCATTGGCAATCGTCAGGCTTTCTCCAGACAGCGGATCTGAATTTGTACCACCGAGCCATAGCACCGCAAACGTGTTGTATTTATTGATCGGATGACCGGATGTGTTTTTGACAGTAGCAAATACAGTCGGTCCCGAGGTGCCTGGCAAGATACTGTACGTCGGGTTAAAAACCTCGACGTTGGCTGGCTTCAAGCCCACTTCAGACGCAGGAATAGACGCAGTTATCAGCTTAGGCTTGCCATGCACGACACCGCTTTGCAGCACGCCGACGATGACCAGCGCGGCGACAGCCACACCCGCAAAGGTGGCTGCAAACGGTTTCAGACGCCTGCGCGATCGCGTACGTTTCAACGACTTTTCAGCAATCGGCCGAGCCTGCAAATCATGGACGGCTTCAAGGATGTCCCAGCGCAGGGATTCTGCAAACGGTATTTCAGGCAGCTCCCGTAAAGCGCGTTCCAGTTGATCATCAGGTTCCTTCATACGTCCACCCCTTCCGCGCCAGTATTTCTCTCAGCATCGCACGACCACGATGAAGCCTGGTTCCGAATGTTCTGTTCCGTTGTACCGAGAATTTCAGCGATCTCCTGTCCGCTGAACTCCCTCAGATAAAACAGCACGATGACTTCTCTATATTTAAGCGGCAGCTGTGAGACCGCTGCCCACAATTCATTGTTTTCAAGCTGTTCGATGACTTCTGTTTCCGGTGTACTGTGGGTTTCCCCCAGCTCAACCGTTTCTTCAACGGTTACGTTACGCTGGTTCCACGACCTCAGTACATCCTTGCAGCGATTTGCAGTAATAGACAGCAGCCAAGTGCGAACAGAACTTTGCCCGCGAAATGAGTCCATCTTTGTGAACGCGCGTAAAAAAACATCCTGAACAATATCCTGCGCCTGCGAGAAATTCCGAACGTAACTATACGCAACGTTGAGCACGTCCGTTCCGTAGATCCGCATCCACTCGTCCAGCCGTTCTATGTCCTGTTCTCTCTGTAGTTCACTATGTTGGTCGCTGTTGCTGGCCAACAGGCGCTGCACCTCCTGCCAGCACGTCATCTATTTTGACGACGCTGCTGTCAAACACGTGACAAGTGTAACGAAAGAACTGGCATCGGTAAATCCCTGTCCGCGAGGATTGTCTATTTTTACTGCCATCATGCTACACTGAACCAAATAAAGTCGTGCGAAACACTGAGCAATTCTGTAACCTGGCTAGACTTCGGACAACCTCTAAATGATCTTATTCGGGAGACAAATTTATGTATCCATTCATCCGCTCCATCTTGTTTCAATTAGATGCAGAACGTGCGCACCATCTTACTCTGCGCTGGCTATCCATGTTTCCAAGCACAGCTGGCTGGCTGAACTCGAGCCCGCAGCCAGCCGCCATGTTGAAACAGCGCCTGTTTGGCCTCGACTTCCCACACCCGGTCGGACTGGCGGCAGGTCTCGACAAGGATGGGATTGCCGTCGATGGGCTGCTCGCTGCAGGCTTCTCGTTTGTTGAGGTCGGTACCGTCACACCCAGACCTCAGCCGGGGAATCCAAAACCTAGACTCTTTCGCCTCCGTGCCGATGAAGCACTTATTAACCGCATGGGGTTCAACAATCATGGCGTCACCGCACTTCAGCAGAACTTGCTGAAGAGGCGCCGACAAGGCATTGTCGGCGTCAACCTCGGCAAGAACAAGATGACTCCGAACGAGCAAGCGCTGGCAGACTATCTCGAGGGCATGGACGTAATCTTCCCGCTCGCTGACTACATCGTGATCAACGTCAGTTCACCGAATACGCCGGGCCTCCGTGATCTGCAGGCTGCATCGCAACTGGTGCCTTTGATTGAGGCGGTCTGCAAACGGCGAGACGAACTGGCGGCGGGCAATGCCAATATGCCGGATCAGAGCGGGCTGGCCTACAAGAGTGCACTGGGGCCAGGGAACGCGCCTGACCATCGGCCGGCTGTACTGGTCAAGCTGGCGCCCGATCTGTCCGATGACGCGCTGGTCGCGCTCGCCAGCGATCTCCCGGCCACTGGCATGGACGGCTTTATCGCCACCAACACGACGCTGTCACGGGAGGGCCTCGCATCTCCGGCCGCCCTCACGGCCGAGACGGGTGGTCTCAGCGGTCGGCCTTTATTTGCGCGATCGACCGATGTGGTTTCGTTGCTCTACCGCACAACAGGCGGCAAACTCCCAATTATCGCTTCCGGCGGCATCTTCTCCGCAGACGATGCGTACCGCAAGATTCGTGCAGGCGCCAGCCTCATCGAGCTGTACACGGGCTTCATCTATCGTGGACCAGCCCTGATTGCTGACATTCAGCGAGGTCTCGTCGATCTGTTGGCACGAGACGGTTTCACGTCGATTCAGGATGCGATTGGAGCGGACGCGTAGGGATTTGTGGCAGAGTGAAGCGGCCTTGAAGGGCCGGGGCGGTATGGGTTTGCGTCGGCTTGGGTGACGCGTGGGTTGGCGATCGAGGCCATCGCCATGGTTGCCAAATTTGCATTCAGGATGCAATAAGGGGGCTGTCCCAAGCAGCAATCTTGCTGAGTGGACAGCCCCCATTTGATGTGTTGTACGAATAAAGCTTTCTCAGTGCCTTATTTGATCACGAACATCGGCAAATTTCAAAATAGCGCCTTCCCGGATCTTTATTCGGGCAGTCTGGCAGGTTGGACAGCGTCGGATCCGGAATAGCGATCCGACAAGACGTTATTGTGTCCTGCAGGCAGGTAGCCAAGGAAAATAAGGCTGTCAAATAGCCTTATTCAGCGCGCGATCCCGTACGTTCCCTACTCCCTAAAATCCGAGTACGTGGAAACCGCCATCCACATGGATGATCTCGCCGGTTACACCGCGGCCCAAGTCGCTGAACAGGAACGCAGCCGTGTCGCCGACTTCGTCCTGATCGGTTGAGCGGCCAAGCGGCGCCCGTTCGAACAGTGCGGCCACGTTGTTGAAGCCGCTGACGCCTTTGGCGGAGACGGTGCGGATAGGGCCGGAAGAAATCGCGTTAACGCGGATCTTGTCTTTGCCGAGATCGTTGGCCAGGTAGCGAACACTCATGTCGAGCGCTGCTTTAGCCACGCCCATGACATTATAGCTTTGAACAACGCGTTCTCCGCCAAGATAGGTGAGCGTCACAATCGAGCCGCCCTCTGTCATCAAAGGACGAACATGTTTGGCAACGGTCACCAGCGAATACGCGCTCACGTTTTGCGCCAGCAGATAGCCGTCGCGCGATGTGTTGACGAACTCGCCCTGCAGTTCCTCCGTCTTGGCAAACGCGATGCAGTGCGCCACGCCATGGACCACGCCGACTTTTTCTTTCAATTCCGCAAATGCCTGTTCCACTGACGCGTCTTCAGACACGTTGCATTCAATGATTGGGAAGTCTTCGTTCGGCATCGCTTCCGCAATGAGTTCCCGGATCTTGCCTGCCTCACGCTCCGACAGACAGGTAAATGCCAGTCGGGCGCCTTCACGGTATGCGGAGGTTGCAATCCCCCATGCAATGCTGCGTTTGTTTGCCACACCCATTACGAGAATCGTTTTGCCAGCCAATAATGTCATGAATCCACCGCCTATATTCAGATAAAAATCGTATATTTCGTCACTCTATGTATACCATCAAAGCAATCCTTAGCACAAACTGTTTCGCGATCGCGATCTACGTCACCCACCCGCACTCGGCTGGAAACTCGGTTCTCGTTGGAGTAAAATAATGTGTGGGCTAAACGCCCCTAAATTCTACATACTGGAGGGATTCTCATGGCGTATGAACTGCCGGCACTCCCCTATTCCTTTGACGCGCTGGAGCCGCACATCGACGCGTTGACAATGGAGATCCACCACGACCGACATCACGGTACCTACGTGAAGAATCTGAACGCGGCGCTTGAGGGGCATTCCGATTTGGCTTCGAAGTCAATCGAAGACCTGCTGCGCGGCATCAACGATGTACCAGAAGCCATTCGTACAGCTGTTCGCAATAACGGTGGCGGTCATGCCAACCACAGCCTGTTCTGGGAGATCCTCAGCCCGAATGGCGGCGGTCAGCCGACTGGCACAGTGGCAGACGCAATCAACAGCACGTTTGGCAGCTTCGATGCCTTCAAGGAAGAGTTCACAAAAGCGGCCACAGGTCGTTTTGGCAGCGGCTGGGCTTGGCTCGTTGTCGACGGCGGCAAACTCGCCATCACCAGCACACCAAATCAGGACAGCCCTTACATGGAAGGCAAAACACCAGTACTTGGCCTCGACGTGTGGGAACATGCCTACTACCTCAAGTACCAGAACAAGCGCCCCGACTACATCGGCGCATTCTGGAACGTTGTCAACTGGGCAGAAGTCAACAAGCGCTACGAAGCGGCGAAGTAAGCTTCACAACCTAGGCATCACGAGAACCAACAAAGGTCATCCAGCAATGGATGGCCTCTGTTTTTTGCCATTTGTGGGTAAACTCCTTAACAAAACAATGCCCAGTTGAGGAGTGAACCATTGGCAGTTTCCAATCGTAAACTCGATGCACAGCGGATACAAGAGGTTCTGAGCAGTACCATGACATTTGATATGGACACCGCAGCGACGGTGAGAGCTATTCTCCCCCTGGCGGGAGAACACGGCGACGCGATAGTCAAACAGCTGTTTCAGCGATTATTTTACGATCATCCTGAGTTGCAGCGGATGTTCGGACAGCCGCTGCGAATTTCCGGTAAACATCTAAAAGCCATTGGAGATGCGGTATGTGCGGTTGTGGACAACCCCGAAGACGTTCGTTTTGTTATGCCAGTCACAAAACAGATCGGCCAAACACATCAAGCCATACAGGTCCAGCCTGAACATTACTCGATTGTCGGACAGAGCCTGATTGCCGCCATCTTTTTGTTTATCGCGCCTCTCATCCAGTCCGTTCCTGCTGTCAGCAGCGGAAGGAGGATGCCCATTGCCAGCGTGATGTACATATAGAGGGAGCCAAGAAATACGTACAGATTCTCAAGGGGATGACTGCATGATGCTCATACTGGCCCCAGCGTCATGAGGAACAGAATCACTATCATAAGCAGTGACTGACGCGGCAGTTTCTTCGGATCGTGAACATGATTTGAAATCGTCCGAAATACAATCATTTCGCTGATCATGGTGATGACCACAATGGCCCCCATCAGGACTGGTGAAATGCCTTGATACAAGATTGGCATCAGCTGTGTAACGTCCTTGTCTTTCATTGACAGGAGTGTCGCGAGAAGCCCAATAATAACCAGCACCGGCAGTGCAATCTGCATTGCTCTGCCGAGCAGCCATACAGAAAGAGAATGACGATTCCACCGCCAAACATGAACAAGTAGGCCGACCGTTCCTTAACGCCAGCCTCCTTTTTTAAGTAGTGATAATCAGACCATACGGCTATCGCAATTACAGCCACTAGTGTGAGTATGACCTGCCCCATCTGCTTTGCCTCGCCTCCATTTACGACGGTGGCAGCGACGAACTGATTGAGCCACTGTTCCGAACTCGAATTTTCATGTTGTATCCCACCGGCAAGCTTGCGTATGTCTCACGCCAACGTGGCTGAAGCTGACGCCAAAAGGCTGGGTACTTACGGAAGATAATTTCGCCAAATCCGAACGAATCAGCTTGATACTGGTGTTGCAGCGTACGCATTGCACTTTGGACTTTACCCTGCACGTTTTTGGTCAATGCCTGTTGCAATTTTAAGATGTTATCTGGATTCTCCAAATTCAATCCGGTGGTATTTTCGGTTACATCAAATTGCGCCTGAATTTTCACATCCAGCCGGGGGTGGCCGCAATCGAACGTTACTTGCCGGCGGCTACGTATATTGTCAGCTCGGGCGCTGATATAACCTGAATAGCCGGGCACGTTAACCGTTTCAACCACGGATTTGACATGACCGTTCAGCCATAAATACCCCTTGGCTTGTCTGCCTGAGGTCTTCATTAAACCCTTCATGTGGTCCCCGAATCACAGCTTCCGATCCGGGTTCCTCAATCGCACGTTCCTGCCGTCCACTGGCATGAAAGCCAAGTGCCGTATCCTCGCCATCAATCAATAGAACAAGGGCCAGGTCGATGATTACCATGCGGGTAACTTCATCGATCGTATTGAACTCTTGTATGTTGTCCGGCGACTTCAGTTGGTTTTGATAACTCGTGCAGGGTTAAAAACCGCGGAGGATCAGGCGCCTTGCTTGTGTCGGTCAATGGCTGCAGGAGCTCGGTTTCAATCATTTTTGGATCCGACAAGCCCTCTACGTACAGCAGGCAGGCTTCCCGACCATCTGCAAGCCGAAGGTTGCGAAACATGATGTCTGCTGATCGGCCAAGCGTTTCTCTGAGACGATCGATGTTTTCATGCAGGCGGTTGTGTAGAGGCAGAACTACCTGATAATCAGGCTCATCGACTACGACCTGGGTACGCTCCTGAGGCTGTCTCGATTGTTCCAGCCAATTTTTGAGCTTTAATGGTTTGCGTCTTGGCATTCCTTCAACTCCTCGTCCGTACAGATCAGCTATTAAATCAGGTAGGTTTTCCAAACCAACACCAACTATGTATAACCGCTGATCTATACTTTGATTAATAGATGTCTCGCGCCAGCTTCACGAGGCTAGAGGGATAGTGGAGGGATGATGGAATGGTTCAAGATTGGGGCGATCCCAAAACCGCTGTAACATGGGATCAAAACAACACGGTCGCGAATCCGCTGCGTACTGAACAGCTGGATCTGCTCTTGTCCATTTTGGTCAACACGTTCGAGCCGAATACGTGGATGTGTGATCTCGGATATGGATCCGGTCAAGTCGAAGCACGCATCTTCGAGCTGCTTCCGCAGGCACAAATTGTCGGCGTCGATCAGTCAGACGCCATGATGCAGCTCGCCGAGGAACGGCTGCGTCCCTATCAGCGTCAATTCAAGTCCATCAAGGGGCACATTGGGGATTTACAGTCCATAGGGCTGCCTGGTCATCCATATCAGCATGTTATTGCGATTCAGTCTCTGCATCATCTGTCGCAGGCAGAAATGCAAACCACGTATCGGTATATCTACAGTCTTCTGAACCCTGGCGGACTGTTTTTGCTGCTCGATCGAATGCGGGTAGAAAGCGCTTCCCTGTGGCCCCTGTACCGTGTGGTTTGGGAGCGCCTCGACCAGCTTCATTCAACCACAGTCGCGGCCCATGAAGGCAACAGCTTTGACGATCACGTACGGATCGTCCAAAACCGCGGCGATTACCCGGTGCTGCTCGATGAACACATCGACTGGCTCAGACAAGCCGGCTTTGAAGTCGCGTGTCTACATGCGCATGGCAACCGGGCGTTGCTGGCAGCACGCAAACCAGATGCGTGAAGCCAGAGCTGTATTTGTCAGATGGCACGCGTTTCACGCCTGTCGGTCAGAATCTGCACGCTGTAACAGCCGCTCCAGCAGCGGCTGTGCGACGGCATCCAGTGTCTGTGCCAGCTGTTCGCGTGAATCGACAAAGGGGACCTGCCCCAAGTAGTTCAGGCCAATCGTTTCACAGAACGTCTGTACGCGATTTGGCGTGCCAAACAGGCGTATCTCAGTGCCATCAGCGAGCTGAACGACGGACATGTTCTCAATTACGCCGTAGACCACCGAGCCACTGTCGCGAAATGACTGCGCCGCGCGCCGAACATCTGCCAGTGCCAATTCGGATGCCGTCGTGACGAGCACGGTCAGCTCTGGTTTGATGCGGTTCAGCATCCCCAACTGAACGTCACCGGTTCCTGGCGGGCAATCGAGCAGAATGAGATCGACATCTTCATATTCGATATGTGCCGTCAATAGATGAATGAACGCTTCCAGTACAGGACCGCGCCAGTGAAGCGCCGTATCTTCACCAATCATGTTGCCAATGCTCACCACACGGACGCCGTCCGCTTGATGCGGCTGGATGTAACCGTGTTCAATCTGCAGCGGATTGTGCAAGTTGAATTCAGTTGGCGCACTCGGACCGTAGAAGTCGAGATCGAGAAACAGCGGCTTCAAGCCCTGGCGGGCGGCGCTGCGAGCCAGATTCGCAGCGACGGTGGACTTGCCGACGCCTCCCTTCCCTGCTGCTACGGCTAATACCGGGATCTGCTTCGGAATGATTGTCGTCTCAACAGCCACGTCACGCCGCCACCTTTCTTGATCGTGAATCAGTCGTTCGAACACGAACGGTTTTAACAGTTCATCGACCAATGTGAAATCCTTCAGATCCGGATACAACTCAAACAGTTCTGCAGGTGGCGGCGAGACGTCAGACGAGCAGCTGAAGAGAAGCTCGAACCGATCGATCCAGACCGGATGGCCGCTTAAAATCTGCGCCTGAAGGCGCGCAATTTCCGCGAGCTGTTCGGCACGCGACTGCATGTGAAAACGTAGATAGCGATAGGCGTCGCCACGGCCAATCAGCCACTTTGTACGTATGCCGACGTTGTCGTCGAACGGCGCAAAGACGGATTTTCCGCCATGCAGACCGAGTTCCGGCTTGTTGAACAACTGCTCGTGTACCGCTTCAGGCGGTATGGGCTCTGCGCACCAGCGGAGGATGTTGACTGCCAGCGGCGGCAGAACCACCGGCGCGTCTCCCTCGACCGCACCGAAATCATACGCAGTGTAACGCAGGTCGTCCCATTTGGCGTACGCCTCAGGCGTCAGCTCTTCGATGCCGGCGCAACGTGAGAGCAGGGCAAAGCAGTCCGCCATCTGCTGGCGCACTTCGGAAAATGTCTCCATCAAGTAAGTTAACTGTCGTGTATGACCAGGCCCTCAGACAGTCCGCGCTCGAGCGCCAACCCACCCGCTGCTGGAATCATCAGGTCGTGCTCGGCGACTTCCTTATGCAGGCCTGAGGTGGTGTAAAAAAATTGATGATATGGCGCACCTGACTGGCCGTGTACCTCACGAATCTGCTTGACGACGCCCCATATCAAGCCGCCATTTTCGAGCTCAAATCCGTATCCCCCGCGTGCACCGCGCAGGATAATATCGCCAAGTGCCAGCTTCGGCCGCGCCGACTGTTCACAGCGCTCTGCATCCGCATAATTGTCATAAGCTGTCTGACAGGCTTCACAATAATACGTGATCACACGCTTTACCAATTGGAGGAATGCCTCCTTACTCGGTTGCGTCAGACGAACCGAGTTCAGCTTGCAAATAGCGGTACTCATCAATGGAGCGATCAAACGCAGGTACAAACGTATCTAAAAAGTATTTGACACACGGGAGTGGTGACGCACGTAAAGCACTTTCAATCTGGCGTGCGGCAATGGCAAACTCCTGATTTCCGCGGCGCAGCTCAATTCTGCATTTGCACAGTGCATCCAGCTTATCTGCGGCATGCACATAGGCTGCCACCTGCTCATCGCTGCGGGCGAGCGTGGTCCGATACGCGTCTTGCAGCGCGACAGGCAGACTGTCGACCAGCTGTGCTTCCGCGAGACCTTCCAGTTTTTTAAACGCAGCTTCCACATCTGGACTGTATTTCTTCACCGGCGCAATCACGTCCGTCAGAATGCTTTCCGATGCATCATGCAGCAGTGCCGCCGCCAGCACCTGCGCAGTATCGGGTGTCTGGCCAAACACCTGTTCATCAATCACGCACAACGCATGCGCAATCAACGCGACACCGAAACTGTGCTGGGCCACATCTTCCGGCTGTGTAGCGACCATCCCGCTCCAGCGCGGGGTCGACCGTAATCGATGAAGCAGCGCAATAAAAACACTCGTCGTCACAGGTTCACTTCTTTCTACCGTGGAATTTCATCCCTTTTTTGTATGCGCAATGTAACAATTTCCTGTATCATACGTCTTAACTTTAGTAGAGAACGTTGCAGTTCACGAGACCCGTTGCGACAGTGCATCGTATGCCTTGTTCTAGTGCGTGTCCGAAAGTTCTTGACCCTGTTCGGACAACCTCTTCAAGACTATCAAATGGATGTGGGATTGTCATGCCAAAGCACAACTGGACGCTTCGCCGCCTCAGTAAAATCATCCTGCCGCCTGTACTCACAATCGGTGCGTCAGCCGTCATATTGATAGAGGCTCCCGCTCAGCTCTGTGGTTACACAATATGGACCAAAGCCGCACACCACCTTCGACCCGGCGACGCTGGCCGCTCAGTCAAATATCCATGTCACGTTGGACTTGCCTAAAGGCATTCAAGCCTCGCAAATTCTGCTGCTGCCTTTATCGGAAGGGGTTCTGTGGGGCATCGTCCCTGCCCAAAGCAGCACCAGCGCGCCGGCTGACAGTCCTTCGCAGCTGTTTTACACGACCTATGGCGGCACCAACCCATCCAATGTGACTTTGTCGGAAAATACAGATACGCTCGGCGAGATTCCAGTCACGACGACGAGTTTGCAGATGAGTACCAGCTGGTACAAACCGCAGTTTACGACCAATGCTCCAAACACCGGCAACCAGACCAACGGGCCGATGCTGGTGACACCGGGTAATGCGGCCAATTCGACGCAGAATTCGCCTGGTGACAATACGACCAATACCGCCAATACGAGCATTGCCACGCCGACCAGTGCGCCGGAAAATCAGCCTGTCATCCGAACCATCTCGGATGTCACGGGCGGCGGCGTCAACCTCATCTTGAAAAGCCTGTACAAGGTCGATGGCGGTGCGGTGATTGTCGTGCGGACACAGCAGAGCGACACGTCCGGCGAGTGGGCAGTTCTTTGGAATGAAGTCAACAAAACGCTGACGCCGATTTGCAGCATTCACAATTCCGCGTCTGACTTCGGCTGGTTGGCGGTGGGACAGCATACCGTGTACTGGGCAGAACGCTCCCTGATTGCGCCAGCGGACATGTATTACCGGGGGAGCCAGCATATGATGACGCTGGCGACGGGCGTCACCCGCACCATCCGGCTTGGTACCTGGACCACCGAAGCAGTTGCTGGTCAAAACCTCCATACGTACCGGTCTGATCCCGATCAGGCAGATGATGAACTGTACTTCCGCGTAAACAATACGCAGGTCTGGAAAGAATTTCTGCCATCCAAATAGGCTTGGCAGCGCCTGCCAGGTTTGAACAGACACGGGCACGGTCACACTTCCAGACAGAGGGCCAAGTCGTTACCTTTGAGGAGGGTACGCATGAAGCTTCATTTTCTGGGAACGGGTGCCGGCGTGCCGTCACGGCAACGGAACGTATCGGCCATCGCGCTGCAGTTCGCGACGCACGGCCACTGGTGGCTGTTTGACTGCGGCGAAGCCACACAACATAAGCTGCTCGACAGTGAGCTCCGTTTGAGCCGCTTGACACATATTTTCATCACACATCTTCATGGCGATCACGTTTATGGCCTGCCAGGTCTTCTTGGCAGCCGTTCGTTTCAAGCACCAGAGGTTCCACTCTATCTGACGGGACCTTCCGGTATCCGTCAGCTCATCACGGAGACCCTCGCGCTCAGTCAGACGCACCTCAGTTATCCGCTGTCCATCGAAGAGCTGTCCCCAGCGACTCCCCCGCCGCCGATGAACATCGACGGGTTTACGGTCACAGCGGACTGGCTCAATCATGTGATCCCCTGCCTCGGCTATCGGATTGAAGAACCGGAACATCCTGGAAAGATTAATGTGCAACTGCTGACAAAGCTCGGCCTGCCGCCTGGGCCGGATTATGCACGGCTGAAACGGGGCGAGAACGTGATCATGCAGGACGGGCAGATCATCCACGCCAAAGACGTCCAGCCCCCGCCCATTTCAGGTCGCGTCCTCACCCTTATCGGCGATACCGCTCCTTGCAGTACTGTGGAATCGCTGGCATCCGGCTGCGACTGGCTCGTGCATGAAGCCACGTTCGCAACAGCGGAGCGGGTAAAGGCACATCAATATGGCCACAGCACCAGTGCGGACGCAGCACAGTCGGCACGATTGGCGGGTGCCAAACAGCTCCTGCTGACGCACATCTCTGCACGCTACCAGGAACAGAGCCTGGAGCAGCTGCGCGCCGAAGCAGCTGCCATCTTCCCTGCTGTTCAGATCGCTGCAGACGGTGACATCTTTACGATGCCCTGATATGTGCCTCAGTGCTATGCCCTAGTCCGCTTTCGACTGCTTCTCCTCCAACTTGGCCGCAATGTCAGGACGCGGCTGCCAGCAGTTAAATTGATAGTGGGTCTTTGTCTCGTAGCCAAGCCGCCCGCAATAGACCAGTGCCTTCTGCCCCGGCCGTCGCTGTATTCGAATGTGCTGGCACGTGGCACAGCAGTGATAGTTTTTTGTCACCTGTCTGTACCCCTCTTTCTCTCAAGGCTCTCTAGCCATCCACCTCATTGTAGCGAACCGCACAGACAATTACCCTGCCAAAGCTGTGGCTGAAGACATTCAATACTATTGGGAAAAGAGGTGGGGAGATGTTTGTCTATACCGTACTGGGAGATTCCATCACTGCCGGCGAAGCCGCGACATCACCGACTCGTGCCTATCCCGCGCTGCTGACTGGTGAACTCCAAAGCACACTGAAGTCGCGTGCCGTTCGCAATCAAATACTCGCGCATCCCGGCTGGACCAGTGGCGCGCTCATGGCAGCCGTACTGGAAAATCCGGCCGGCGCGCTTTGTGCATCAGAAGTCATCAGCATCTGGGTCGGCGGCGACAACCTGATACAGGCTGGTTTTGCTGTGCTGCAAGGTGCGCCGAGAACGGTTGTGGAGCAATCCATTCTTCAATATGGACGCGATCTCGTATGCCTGATTACTTACATCCGCATGGTCAGCAAGGCGCGGATTATTGTCTGTACGCAATACAATCCGTTCCCGAACAGTCCCATGGCAGCCGAGGCAATCGGAGCGTTGAACGAAGCGACGATTACAGCTGCCAGCCGTGCAGGGGCTTTGATTGCTCGGCCAGACGCCTGGTTTGCCGGCCGCGAACCAGAGTTGATTGCTGGTTACCGCAGCGGCCGTATTGAAGATGCACTGCGTGGTCGGCCAGGGTCCACCCGAACAACGCCGGGCATTGTGTCATTGCCGCAGGCCTTCTGCCACTTGCACAATGACGCTGCAAGAAAGACGCTTGCCTGACTGGGCGCACAGTCTCGGCTCACGTGAAAATAGGCTGTCCCGTAACTGAACGGGCAGCCTATAAAAGCGTAGCGAAACTAGAATTAGGCTTGTTTCGTTGCTTCGAGCTGAATGTGAATTTTCACTTGATCGGCAACCAGCACGCCGCCTGTCTCAAGCGCGGCATTCCACTTCAGACCATAATCCTGACGATTGATTTTGCCTTCGGCGCTGAAGCCTGCTACTTCCTGGCCCCACGGGTTTTTGCCCTGTCCTTCGAACGTTGCGTGGAACGTCTCCGAGCGCGTAACCCCGCGAATTGTCAAGTCGCCTGTAATGTCGTACTCGTCGTCGCCTGTCTTGACAATCTTCGTCGCCTTGAAGGTCATCTTTGGATGGCTCTCGACATCAAAGAAGTCTGCCGACTTCAGGTGATTTTCGCGATCTTTGTTGCGTGTTTCAATGCTTGCTACATCGACGGAAAATTCGATGTCCGCTGTGGTCAAATCGGTTGGATCGGCTTCAATCGTCGCTTCAAAATCATGAAATGTACCACGCACCGTGGAGACCATCATGTGTTTTACGGAAAAATCAATACTGCTGTGCGCTGCATCTACCGCCCATTTGCTCTTGGCCAAATCTGGCACCTCCGACTCTTACAATAAGATATTCACTATACTATGTATAGCGCTTGTTTCAAGTATAGTTACGAACCAGGCAAATGTCAATCACCTATTTTACAATCGCGTAGACGGCCGAATATAGCTGACGGCAAGTTGCTCGCGGCAATCTTGGGGCTTCGGATGAGCTGCCCCATAACGCTTTCCATCGTAGCTGGCGCCATCCCTGGCTGACAATGACACTGCGCGTCTCCGCTTCGTCGATATTTTTCGGTGTCTGAATCTGAATCTGGCGTATGGCTTCCGCCAGTGAATAGCCATCTGCGCTCAGGTTCTGAAAATCACGCGCAATGTTGCTGCCGACATTGCCCCCGCCCCCGCCTTTGTCGCTTGAGCCTTGACTCAACACAGGCAACTGTACGGTCAGGTGAATCATCTGAGGGTGATCCGGCACTTCTCGAGCACCGGGTGCATGACCGGATCGGTATAATCAGCGCCACGTGTCTCCTCCTGGTCATGCAGATGAGACGCTCGCTTGTCGGCATTGGAATCGGAAAGCGGATGAGTCCATCAAGGAACACGTCACGCCCATGCTCGCCAGACAGCGGCGTCAAGTAATCGACACCGAATGATTTCAGTGACGCCACGTGATAGAGAATCAAGATGGTTGCCAAAACAATGCCGTAAATGCCAAGGAGAGATGCAGCCAGAATGTTGAACCAGACGAGCAGTCGGAGGGCAGTCGCAAACTCATAGCTTGGCAGGACGAAAATCGAAATTGCAGTAAGAGCAATCACGACAATCAAAATATTACTGACGAGTCCTGCTTCAACGGACGCCTGACCGAGCACAAGAGCACCGACGATGCCAATGGTCTGGCCATCACTTTTGGCATGCGCAGTGTCGCTTCACGGACAATTTCGATGGCCAGCTGCATAATCATGACTTCTATTGCCCCGTTGAAAGGAACGCCTTCGCGGCTCCTTGCAATTTGCAGCGACAGCGTCTGCGGCATCAATTCTGGATTGAAGTCTGATGTCGCGATGTAAAGCGCAGGTAAATACAACGCCAGAATAAATGAAATAAAGCGAAGCCAGCGGACGAAGGTCGCTTCAACGTAGTTATGCTGGTCATCCTCCATCGTCTGGAAGAAGTCCAGTATGGTGCCCGGCATTAACAATGCTGCCGGATCGCCGTCGACAATCACGAGCACCTTTCCTTGCCCGACCTCTTTGATGCAGTTGTCGACACGAGAGGTCGCGCGCGTGAGCGGAAACATGGTCCAATGGTTGTCTACAATTCGCTGTTCGAGCGTGGCGCTGCCAGTCAGTTTATCGACGTGAACCGCCTGAATCCGCTTGGTCACCGTTTTAACGAAGTTCCGATTCGCCACATCATGCTGATATAAAACGGCCACTTGGGTCCGACTGCGATAGCCCATGACGGACTTTTTGACCGTCAGGGCATCGCTATCGAATGTCCGGCGTATGACCCCGATATTGATCTCCAGATTTTCCACAAAAGCGAGCTGCGGTCCGCGCGTACTCGATTCGAGCAGAGGCGTGTCTGGACTTCTGTGCGGTACAGACAGTGCACCGACAGCAATAGCGACCGAGATCTTGCCGACGAGCAGAATGGCGCTGCCACCGCTCAGGGATTCGCGCGTCTCCCACAGATTGTGCATAAAAATGAAATTCCCGTTTGGCAACACATGCTCGGCCAAGTAGTCAGGAAGCTCTTTCACCGAGACACACTTTGGAAACTCATGGTCCTGAATCGCTCGCATGATGGTTTGTACTGTTTGATGATCTGTAATTGTGCTGTAGAACAGCGAGGCGGCATCCTGACCTGCGACGTTGAGACCTAAAGCATGCCACCAATTCCAAGGACTTATGTGGCATTTGCCCACACACATCATCACCGTCCGCGCATACATTGCTACATCCTGCACACGGCATCTCGGAGGTGGCACAGCTTTTGCTCTCACTCGCTTTAGGTCTCGCAGCGTGCTGCAAAGACGTCGTCCTTGTCACCGGCTACGTCAACCAGTCATTTCCGCAACCACTCACCAGGGAAGAAGAACAGTATTACTTCGAACGCTGGCTGCAGGGTGATAAAGAAGCCTACCACGTGCTGATTGAACATAACCTGCGTCTCGTTGCGCATGTCGCAAAGAAATTTGACTCCTCTGGCATCGATCACGATGACCTCATCTCCATCGGAACCGTCGGCCTAATCAAAGCTGTCGAAACCTTTCAGCCTACCAAAGGAACGAAGTTTGCCACATATGCGGCAAGATGCATTCAGAATGAGATTTGGATGTCAAAAGGGGAGCGGGAAAAATCGGAAGGAACGCCTGGATGAAACGATGACAACCATCCAGAACGATAAAGGCTGCCCCAAGGTTTGAAGCATACTTGGGGCAGCCTCCTGTTATTCGCTTGCTTGTACGACCTTAGTGCTGTTCGGTCCACTTTGCAACCAGTGCCTGAACAGCTTCCTGGCTGTCTTGATTCAGTGCTTCCTGTGCGAGTTGCAGCGCGTCCGAATAGCTCGCGCCGCGAATGAACTTTCGTACTTTCAGGATGGACTTCGCACTCATGCTGAATTCGTCGAGTCCGAGTCCCAGTAAAATCGGTGCTGCGGTCAGGTCGCCTGCCATCTCGCCGCACATGCCGACCCATTTACCCTGGCGGTGTGCCCCGTCAATCACCATTTTCACCAGCCGCAGAATGGCTGGATGATACGGCTGGTACAGGTGCGAGATGCGTTCGTTCATACGATCGCACGCCATCGTGTACTGGATGAGGTCGTTGGTACCAATCGAGAAGAAATCGACCTCTTTCGCCAACAGGTCTGCGGCGACAGCACTGGCAGGGATCTCGACCATAATGCCGACTTCAATCGCCTCATCGAACGGAATGGATTCAGCGCAC
Source organism: uncultured Alicyclobacillaceae bacterium (assembly GCA_963758235.1). Taxonomy (GTDB): domain Bacteria; phylum Bacillota; class Bacilli; order Alicyclobacillales; family Alicyclobacillaceae; genus CAVWUS01. The sequence continues at coordinate 20,631 of CAVWUS010000022.1, read as the reverse complement.
AGCTCCTGCTTGACTTCTTGAAGAACCTGCTTCGCCTGGCGAATCTCGGAGATGTTCGAAATCATCGGGAACATCAGCTTGACATTGCCGTAATGCGACGCGCGCAGGATGGCGCGGAGCTGCATTTTAAACAAGTCGGTTCGGTCGAGGCAGACCCGAATTGCACGGTAGCCGAGAAACGGATTGCTTTCCTTCGGGAGATCGAGATAGGGGATCTCCTTGTCCCCGCCGACATCGAGCGTCCGGATAATGACCGGTTTTCCGGCCAATCCCTCGGCCACCTCACGGTAGGACGCAAACTGCTCCTCTTCCGTCGGAGCGGTCGCACGGTTCATATAGAGAAATTCGGAGCGGAACAAGCCCACCCCTTCGCCACCGTTATCGAGTACGGCTGCCAAGTCCTGCGGCGTGCCGATATTGCCGGCAAGTTCGACCTTGTGGCCGTCCGTGGTGGTGGATGGCTCGTCTTTTAACGCCAGCAGTTGCTGCTCACTGGCCGCTGCACTTTGCATCCGTTCGGTGTACGCCGCGAGTTCTGTTTCAGTTGGATCGGCGATGACTTCCCCATCGAACCCGTTCACAATGACGGTGGTACCGGCTTGAATCGCATTCGTAATGGACCCGAGACCGACGACTGCCGGAATCCCGAGGGAGCGGGCCATAATCGCAGAGTGCGAGGTACGTCCGCCGACATCTGTAATGAATGCCTTGACCAGATTTTTATCGAGCATCACCGTGTCCGATGGTGCCAGGTCTTCGGCCGCCAGGACAATCGGCACCTTTAGGTCAGTTAAAGCCGTCCGACTTGTTCCCTGCAGGTGGCCGAGTACGCGCTGGCTCAAGTCCTTGATGTCGGACGAGCGCTGCCGCAGGTACTCATCTTCCATTTGCTCAAAGATGGTCACGAGCTGGCTCGAAACACTGGTGAATGCGAACTCCGCATTCACCTCATCGGTTTGAATGCTGTTTTGGATGGCGCCGATAAACTCAGGATCCTCCAAAATCTGCATATGCGCCGTAAAAATCTGTGCGTGTGCGGCGCCCATTTTTTCATTCGCCGTCTCATACAGCGTGTTCAGTTCGGCTTTGGTCTGCTCGACCGCTGCGTTCAGCTTGGCTAGTTCTTCATCAACAGACACGTCATGGCGTTCCTCAACCTGTACCGCCGCACCCTGAAGCAGAAACAAGGGAGCGATGGCAATGCCGTCGGACGCCGCAACGCCGTGATAGCGAGTACTCATCCAGGTATACCTCACTTCTGCGTGACTGTATTGTTGCAAATTATTCTCCAATACCGTTTGCGACTAACTCACACAATGCGTTCAGCGCCTGCTCTTCGTCCGGCCCGGACGTGATGATGGTCATTGGCGTTCCCTGGCCAATAGCGAGCGTCAACAAGCCCAGGATGCTTTTCGCGTTAACCCGCTTACCCTTCGCTTCGACGAACACTTCCGACTTAAACTTATTGGCCTCAGCGACAAATACGGATGCCGGACGGGCATGCAGCCCGGACGGGTTTACCAGCTCAACTTGACGTTCCATCTATGTTCATCCTCCATACGTCTATCGTTCTTTGATGCGATTGCTTTTATCAATCTGCGCGACTTTGTTTTACAACGCTTTATATTGATCCGCAATGGCGTCGATCAACTGCTGCTCTGTGAGACCGGTAACACGGGTCACAATTGCTTCGATACCAGACGTTTCGATTCCCTTTTGAATGCTGACCGCAGCCTCATCATTCGGGTTCGCATAACGGAAACCGAGCGTGATCGCCCTAATCAGCCCAGGCGTTTTCACACCCGCCGCCTGTGCGAGCCGAAGCGGTCCGACGAGGCGGTCGTGAACGGACAGTTTCCGTAGCGGGTCACGGCCAACGCGATCGATATCGTCGTGAATGTGTGGATTGAGGAACCGATCGCGCACTGCGTTTGCATAGACTTGCAAATCAGCCAGCGAGAATGCCGGGTAACGATGCGCCAGCCCAGCGGCTGCCTCCATTTGCACACTTTCTACGAGCGCTGCAATCTCCGGATCCTGCATCGCCTCTAGTACCGTACGGATGCCTTTATGATAGCCAGCATAGGCTGCGGTTGCATGTGCACCATTCAGTAGATACAGTTTCCGCTCCAGGTACGGATCGAGTTCCTGAACGAACGTCGCTTCAGGGATGTCAAGCGTACCTTTAAGTGCCGGCTGCTCGATATCCCATTCAAAGAACCGTTCCACGACGGCGTCGAGCGGCTGCGTGGCATAACCCTCACGGTTCGGAGCAATGCGGTCGACGGCCACGTCGGCAAAACCGACATGCGATTCAATCCAGGCCCGCAACTCGTCATCGACTTGCGCCAGCACGGCTGCTTTCAGGGTGGACGTGGCACGGACAGCGTTCTCGCATGCGAGTATATTTAAATCAGCATCTGCATGCTGCTGCCGACGCAGCCGAAGGCCGTCCGCAATAATTGTGGAGACACTCTGCAAATTGCCGAGGCCGACAGCAGTCGTGACGACGTCCGCATCCGCGATTTCCACTCGGCATGCAGCGGAGTCGAGCAGGACAGCCCGCACGTTCGAAACCACTGTCTCCTCTACTTGTTCATCCAGGGTGATAACGCGATACGTCTGTTCTGACTGCAGCTGGTCGACCAAGGCGGGTACGACGTCTGCGAACACGACCTCGTATCCGGCTTGATGCAGCAGCAATCCGATGAATCCACGACCGATATTGCCAGCGCCAAAGTGGACTGCCTTTTTCATCGCGCATCACCAATCACATCAATGACTTCCTGCGCCGATGCGGCATTCACTAATTTCTCTACGTTCTCCATCTCCATGCAGACCGTTGCAATCTGGGACAGCACTTCCATATGCTCTTCGCCTTTTCCGGCAATGCCGATGACCAGTTTGGCGATGTTGCCGTTGCCAAAATCAACGCCATCCGGGTACTGGGCGACCACGATGCCGGAATGAAGGATATGCTGCACGTACTCCGGCATGCTGTGCGGAATCGCAACGTGATTGCCGATGTAGGTCGACATCGACTCTTCCCGTTTCTGCATCCCTTCGACGTAGGGTGCCTCAACATATCCATTGTCGACCAGCAGTTGGCCAACGCGTGCAATGGCTTCTGTTTTATTTTCTGAAGCGACTTGTAAAGCGATATTTTCTGGTTGAAGGATGTTCATGTTCAGTTCACTCCTCTGATTGGTCCATCGCTTGCAAAATACGACTTCGTACCTCGGAGATGGATGCCAGGCGCAGGACGTCCACCATGTCAGCATCCATGATAAGCGCGGAACTCAATTTTCCCAACAGCCGAATGGTTGTCAGGGATTCTTTCTCAGGAGCCAGCAGCACCAGCACTGTGTCTATCGTTTCTTGGGTCTGAGCCACTCCTGTTACAACAATCGGCTCATTCAGCCGGTAAATGCCAATTTGGCAGCGAATCAGTGCGGATGTCCGTGCGTGCAGCACGGACAGGCGCTTTCCAGGCAGCACGATGCTTCCCAGCCGTTCGCGCTGCAAAATCGCCTCAACGACCGCATCCCGATTGGATGTCTCTCCTGCAGATGCGATATCATCAGCAATCCGATTCATTACATCGCGTAATTTTGAGGCAGAAACCTCGTAAATCTGAACACGCCGACTCAGATGAACTACCTCCCCGAGGCTGTGCTCCTCGGTCAAGCTGGACACAACCGCTGGCTGTTGCAGCGGCGACTGATTGGCCTCGAGCCTGTCCAGCAGAGCTTGTATTTGTACACGCTCTTCCGCCGTCAGAAAAGGAGAAACGGTCACCACCGGATGACTGTGTTGTTCGAACGGAACAGTCGACACGATGAAGTCACACGCATCCGCCTGTGGCTCGTCCCTGGCGCCCAGGCTCATAATTTCAATCTGCGGGAATTCTTTCTGAATCCGACTCGCCAGCAATTCAGCGGAGCTGATGCCATTCAGACAGACAATCCGCGCACGCCATCTGTTCTGCGCGCGCTGCCGTTCGAACGATGCCCCCAAATGCATAGTCAAATAGCCGATTTCTTCATCCGGCACTTGCAAACCGTAGGGAGCCAATATTTGATTGCTGGCCTCTCGCATCGCGTCAAACAGCGTTTGGTAACGGCGCTTGGTTTCCTGAAGCAGCGGATTGCGAATGAGCAGTCCGGACGTCATGCGATGAATCGCCGGCTCCAGGTGTTGTGCCATGCCGGTAATCAGGTTGTGATCGGAGATAAGCGGCAGTTCCAGCCTCGACTCAAGGTATTTCACCATGCGATAAGCCAGGTCCATCGATGTGATATGCAAGGGGAGGATGCGATTCTCTTCCGTCATCAAGACTTTCGCACCACGCAGGTGTTTCGCCAGATAGTTGGCTTCCCCTTCATAATCGCGGGCTTCCGGCAGCAGCCGCTGGATGATTCGAGTGCAGCTTTGCATCTCCTGTGACGCTGCACCTTGCGGTTCATGTGGCAGTGAAAGCATGGCACCTTGTTCCACACGAGCCACTGTCAGCAGCACATGCAGCATAAATCCGTACAGTGCAGCTTCATCCAGCGGCGGGTTCGAATCGGCCAATTCATCCATCAGCACACGCCTGACCTGGGCAATCCGATCTGCACTGAACCACTTGGACAGCCAGGCCAACGGCGAGTTCGCAGAGGCCTGATCATCGCGGCCGCGAAAGGTCGCCACCAAGTCTGGCAGAGATACCTGGTTGTATACCAGTTTCGCAATCGCTTCGCGCCGCGCCTCTTCATCGCCGTGGACTTCAACACCATAGCCACGCCTGCGGATGAGCTCAAGTCCATGCGCGCTAAACCAGTCAGCCACACCGTCCAGCGACTGGCTCAAGCTGGCGGCCGTAACATGAAGCTGTCGACCAAAATAGCCAAGCTTGGATGGAGCTTCTTCCATCAAGAGGTCGAGCGCGACATGAAGTTCGCGATCCTTTGGCGTCAAGGTTAAAGTGGTTGGCAGTTTGCCGGCTTGCTCCAGCATCCGGCTGATATCCGCGGAACTACCAACCAATTCAATCTGCTGTGGGCTGACTTGCAGGACAAGATTGAACGCGTGCAGATAGGATTGCATGGCGCTGACATCACGTTGAATGGTACGCCGACTGACTTGCAGTCGACGTACCAAATCATCCATGCCCATGTTTTCATCTGTGCTCTGCAGCAAGTAAAGAATATACTTTTGCCGCTCGGTCAGTTGTTTCGCCATTCATATCCCAGCTTTTGCTTAAGCGTTTAAACCGGCATCAACTTCAGCTCGTTCAAGTCATTGACAAGCTGCTCATACGTTGTCTTATCCAAGAAGTTTTCTACAATATAGATTTTTGCATTCGGCGCAACCTGCCGTGCACGAGCTGACAAGCTGTTCTGCGTAAAGACGACCTGCGCGTCAGACGGCAGCTGATTGACCGGCAGATGATCGACCGGAATGTCATAACCCGCTTCCTTCAGGCGTTTCTTCAGAATCGAAGCGCCCATTGCACTCGATCCCATACCCGCTTCACAGGCGAACACAACGCGGTTGCCAGAATCTGTGTGAGTGCATGCGATTCATTCGCAGCTGCTGTGACCTGCGGCTCGACCGTGCTCGTAGCCGCCTTGCCCTTGCTTTGTGCCTTCATGTCTGCCACGACGCTGCGCGCGAAGGACAGGTCGTCATCGTTCATCTCTGTCTTTGAACGGCTGAGGAAGAAGGAGGCAATCAAGAAGGAAACGGCTGCGCCGACAAAGATGCCTGCCAATACCGGCAAGTATCCACCGCGCGGTGACATCGCCATCTCAGCAATGATACTGCCAGGAGACGCCGTAGCGACCAAACCAGCATGGAGCAGCATGAAGGTCGTATCAGCCGCCATGCCGCCAAAGATGACGGCGAGCACCAAAATCGGCTTCATCAGGATATACGGGAAATAAATTTCGTGAATACCACCAAAGAACTCAATGAGAATCGCTCCTGGTGCGGATTGCCTGACTGTACCTTTGCCGAACACCCAGTATGCAGCCAGAACGCCAAGACCCGGACCTGGATCGGTTTCAAGCAGGAAGAAGATTGATTTTCCTGTCGCTTTTGCCTGCTGTATGCCAATCGGATCGAGGATGCCGTGGTTGATGGCGTTGTTCAGGAACAGAACCTTGCCTGGTTCGATAAAGATAGCTATCAACGGCAGCAGGTGAACCGACGTCACCCAAATTGCTGCAGCACCCAGTGCGTTCGAAACGACGTTCATGACCGGCTGAATCACTAAAAAGGCCAGGATTGCCAGACCGCCGCCGATGATGCCGCCTGAAAATGTGCTGACAATCATTTCAAAGCCAGCCTTGATGCGCCCTTCGACCATGCGGTCAAACTGTTTGATGAGATAGCCGCCGAGCAGGCCAAAATCATGGCGCCAATAAACATCGGCTGTGAAGAACCAACGGCTACACCGGCGGTAGCAATGGCACCGACGACTGCGCCTCGATTCCCGGCTACTAATCGGCCGCCCGTCAAACCGATAAGGATTGGAATCAGAAATGTGACGAACGGACTAACGAGTTGATCAATATGTGCGTTTGGTGTCCAACCAGTAGGAATAAAAAAGGCCGTAATTAATCCCCATGCGATAAACGCGGGTATATTAGGCATCACCATGCCGGCAAGAAAGCCGCCAAAACGCTGCACTGCTGCACGCGCTTTGCCGCTTTTCGTCACCGATGGTGCAACGGCTTGATTGGCCATGCACGAACCCTCCCATAGATATATATTTGAAATCGCTTTCTACTTAAAACTTTAAATGCGCTTTGAGTTTGTAGCAACATAAAGAAATTCAGTGCTGACGCATCGTCGTGCGACAACACTTTACAGAGGGCAGCGTTTCATCACTCTCTTTGTAGTATCCAGACAATAACAGAGCGTAATAGGCTTCGACCGTCGCTGACAGATTTCCTGACAGCGGCTCATCATAATACAACGCCCATGCACCAGTGTCATTCTGCAGTCCCAAAATGAGGGAGGAAAGTAACTGAATCACTTCTTCGTCGTCGAGTCCTAGAACGCGAAGGAGCATAATTATGTAGGCGTCGGTCATGGGTCCACTTTCACAGCAGTATCTCCACGCTCCATCATCTGATTGCTCGATCTCCAAACGACCTATCAGATGATGGATCTTCTGCCGTACATGCTCCACCACGATGATTTACCTCCAGTGCCAAACCGACATCTGAGGTAAAGTACGTGACCATTCGCCGCGGTCGTTACGGATTAGCGCATAATTGACGATCTTGGACAATACACAAAATCCACTTTGTCCAAAGATAGTCGCCCGTACAAGCATTATGAAGAGCTGAATACGATGAAGTTACAGAAGGTGACAACCACAGGTGGGAGGAGATATGAAGTGGGAATCGATCCACGACTTATGAGCAGATTTGCCTATAAAATGATGTCCAGTGTACCGTAGCAGAGTTCGTACCATTCTCAAGTCATACAACTATGCAGCACTGCAAGATCCTTACGCTGTTGGCGCAATGATTGACAGTCTATTTATGGCTCGCGACGAGAGCATCACGCCTGCACAGCGTGCGGCAGCCATTCGATTCGTCATTGCGCAGAAATGCAACCCGCTGCTTCCAAGTCATCGGGCTCGAATGTGGGGACTTGTATTCGGGTACTGATGAGCATGGCAGTGCCTTCGTTACGAGGTATGGGACAAAGGTCACGTACCGACGATGACAAATCCATGTTCAGGGCATATACCGCTACCTCTGAGCAAGCGTGATCATACGATGCAACACGTCAAAACCAGGGAGGCAAAAGGATTATGTACGATGGTGTTTTTGGAGGTTACACGCGTTGGGCGGTCGTTTTTTTGATCATCTTCGTGTTGTTCTTCTTGCTCGTTCCAGGCTATGTTCGTACCTGCACCACGACCCCTGTGTATTAATCAATCAGAACCCGTCATGTATACGGCGGGCTCCGATCCATTCCAACTTCCGTACATCGGTACCACGTATATCGTTACTACGTAAGTCTACAGCGTAATGATGTCGACCTTGTTACCCCTTTCGAACACGCGAATTTCCTTGGTGATTGTTCGAATCAATTCACGTTTTACATCGATTGCAATGTCCGAAAAATCCATATCCGTGATGGCTTCCCAAGCGGCACCAAGTTCAAATCGTGCATGCAACCCTGCGTCATGTGAATCCCGCTGTTTTAACTGCTCCAGTTGACTCAAGATCTCTTGTTTCTTTCTTGTTAATTTCCGTTTCCGATCTTGTACATCTTTTAGCTTGATGCGAATGTCCGTTGCATCCAGCTCTGGGTCACCGAGAAAATCGAGCAGCCGGGTATGTTGCGTATCCAAGCGCTCAAGCTCATCTTCAATTTGCTGGAGCTGCGTTTGCTCAAGCAGATTGCTTGGCAGTTGTTCAATTCTTGCAGCCAATTCGTCATCCGGTGCGTCCATCCAAGCCAAAACCGCTTCCCACACCATGCGATCGAGGTTGTCGCACGTCACTTGCATGCCGCAGCCAGGATTTTTCGCGCCCATTGTCCCTTTCTTATCGTTGTAGATGAACACTTCTTTGCCCCACGCTTTGGAGCGCCTGCCGGTGAGGGTATTACCGCAAACGCCGCAGCGCAAAAGTCCGCTGAGCAAATAAGTCCGCTTGCTCTTCCCTGCCCAACGCCTGCGCGATTCTTCAAGCAGCAATTGCGCCTGCATGAACTGCGTTTCGTCAATGATGGCTGGAATCGGCAGACGAATCCATTCTTCTTTCGGTCGCTGTCGCGCTCGGATTCTCTCTTCTGGCAGTCTGTAACGGTTGCCAAGCATCCCTTCCGTGTTCCATTTGTTCTGATAGAACTCTCCAATGTACGCACGGTTCATGAGCATCTGGCGTACCACTTGCCGATGAAAGACACCCACACCGCGTTTCGTCGGTACCCCCATTTCCGTCAAGTATCTGGCGATCCCGTTAATCCCCCGTACCAGACCGCCTAGATTCGTGAACAGGTCAAAAATCAGTTTTACGATGGCAGCTTCCCGTTCGTTGATCACAAACTGCTCTGTTTCAGCATCAAAATCATAGCCATAGATGTGAAAGTCCCGGAGGACACGGCCTTGCCTCGCTTTTTCACGTCTGCCGCGAGACATGCGTTCATTGATTTTAGCCTTTTCGAATTGGCTGATGGCACCGCGCATCTGATAAAAAAGCTGCCCTTCCGGTGTTCTGGCATACTCGCCGTTCACAAAGACAAGCTCTGCGCGAGATTCAATTTCATCAGAGAGGATAAGTTGATTCATGAGTTTGCGAGACAGTCGATCCGGATCCAAGCAGATGACGCGATGAATCAAACCGTTTCGAATGTCCGATCGGAGTTTGGTCAGCTGCGGCCGGTCAAGAAATTCCCCAGATACGCCCTCGTCGACGTACTCAAGAACATCATTCGTCCCTGCCTTCTTGCGGCATTCCCGCAACTGGGCCATCAGACTGAAGCCATGTTTTGCTTGTTCCTCTGTCGACACCCGTGCGTAAATCGCTATCATGAGGAGTAAATTCCCCCTTGCGATAGAACTGGATGAGCATGCGGAAAAAGTTCACGCGGGACTGTTTTGCAAATTCACCTTCCACCACCCGTATCTGCATGCGATACTCGCCCCCTAAGAGACTGTACGCACGGCAGTGATTGTCCTATAGCTCGCAGCACCCAGTTCATTCCGCTCCCCTTTAGACTTTGAAATAGAGATTTTGATGCAGCTGCGTGCGCAGAAGAAGACGCGCAAAGACGTGTCATTGTATAGCCCTATTGGAACGGATAAGGAAGGAAATGAAATTACGATTTCCGACGTACTTGGCACCGATGTGGATGAGACGGAAGAAGAGGTCAACAAGCGGCTTGAAATCAAGAACATGCATAAATTGATGAACATCCTGGACGATCGTGAACGGACGGTCATCGAATTGCGGTTCGCCCTAGCTGATGGAAAGGAATGGACACAAAACGAAGTCGCAGACCACTTGGGCATCTCCCGTTCATACGTTTCTCGTTTGGAAAAACGCGCATTGCTCAAGATGTTTCATCACGCCTATGCAGGAGAACGAAAACGCAGACCCTTCGTGTACCGACCACGCAGTCAGAACACGGAATAAGTCACAAGCCATACGCTAAAAAAACCGCCACGGTTGCGCGAAGCCGCCCTTTACCGTGGCGTATGTTCTGTTTCCCGCAAGTTAAAAGTGCAGAAAAACGCCGCCGCGTTTTTCTGCAAATCTAAACCGCGCTAAACGCTATGTTCGGGTCAAACACAGATAGATGTACCTGGTCGCCCGCATAAACTGGTACTCGTTAGTACTTCGTGTACTGGCCGCTTGGTCAGGTCCCGAAATCCCTCTTATCCAACAGAGGTCAAAGCCGTTCTTCGGCAACCAAGGCCGGAGATATTGAATAGGAAAGAGGGCAGCCACTCGCCAAGGAGACAATTCTTGCCCAATTTACCTGGGAACACAAATTATAATTCGATAAACCACATAAATATTCATCTGAATTACACGACACTTGTTGAACTAACGCCCTCATAAGTTCAATAAATCCCCTGCTAGTTATTTGGGTAGGATCTATAGGAAAGAACGCTTGGTCCGTATATGGAACAGCCGAGTTCCGCACCAGGGTAGAATTTACATAGAGAGAAGTAAAAAATCTAAAATAGAACTTGTCACCGAGATGTATCAAGTGCTTGTCCGACCATCGTGGTCAACGAAACGGTACATTCACAAGAGGGTTCAGGCCCCCGTTAGTTACGAAGGTAAAGCTGTTTTAGATTTGGGCAGGTATCGGTTCGAACTGCACTCTGTTCGGCCCGGTGCACCAGTTATGTGGCTATTTTAGGGTGACCGGAAACCACAGAGAATGATCATTGTAATGGAGCCATGTTACGTTGATGCATTGGTGACTCCTACTCAACTGCGCGACTGATTACAGGCGCTACACCCGGGTCTCTGTGTCCTTACGGACGTTCAACAAGGGAAATGAAATATTTCTTTAAATCGACGAAGCGACAAGGTTCCTTGAGTACCCGGTTGGTACCGTTAATAATGATTGGCGTATAGACATCCTCGCCGATCAAAGAAGCCTGTTGTGCACCCCCATCATGTGTCGGAGCGCGCTCGTCTCCAAATTGATACCCCCTCTTGGCGGTCACGATGACGTATGTACCCTTCTGACAATGTGCTGCACTCCAGAGTTGGTGCAGAGCGTCTGGGTATTTACCGTATGTAATCGTACGACGAGGTCCCTACTTTTATATCGAGAAGGGAACGGTTACCTTCGATTCCCCATCGTTGCCCATATGGGTCCGTGAACGGTCCATCTTTGTGGAAGGACAAAGTCAGGACCGACATTCTCCGGTTTTGTCACAAAGACATCGGACCCGTCAGTCCAGGTAATTAAATCGATGCGCCGTTCCCGTTTTAATCGTTCAACTACCTGTGTTGGACGAACGCGACTATTTAACAGATATACATACGCCATTCTTGAATTCACAGCGAATGCGACGTCATCGTCTGTTTCTACGTTCATTCCCCATCGATAAACTGCATGTTTCGGAAATGCATCCGTTATGGAAATGGTCGGCTTTCCCTCTTTAGGTAAAACCGGTGTTATCCCACCATCACCCATCACAATCAGAGTCAGATGCTTCAGGGTATCGTCCCAAGTACCGTAAGAAGAAAGTACTTTCTGAATGTCCTTATCAACGTTAGCAATACCTCTCATTGCATCAACACCGTGTTTGTGAACAACGGTATCGTTACTTGGCAAGTACACCATTGTGAAATCAGGTAACTTCTTTTGCTTAATCAGTTGAATCAACGCATCCGTCGCAAAATCATCATTTAGTCCAAACCTGTGAAATAGTCCGTCTTTATTCGTATCTACCACAGGCGAAGTTAATTGACCAAACACCAAGGTGTCCGGTCCATGTACCGTGTAGCTACCCGTTCCAGCGAATGGTAGCGTATAAACCGGCAGGGTCAATTGATGAGGTTTCCGCCCTCGATAAACCAGCATATTAATCGCTCCAGTACTATATCCTGCATTTGCCAGGTCCTCAAATACGGTGTGTACATCTTTAGAAAGATGAGTTTCATTCAAGTCGAATAGTGCATTTCTTGAAACCGACTTTGTGCCAAGTATCATGGTTTGTTGAAAGTTGTTTCCGTAGTTCACGATTAACTTTCGCTCGGCATCAAACCAGACTAATCCCGGAATACGATGTTCGTTGGGATACGCTCCTGTCACTATCGTGCTTAAATCAGAGACGGTCATCGACGGAAATGATGCGACTAGATCGGGAATATAATGACCATGAGACATCAAGTAATGCATGCCTCTGAATTCTGGATTATTCATCGCCGATTGAATGGATCTGTCGGTTAACGAATCAACCACAAGCAACGACAACTTTGTGTCTGACTGTTGTTGTGGATACCAGTGGATTGTTCCGCCGTCCCCTGAGTGCCACAGCCCGTAACCAGTAACAGAAGAATGGCAGCAACGAAAATCGCTCTCATACACATTACTCCCCTCACTAACCTGACCTACATAAAATGTCTAGATCATAGGAGTTTCATGATGTCCGCATGTACAACATGAGAATTTGCCTATCCTCCACGATATTGTGACCGTACTACCTTCCCAATATGGGTACATATCATAAGAACATCGATCTGTTGAGACTCATATCATTTACCGAATTCACCGATTTAAGTCGAGGAGTGGTGCGCTAACCCCACAAGATCGGTTTTGTCCAACAGTTCATACTGCTGGTTCAGCACCAATCAAGAACCTAATAACTCAAGCGGCTTAGAATCCCCATTATAAAGCGCCCCATGCTGCTAGCTGGGGCGCTCCGCTTGTTCGTCACCTGATAAACAAACTTGTACGATTCGCTTGCCTAAATTAAAGTTTGTGTGTTTCTTTTCTAACAAATTTAGCTGAGCGTTTTGCAGATTCATAAGCCCTTGCGGGGCAAGGGATAACAGGGCATAAAAAAGGACTTCACCCCAACTTCGAGAAGATTTCAAGTGACAAAACAAGAAATGCTCCGAGGAGGAAGTCCACTTGTATCTTCTCCAAAAGTCCCTGTTCTCCTTTGAAGAATGGCTAGAAATCGAATCCAGCGAGCGATTGGATTCTCTTCTTTTCGGCACTGGATCTCGGGCTTTATGCCGCCAATTTGAGAAATACGTCACCCCAAGGAGCAAAGCCCATCAACCGGGAGGCAACTTTGAGGGCGCTGCTGGCTACCCCAATGGAGGGTATCTCTACATCATTCACCCGGTTGCATCAACGTTTGAGCCGAGACTTGCGCTTCCGGTATCAATGCGGTTTTTCGCTGGACGAACCAGCACCATCGATTTCAACGCTTAGTCGAGTCTTCCAGGCTATTGTTGAGAAAGGGCTTGCCCAGGACCTCTTCGTTGACCTGGTCGGTCAAACATTGGCGTTGAGCGCAGCGAACAGTGTAGAGAAGAGCGCCTGAGTTCGCACATCGCAAAAGACTATGAAAGCACCACGAGTATTGTAGAAACTAACATTACAAACATTGTAATGAAGACCCGTCAGACCAGTACCAATTCCTTTTTCAATTCGTACAGACAATCAATTCTGCAAAACGCTCAAGTAATTGGTATATGGCACGTTTTGATAAAGGAAAGTACATCCTGAACGAAGACGGTTACTTGAATTTGTTCAAAGAACATCAGTACCAGGTTACAGTGTTTGGACAGATTTCGGAAACTTGTTTTGTATCATGAGCTATTCTTTTCCGCGGAACGAAATAACTGACCGATTTTAAGTGATCTATATGTAAGTCCCTTCGATTCCCTTTGGTTATGAACCAGCTATCCACATCTTCGTTTGTTCCTTAACCTCTTTCACACAGACTACTCGTGAACACACCCATTCACGACGCCAAACACAATCAATGCATTTCTCGGGTAGAGGCTCTTTATAACCAACATCAGCAGGTGTTACAGGACTATACGACGGTTTCGACATGATTTATCAACCCCCACAAGTGATTACATGGAAATTATCCGTTTATTGGATATTGAATATGCACGCCGTAAATACTACAGTCAAACTTTTTGCAACCACTGTGGAAGGGGATCGCGATGGAAAACTGGAGAAAGCAACTATCTGAGATTGGATATGCATTGTTAGCATTGTTTATTGGAGAAGAAGTGCTTTTTGACCTTCTAACGAACAACTCGGATTTGGAACGTGACCATTCCTCCACTTTATATCGTCGTACATGGCGGCTCTGGGACGACGCATTTCGAAAACTTTTGAAAATCAGACCATTAGTGGATGACGATTCTCTCCTAATCTGTATTAAACAACGCCGATATCTAGGTAGGAATTTTTCCATCAACGGGGTGACCATTCATCGGTTTGACCCAATTCTTGAACTTCATATGAACAATCATTGTATCAGTCAAGCACTTAACGAAGAACAAACTATAGTCCAACTTGCCCGTAGACTTGTCCTTGAAGCGAATCGGTCCTTCCATGTACTTGCGGATTACATCGCTTCCAAGGAATTTGAGCGTGCAAAGGCGCTCTACGGAATTACACTCATTCATCGTGGAGTAAGACGATTCGGATTTGAGATACTGCCCATTTCCAATATATTTACTCGCCATTTTCTGACCTGGTACCTGCGGAATATCTTTTTTGCGTTTAATCCAAGTGCCCACTCTCTCATCAGTGCACGCCCGCAAACATTTGTGCCAAAGAGAATCGCCGTGACTAAGGAGCAATTCCTGCAGAACTTTGGATTACATCTTTCAAATCACGAGAATGAACTGTTGCTTGACAAAGTTCAATGAAAACATGTCCGAAAGACACAGCTCCAACCGCATGTATATGTAATAAACGCCAATAATAACCTACATACCACTAAAGGAGGCTTGACTTGATGTTATATTCGGTCTCAGGAGAGCTAAAGAGTTCTTTACAGCAATGGTTTCTCGAAGGAATCGATAAAAGGTTACGGGATAGTGGATATCAATTTTATCCATCAGGAGAGGCACAAGTTCGCTTGGTCATGAATTTTGTCGACCCAACGACGCCTCGTCCCTATCGTCGTAAATCACAAGCTACATATGTGGTTACAGTTGTGGAAACGAACGCTGTACCGAGTGATGTATTGAAGTCTGCTTATCCAATTCTGATCCGGTCCTTCTCCAATTTGCTGATTTACATCGTTAACAGCCCGAACGGGTTGAATGCGTATTTCGTAACCCTTGAACAGGGCTATTACACTGTCCCTTATGAGACCAGGCACGATGACGAGTTTTTTGACGAGATTTATCACAGGCTGGAACCTCTGGCTCTGTCCAATCTCATCATTGATAACGAGTTTCACCAGGACTTGCCGGAGGACCTATGGAATGGAGATGATATTACTGAGCAGTTGAGTAGATCCGCTCAAAAAATTGATGCTATGAACCTATTCCCGGCACCTTTTCCGATTCAGGAACTGTTGCCTCCAGAGGACTTTCGTCATGTTCAACGACTTTATGGCATCGGTGGTTTAAGTTACGGTAATCTCAGCGCCCGCAAAGATAACCGCCGTTTCTGGATGAGTGCAAGTGGTGTGAAGAAGGAAACTTAAAAAAAGTCGGTCAGGATATGCTGTTGGTCAAGCAATTTGATTCCGAACGAAAAACCATGCAGCTTAGTGTGCCACCAGAAGTTCCTCCACGTCGAGTATCAGTAGACGCAATCGAACACTGGATGATTTACATGGAACATCCAAAGGTTGGAGCCATTGTCCACATCCACGCATGGATGGACGGCATCCCCTCAACTCAAATCAACTACCCATGTGGTACGGTTGAACTTGCCCGAACGGTAGCCGAACTTGTAAGAGAGCAACCGGAGCCAGAACGATCTGTTATTGGGCTAAGAAATCATGGATTAACAATAACCGGGCGTGACCTTGACGATATCTTTGAGCGTATTGAAGGGCGGATTATTCCACAGGTTCCTATGATGTAAGACAAATCATGCACTCCCATTTAACCAACAACGCAGGACAGTTCTTACAAATAGCAGGCTGTCCTTTTTCCTGTTTATCATGTTACTTGGATGGTTTCACGGCTCACCCAATTCAGATTCCACCAAAGAAGTCAGTGCAGGATCCGTATCTTCTATGTTTTGCTTCCCAATTTGAGTCCTTCGGTCCACCCTCGAATTGACCGTCGATAGTACGTATCAAGTAGGGAAGGAAATGCGCTGGACAACCGAGCTGCCAGGCTTAGCCTCCTCGGGATAACCGATTCATTCTTTCGATTTATCACGGTCTTCAAAACGCCTTTGGCTACAATGTCCGGCGTAATCACCGGAATTCCCGGTGGAAGACGGTACATAACCTGATGAATATGCTCTTCGATCAATGGTGTGTACCGCGCCCGGAGACACTTCTGCGACATGAAACTCCTTCTGGGGAAAGCTCTTGCCGAAGCGATTTTATGAATGCGTGAAGTGCGTGTTTTGGTGCTGCGTAACGAGTAAAAAACGCCGGCGTACATGGTACAGATAAGGACGAGATAAATACCAATGATCTTCCTGTCCCCGCCCGAAGCAAGGGCAAAAATATTTGCGTGACATGAAGTGCCCCCCAGTAATTTACGTCCATAAACCTTCCTGGCTATCTGTATATCCAATGTTTCTGCGGGCGACAGGTGAAATGAGCCTGCACTGTAAATCAACACGTCAACTTTTCCGTACTGATGCTTATCTGATTTGCAACATCATTAACTGCAACACTATCTGTGACATCTGCTGTAAATGCCTCAACCCTACCGTATTGTCGCCGAATTTCGTTCATAACTTTTTCCAATTCTTCTTGTCGACGAGCGATGAGGCCAATTGCGCCCCTTGCTTTGCAAACTGTAATGCACATTCTTTCCCAATGCCGCTGGAACCTCCAACAATAACCACAACGTGATTGACGAATTTAAGCATAGAACCACGCACCACCCACAGGCTGTTTTTTCGATTTTAACCGAATGATAAGAAACCATACGAGGGAACACTTATTTTGCGCTTGCAAACAATGACTTTCTTGGGAGTTGACCAAATCAAATGAAACGCTTCCTGTGCTTGATTCAAATGTTCGTTCAAGCCCATTACAAATTCTTCTACAGAGTAAAGGTATACGGTCAGGAACACGTGCCAACCACGGTCCCTGATATCATGGCCGCAAACCATATGTCGGCTCACGATCCAATTCTGCTTGCCGCTTTTCTACATCCAGGTATTCACTTTATGGCAAAGGAAGAGTTATTTCGCAATCCAGTTCTACATCGCGTCGTTCGTTGGCTTGGTGCCTTTCCAGTCTCGCGTTCGGGTTCATGTATTTCGGCAATTCGCCACTCGCTACGCCTCCTGAAAAACGATAAGATAGTTGGCATTTTTCCTGAGGGGAAGCGGAATCGGTTAAACATCGAGCTCCCGGCACAAAACCAGGAGTAGGCTTTATCGCTGCCAGAGTGGTGATGTGAGGATTGTTCCGGTCGCAATCACCGTGCGCCCACGCCAATGGTTTAAGCGTCACTACATTATTGTGGGTGAACCATCGAAGTGACCAATCCTGAAGATTACAGGGGATTGGCGCAATATGTGATGAAAACCATTTATGAACTGAAAAACAGTGTATGCACAGAAGGGGTCATCTCTCCAAATCAAGATGAGTTCCAGGCGTCCCCATATTTGACGTCAGGAAACGTAACCGATGCGGACTTAGGTTTATATGCAATGTCGAGGTTTGAACCAGTTCACCATCGGCGTGAGCAGTCATTATTTGGGGGCATTTTTAATTTCGATGCTCTTGCCCTTCATGACCATGATGTACTTGTTGTTGTTCAACATGCTTTCCGGAGTAAACCATTGGAAATAATTGCAGAAAATTCAGCTTCCCTAAATCTGATACTATACAGATATCGAGCAAATCATCATTAAACTTTGCCGCAGGAAACATCCTCATGCCCCCTCCGTAGTAGGGGCAATTCCCTATCGCAAAGATCTCACGTTTTCTGTAACTGCAACGACTTCCCATCAATCACGACCTGAACCTCGAAAGGTTTGAATGTGGTCAGCATTCTCAAAGCGCTGTAGAAGTATCCAACTGCCCCCAATTTCTTAATGTAAAAATGGCTGTTGATGTAGTTGGCAACCATTCCATCAAAGCCGATTCCCGCAGCCATTACAAAGTACCGATCATTAATTTGTGCTACGTTCAACTCTACTTCCTTGGGTTTAGACAACAAAGTAACAAGCTCATCATCTGAGCTCGGAATCGCTAAGGAACGAGCCAAGTCGTTCCCGGTTCCAAACGGCAAAATCCCGATCAAAACATGATCGCCAATGACTCCGTTTACAACTTCATTAACCGTCCCGTCCCCTCCGACTACAATGATGCGTTGAAAACCAGCTGAAACAGCCGCTTTTGCAGCTCTCTCGGCGTCCCCCACACCATCTGTAGAATGGACTTCATATGAATTGAAAGATCCATGCCGGAGTACTCTCTCAAAATTTCCCCAACGCCAACGGCATTTCCCGTTACCGGCTAAAGGGTTTAGGATAAAGAACATTTTCATGATATTGATTCGCCCACTGTCGTTCATCCGTTACTCGAATCTAACCAAAGCGCTCTGCCGGGACTGAAATAACCCTTGGTAATGTCGAACAAGTTGCTGTGTTGGACCGCTCCAATCCAAGTTTGAAGCCACCTCCTGCGCCCGTTTCAGTATCCGTTCCCGTGTCTGCCCACTAAATAATAGTTCCCTTGCGGTCGATAAAATGGATTGACAATCCAGAGAATTGAAAATCAAGCCGGCTTGTCCATTCTCCAGAACTTCTCGTGTAGCAGGACTATCGGCAGCCATGATAGGTAGCCCGCTCGCCATAGCTTCAAAAAGCACTAAGCCAAGCGTTTCCGTCGTAGACGGAAATATGAATCCATCCGCAGAAGCATATGCCTCTGCCAATTCTTCACCAAACAGATAGCCCATAAACGTGACATTTGTTCCCGCAAATATGCGCTCCAATTCAGTGCGGTACGGTCCATCGCCTACAACCGCCAAATGAATCCCAGGTTCCTGTTCCAAAACTACTCGTAGCCCTTCAATTCCTTTTTCCTGCGCGAGACGACCCACAAAGAGTAATATCTTTTGTCCGAAGTCTTTCCCTTTCAATAACCGCGACCGCATTCGTTCTGACCGCTTGGAAGGGGAAAACAATTGTAAGTCGACACCCCGATCCCATACATCAAGATTACGAAATCCCCGACGTTTCAACTCTTTAAGTGTTGCCTGTGACGGACAAAGGGTGATGTCCGCCTTGTTGTGGATCGTTTTGAAGCACTGCCACAACAACGGTTCCAGCCAAGCGAGGCGGTAATAACGAGCATACGTTGGAATGTGAGTATGATACGAGGCGATGAGAGGAACGCCCAATCTCCGTGCGTAATATATTGCAGAAAAGCTCAAAAAGCCGGGATTTACCGCGTGAATCAAATCCGGCTGAAACTCCTTCAAAATCCGCCCGACCCGTGGGAGCGGGCGGGCAAACCTCTTTTCGGGGTATATGGCGAAACGAAACGATGGGATACCCACCACGCGTGCGGAAGCATATTGCGGCGAGCGCCATGCGGTGCAAACAACAGTACGTCGCATTGCTCTTGTTCCAAAGAGCGTAAGGTAGCACAAAGGCGGGTTACAACACCGTCTGTACCTGGCAAAAACGTTTCTGAAAACATGGCAATCCGCATTGACTATTGCCTCCAAGGGGGTATCCATTCATTTGCGGAAATCTGAATCGCCCCATCGCTTGGATATTCAATCCAGTATTAGTTTGGCTCCGGATTGATAAATCATACGGGTTTTTATGCCACGCTGAGAAAAGTCACACCAAGTAAGAAGCCCCTCCCTCCTCCGAGTTATTGGAATATGCAGGCGCAATACAGAGAAACTTAAGGACCTAACAACATACTGAGTTTTGAGTCCCCATATTAAAACTGATGTTCAGGTCATGAAGAGGTGGAATCATTTATGTGGTTTTGGGTACTGTTTTTTGTTTGGCCCTTATTCCTGTCTGGCGGCAATATTTCATCAACTACCAACGTCTTCGTGCCACCCGGAGACTCGAACGAAAACGCGGACCAGAGTGATAACATTAATCCACCGGCAGGAAACCATCAGCTTTCTTGGTATCCCACTTCGTAATTACATTTCTGTTGAAGACTCTGAACAGGTACTGCGTGCAATCCGGTTAACGCCGGAAACCATGCCAATTGATTTGATTCTGCATACCCCAGGAGGACTAGTCCTAGCGTCCGAACAAATTGCACATGCACTGAATCACCACTTAGCCAAAATCACAGTTTTTATTCCCCATTATGCAATGTCTGGCGGAACCATGATTGCGCTTGCCGCTGATGAGATTGTAATGGACCTGAACGCTGTTCTTGGTCCGGTCGGCACCCTCAACTTGGACAATATCCTGCAGCATCAATCATAGCCGTTACAGAACAGAAACCATTAGACCAAATAAAAGACGAAACAT
>CAVWUS010000021.1:0-26077 GCA_963758235.1 uncultured Alicyclobacillaceae bacterium | reverse complement strand
GATCGCCGTGGTGAGAATGTTGATGCCCCCCATCAGAACCGAAGCAAAGTCGGTTGCTACGGCGATCAGCCACAGGTTGCCACCCCAGTAGACTCCGCCCGTGAAGCGCGGCACGTCGGACAATGGAACATAGTTCGTCCATCCCGCGCGTGACGCCCCATTCGGCACGAAAAACGAAATCATCAGGATCACCGAGGCGACGAAGACGGTCCAGAACGAAGTCATGTTAAGCCGCGGGAAGGCCATGTCGCGCGCTCCGACCATGAGTGGGACCACGAAATTGCCGAACGCGCCCAGCAGAATCGGCATCGCGACGAAGAACACCATGATGGTGCCGTGCATCGTGACGAGTTCGTAATATTGGGGTGCCGTGACCTTTCCCCAACCGGGTACTGCGCTACCCGGCCAGGCAAGCTGCCACCGGAAGACATACGACAGCATTACCCCCACCGTACCCATGAACAAGCCCAGAAACAGATACTGCTTGCCGATCACCTTATGGTCGACTGAAAATATGTATTTCCACCAAAAACCCGTCGGCTCGGCGTGAGCCTCGCCGTGGTGTGCCGCCTCTGGCTCGGTCTCGGCCATGTCTATCCCTCGATCCCGCTTGCGGACGTTCGCGACTTGATCTCTTAGCTGTCCCAGCGCCGGCGGGGGCTTCGGCCAGTGCTGGTCAACCCATTTCTGATAATCCTCCGGAGTCAGAACGCGCAGGATACCTTTCATCGCGAAATGCAGGATCCCGCAAAGCTGGGAGCAACCGATTTCATAATCGCCCGGCTGCGTTGCCTCGAACCATATGGGGATCTCGCGGCCGGGAACAGCATCCTGCCTGAGCCGCAACTGCGGAACGTAGAAGCTGTGGATCACGTCCTTAGATCCCATGATCACGCGGACAACCTGACCCGCGGGAACCGTCAAAGTGGTTGTTTGAAGCAGGTCGTCGGCTGTGCCGAACTGGCCATCGGGGCCCGGATACGTGAATTCCCATCCGAACTGGAGCGCCTCCAACTTTACAGTCAGCCCCGCAGGAGGACTTTGTTCCTTGACTAGATCCCAGATCGGCTTCGCCCGAACGTCGATCGCAACATCAAGGAAGACGACGATAACGACCGGGATCAGCACCCATGCGAGCTCGCGGATCGATTCGCCACGTACAAAGGATGCGCGGCCGCCCTTTCGGCGACGGTACAAGATGACGAACGCCAAAAGGATACCCTCGGTCAAGATGAATGCCGTGCCGACCACGTAAAAGATCAGCTTGAGCATCGAGTCGATGTTCGGACCGAAGGTGGAAACGTCGGCGGGTAGCCACCCTAGCATAGAGATCGCCCCCTTGCGGCAGAGTTTGCTTCGAACCGTTCCGTGAGGGGCTGGCGGCAGTTTCGAACATATTCAACTCGTTTGAACTGTATGTGCGAACTCAGCGTTTACGCTGTGCGATACAGGGCTTATAAGCGATTGGTAATAAAAAAGTCAAGCCGCATATATTAGCAAACCACGAGAGTCAACACAGTTTTTTTCCGAAGCGTAATACTTCCACTTCGCTCGCCACCGGGGAAATTTGGAACCGGCCGTCGCGTTAATGGAGCGGAAATTGTGGCCCACGAAGTGGCTGCGTTTCCGCTCAGCGACAAACTCGTCCCACGCGAGCCGTGGAACGAAGACTGCCAGCGCAGTCGCTGCTCGTACGACGTGCGGCGCTTCAACTACCTCGGCTCTTCGGTCGCCGAGCTCGTTTGCCTTGCATTCAAGCGATTCCATACCAACCCAAGGATGACGCCCAACGCCACCAGCACCGCACAGCCGAGAACTGCAAGTTCGATTTCACTCGCCGGTACCGGTGCGGTTTGCCGGAATTGAGGAGATTTGGCGATTCCAAGGGACTGCGGCCAAGGTAAACACGAACCCCGCCGCTGCGCAGCAGCGTATCGTGCTCGCGAGTCGCAATTGACCGATGCTTATGGTTCCGTTCAGGTCGTGCGGCCGTTCGGTTACGAGCCAATTGCGACCGACGATCTCGACGATCAGGGAGTTCTTCCGCATCTCTGGATTTCACCAGTAGTCTGCAAACCGAAACGCCGCAAGGTACGCTTAAGAGGTGCACCTGATGCTGGCGAAAGTGACGACCTATAGGGCGAACGCTTGTCTTTGAGGCTACTGGAACATCAGGGTTGCGCTCCGGCAGTTCACGGATTAGTCAATATATCGATGGTCTGTTCCCTAAGGGGAGGCTTCAACTATGAATAATTTTGTGCCATATGGGCCGGTTGTCGTGGGACCGCCTGTGGAATGCAAGGATGCATTGCTGTTCGGCTTCTTTCTCGCAGCGGATCTCACGAAACTGCAAGAGTTGTGCGATGCTGTCTTCACAACGCCTTCGAATGGCGTCGTCACTTGTACGCCGCTGGACAGTTTCGTCTTGCTGACCTTCGGCACCATGGGGTGGGTTGGCAACAGCGCCGTATCAAGCCTGGGCGTACAGGAAAATCAGGTAGCGATTCAGGTGCCGGTCGAAATGACTATGGGGGGAGTGAACACGCCCGTCTGGTTCACCCCATTTGAGTTTGTAAACAACCCGGAATCACTGACTAACGGACGTGAGGTGTTCGGGTTCGCGAAGTGTTCCGGCAATGTAGATGTTGCGGCGCTTTCAGAACCTCAATTCCTCAGCGTTAGCGCATTCGGCGGGAACGCTACCGATCTGGTCATGACACCGCGCACCATCATTTCAGTCGAAAAGAGGGCTACCAAGCCTACTCACCGGTTGGGCGGAGCGAACTTGAGTGCCAGACTTCTTCGCACTGTTCACTCAATGGGCGACTAACGGGGGAGCGTCCCAGATCTTCCTGAAGCAGTTTATGGATGCCGCGAACCCCACTGACGCTTGTTTCCAACAGATCGTGCAGACGAACTTCGCTGTTACACTTAAGCCTGCGCTGGACGCCTTCGCGCTGATCCCCTACGACTACGACGTCACGATTAGTCAACTGGCCACCCACCCGGTTTCGACTCAGCTCGGAATCTACACGCAAACCGTACATGGCGCATTTCGAATTGAGGCCGACCTCGTGCAACTCGCTAATGGTCAACTTCTTTGGACAGCATGAAACCGCCAGCAGGCGCGGGCTGAAGCCGCTCGAACGCACGAAGGCTCAATGCCAACTTCCAATCGAAGTACGTAACAAGGTTACGAACCCCCGGGGTCCACATCGACGACGTGATTCGTCCAAATCTTGATCAACCGAACTGCGTGTCCCATTCGTGCCGGTAGTCGGGACGATAGTTCACCACAGAAGATCGGGTGCTCAGGCGCCTTCGTATCCAAACCGCTGGAATCTCGCGATCGCTTGAGGCGTTCGGACTAGTGGCCTGTAACAGCTGAATCGGAAGTAGGGATGATTCTGTGTGAGAAGTCGCGGTAGGGCCATTTGATGGGGGCCGCGGGTTGGTTGTGCTGACGGATGTAACGCATGAGCTTGCGCGCCAGGTCGGTGGCCGAGGTGAAGACCCCGCGGGCGACCACCTCGGGTTCGATCCTGCCGAACCAGAGTTCCACCTGATTGAGCCACGAGGAATAGGTGGGAGTGAAGTGCAGGTGCAGCTTGGGATGATCGGCCAGGAACTGGGTGACCCGCTTGGTCGTATGGGCCGAGAGGTTGTCGGCGATGAGGTGGATCTCGCGACCCTTGGGTTGCAGCGCGACAAGCTGGCCCAAGAAGGCCACGAACTCCTCAGTGGTATGGCGGGCCGCGGTCTGACCCAGGACCTTGCCGCTTTGGGTGTTGAGCGCGGCATACAGCGAGAGCGTGCCATGCCGATAGTACTCAAACCCGTGGCGCTCGGCCCGCCCAGGGCTGAGCGGCAGCACCGGGTCGCGGCGATCGAGTGCCTGGATCGCGGTCTTCTCATCCACACAGAACACCGCGGCATGCTGCGGCGGATTGACGTAGAGCCCGATCACATCGGCGGCCTTGCGCTCGAAGTCTGGATCATCCGAGGCCATGTAGCGTTCCAACCGATGGGGCTTAAGCCCAGCGCGCCGCCAGACCCGCGCGACCATCATGTGATTGATCCCCAGCGCCCGCGCCAGCTTGCGGCTGCTCCAGTGAGTAGAGCCATCCTCGGGCGCGCGCCGGGTCCAGGCCAAAATGCGGGCTTCCAGCCGCGGAGTGCGCTTACTAACCGGTACGCCCCCTGATGGCGGGCGAACAGGCCCGCCAGCCGCTGCTGCGCAAAGCGGGCCTGCCAACGCGCGAGCAAAAAGTGGGGATGGCTATGGCGTGAATGGTTAACGACTGTTGACCATAAAAAAATCGGGATTATGTACATGATTGCAGCGCTGCTGATGCTGTTCCGAGGCGGCGTGGACGCCATGCTGATGAGAACACAGCTGGCACTACCAAACGTGAAGTTCCTGGAAGCGGAACACTATGACCAAATCTTTACCACACATGGCACCATCATGATTTTGTTCATGGCGATGCCGTTTATCTTCGCGATGTTCAATATCGCGGTACCGCTACAGATTGGGGCCCGAGACGTCGCGTATCCGTACGTCAATGCCATATCCTTTTGGCTATTTTTCTTTGCAGCGCTGCTGCTCAATTTGTCGTTTGTCATCGGCGGTTCACCGGATTCAGGATGGACTGCTTATCCACCCTTATCAGGGCTGGAATTTAACAAGGACGTCGGCGAAAACTTTTATTTGCTCTCCCTGCAGATCACCGGCATCGGCAGCATTGCAACCGGCATCAACTTTATTGCCACGATTCTCAAAATGCGAGCGCCTGGCATGACTTTGATGCGCATGCCGCTGTTCACCTGGTCAGTATTATCTTCTTCAATCCTCATCATTTATGCGTTCCCGGCGCTGACCGCGGCATTGGCGTTGCTTCTGATTGACCGGCTTGCCGATGCCCACTTCTTCACGATGCTAAAAGGTGGAAACGCGATGGCCTATATCAACCTGTTCTGGGTCTGGGGTCATCCGGAAGTCTATATCCTCGTACTGCCGGCGTTTGGCATCTTCTCAGAAGTGTTCAGTACGTTTTCGCGGAAGAGGATATTCGGTTATTCGTCCATGGTCGCTTCACTGATGGCTATTGCGATCATCAGTTATTATGTCTGGGTTCACCACTTCTTCACCATGGGTGCTGGTCCAGGGGTCAACACATTCTTCGCAATTGCAACGATGGCTGTCGGTATTCCAACAGGCGTCAAAGTTTTCAACTGGCTGTTTACCATGTATCGAGGCCGGATTCGCGTACGTGCGCCAATGTTGTGGGCTATCGGATTCATTCCGAACTTCGCCATCGGGGGGGCTTCGGGTGTCATGCTCGCTGTTGCACCTGCAGACTACCAGTACCACAACAGCTACTTCCTGATTGCTCACTTTCACCAGGTACTGATTGGCGGGGTAGTCTACGGCATGATGTCTGGCATGTATTACTGGTGGCCAAAAATGTTTGGCCATATCCTGAATGAACGCATTGCGAAACACGCGTTCTGGTGGTTCAACATCGGATTTTACGTCTGCTTCCTGCCACAGTACCAACTTGGATTTATGGGAATGACACGGCGTGTTTACACTTATCCTACTGGTACCGGCTGGACTACACTCAACCTCATTTCGACCATTGGCGCCTATATGATGGGCATAGGTTTTGTGCTGATTGTCTGGGATATCATCTACAGCATTCTGCATGGCGAGCGCGATCTCACCGGCGATCCGTGGGATGGGCGCACACTCGAATGGTCGCTTCCCTCACCGCCTCCGCATTATAACTTTGCACGGATTCCAATCGTGCATTCGCGTGACGCCTGGTGGGTTGCAAAGGCACAAATGAAAGAGGGCACGTACCAGCCGGATACGTCGCCATACCAACCGATTCATATGCCGAACAGTTCCGGGCGGCCGTTTGTTCTGGCCGTCATCATGTTCATCGGCGGTTTCGCGATGGTCTTTCTGTGGTATTGGATCGCGTTCGTGTGTCTCTTGGCTGTACTGCTCTGTTTGCTGCTTCGCAGTTTGGAGATCAATACGGACTCACTATATTCCGGTTGACGAAATCAAGCGCTCGGAAGCGCAGTTTGGGAGGGCGTAGCGATGTCGTCACATACAGCAGACTCCAACTTGCCGCTGGAGTTTAGTTCAGAGGATTCTAGGCTGAAAATATTTGGCTTTTGGCTGTTCATTTCAACTGACTTGGTCCTGTTCGGTTGTCTGTTTTCGATGTACGCCATTCTGCGCATGAACGTGGCCGGCGGACCAAGCGAACACGACCTGTATGAGGTCACCGAATTCACGGCTGAGACGCTGATCCTGCTGACGAGTTCATTTACCTGTGGCCTGGCCACGTTTGAAATGCGCAAGCACAACCGCGCATGGACCGTAGTTTGGCTGATTGTCACGATTCTGCTTGGGTTATCGTTCATCGGGCTTGAAATAAACGAATTTACCAAGTACGCAACGCATGGCGCGCCTATATCACGCAGTGCCTTTCTATCGTCGTTCTTTACCTTAGTCGGTACCCACGGCTGCCACGTTTCAGTCGGTATTCTGTGGATGTCGTCCATTCTGTTTCAAATCGCGACACGAGGCATTAATGCCGTCACGGCTAGAAAGATGTTTATTGTGGGGTTGTACTGGCACTTTCTAGACGTCGTGTGGGTCTTTATCTTCACCGTTGTATATCTCTTGGGGGTGATGTAAACATGAATTCTCCATCTGAACAAGATGCCAAGGCGATCGCGCCAACGCATGGTTTTCCCTGGAGCCACGTGATTGGGTTCATTGCATCGATTGTATTGACCTTACTTGCTCTCGGTATGGTCACGTCCCATGCCTTGCCGGAGGCTGGCTTATTCGCAACAATCCTGATTCTGGCAATTTTGCAGATTATTGTGCAGCTGTTCTTCTTCATGCACTTTACGGAGTTTCCAGGACCACCCTATCACAGTATCGCATTGGCACTGGGATTGATTTTCACCTTTACGGTGGTGGCAGGTTCCATCTGGGTCATGACGTTTGGCGGTACAGAAGCGTATTAAAGGAGAAGGTTGTTGGGGCGTGTCTCATGTCCATTGATGTATGAGGCATGCCTTTTCTAACATAAAAGATGTTTTGGCTGGCGAAGGCGAATAGACATGGTATTCGAACTGTTTCTCATGGGGGATACGCGCTTTCAACTGGTGCTGTATTTTGTCATTGGCCTCTTTGCTTACTTAATCGAATACAAAAAGTTCAGGCGCTATACGGAGACAGAGCGGGAGGCCAAATTCAGCAAGGGTATTGCCTTCACCTACATGATTGGGAGTGCGACCGTATTCCTCGCTACACAGGTGATTGGATGGGGATTTAGCCGGCTCCGTCCTGTCTATTCGGCCGCCATTCCAAACCGCCTGATAAAGATTTTGACGTGTGGTTGGACAGGTACATGACGATAGATTTCATCCCACTGATCCCGCGTTTGTACATGACTTATCCAATAACTTGGATACTCGCCCCGCACATACTCCCCGAATCCAAAGATATCCGTTCCAAGCTTTTGCGTCTTTTGAATCAGCATCAATTGATTCTCTTTCAGTATGGATTCGAATTCCGTTTCAAGTTCAGGAATATGCTGAGTGACCGGTGACGAACCTGTTTTTTCCTGGATGTTCGCCTCAATTCGATTGTAAATGTCAAACGACAGGCCATTTGCGTTCTCATGTGTTCGAATCGTCGCTTTTCTGTCGTAGCCCTTTACCATCACACTATGGCTTCTGGTCTCCCGGTTTGGGAGTGATACTGCATAGCCAGCATGATGCTCGTTTGTGATCTCCATGTACGCTGCCGTTTCCAGTGAATCGAGCGAACCCACCATTTTCGCACCCTTAAATCGGCCAGGCCATCGACCACAATCCGTTCATTGCCTCTGACCGAGATCAGCGGCAATACGGGCTCCCGTCCTTTCGCTGACAGGACCGACCAGTAAACGCCGAGAAACACATTCGGAAGTTTGCCAAGACTAACCGAATGATCCATTGTACCGACCAGATAGAGCGTAGGTACACGCTCCAGCTTCGGAGCAGCTTTCATAGCGTTTGCCGCGTCCTTGTTTGAAATCATGAGCTAGGCCAGGCGCCGAACCTCTGGATTGAAAATGGGATCGATTCGCTCAATAAAGAACGCCCGTAGGGCTGCCGTTTTCGCCAACTCAAGTGTTGGCCACAGCAGA
The DNA here is from genome assembly GCA_963758235.1 of uncultured Alicyclobacillaceae bacterium. GTDB lineage: Bacteria > Bacillota > Bacilli > Alicyclobacillales > Alicyclobacillaceae > CAVWUS01. The sequence goes on along the minus strand of CAVWUS010000021.1, from coordinate 17,852 downwards.
TGTTTCATTTCCTCTGTACCGAAGACGGACAGCGTGGCGTACATGAGGATGACGTACAGGCCACCTGCAATACCGACGCCGATAATACTGCTTCGTACCAGCTGACCACGAATATCATCACTGTCCAAAAATGGACAGATTATGCTCCAGATTTTTTGTCAGTCGACTTTCGTTTAGACGAGTGGCCGGTGTTTTCTCGTAAACATGCGGACTCGGCCCCGCTTTCAAACTTGCGCCAGCTTTTCGATACTTTAACTTGCCGAGTAAATTCACATAATTCACCCAATTAAACTGTTATTTGGGTGTATTCTGTTCGACGGCGTCCGTGGGTATGCGCTTTGAACCGCTGCCAGATAGTCTTGCCTCAAGCCAGTTCAGGACATCCTGGATGACTTCAGCTCGATTGAACTCATTGAATAATTCGTGCCGCGCGTCATTGTACAAGTGGCATGTTACATCGACCACTCCCACGCGGCGGAGGTTTTCGGCCAGTTGACTGACACCTTTTCCGTAGTTTCCAACCGGATCCATCGTCCCCGCAATCAACAAAATTGGCATCGTTCTCGGGATGCGCCGCAGCTCTTCTGTTCGGTGAATCGTGCGCAACCCAATCATCATGTCTCGCAGTGAGCCGACCGTGAGACCGAAGCCGCAGCGGGGATCGGCGATGTATGCGTCTACTTCCCCTTCATCACGGCTGAGCCAGTCAAAGGGCGTCCGCTGGTTCTCGTAGCGCTGGTTGTAGCGGCCGAACATGAGCTGCAGCAGCCTTTCGCTGATAAAGGTGTCGCCATGCTGCTTTGCTTCGCGCTTTGCAAACCAGATGCCCGCATCGAGGGAGACACCAAGTTTCCCTTGCGTGCCGCAAAGAATCGCCCCCTGATAGGCTTGGCCTTGTCGTTCAATCGCCCGATGTGCCGCAAACGAACCCATGCTGTGCCCGAATAAAAAGACCGGCAGATTCGGATACGTCTGGCCAATCCATTCCCGTAGCAGCAGGATGTGACTCACCATCGACTCAAAGCCGTCTGGCCCCAGATTGCCGAGTTCCGAATCATCTTTACAGCTGAGTCCGTGCCCGCGCCAGTCTACGCAGAAGACTGCAAAGCCTGCGTCTGTAAGGCGATCCGCAAACTCCGTGTAGCGCTGGCCATGCTCTGACATGCCGTGGCAGATTTGTACAACTGCGCGAATCGGCCCATCGGGCAGCCAGGCGTACTGGTGTAATTCAAAACCTTCAGAATCCCTCAGGGTTGCATCTTGTCTCAGCATCTTCTCGCGTCACCATCCAGTTGCATCTATCCTATGTACTCATGTACTATCGATATTATCAGATTCGAAGCGGTCTTATCGTGGCCCTTTCGAACGAACGAAGGAGGTGGCAGAGTTGCAGCGCGGATTCGACGAGACGCTTGTGTCTTGGTTTACAGAAGTGATCTCGAACGTCACCTATGTGGCAGCCGGCAATTGGACAGATCTGTCCTTTTTTGGCCAAACAGTTTATCCGCTTGCTGCAAGCTGCCTGCCACCCAAACGGTAACCAAACCGGTACCGCGAACGGGTGCACCGTGTTGAATGAAATCAAACCAACACAGCCACAGGCGTCTTGCCTGTGGCTTTTTTATGTGCAGTATTCGGACGCGCAGCGTAGCGCGTAGGCGCAGAGGGAGGAACATCGACATGTTGATTTGCCAAACAGTCAATCTCGGGAAAACGTTCGGCTCGAACTGGCTTCTGAAGGACGTATCGTTCAGCCTGCAGGAAGGCACACGCACTGCACTGGTTGGGGCAAATGGAACGGGAAAGACGACGCTGCTCTCGATTCTCGCCGGAATCGACACAGCCGACAAGGGAGAAGCACACCTGAAGAAAGGGACAAAGGTCGGGTATCTGCATCAGCTGCCGCAGGCAGTCGGCGATGAGACTGCAAAAGATGTGCTGCAGAGGGCATTTGCGGAGACGTTCCAGCTGGAGGAGCGGATGAATCAGCTGGCGTTCGCGATGGGCGAGGTAGATCCAGCAGATGAAGCTGAACTGAATCGCATGTTTCAGCGGTTCGATCACGCACAGAAAGCGTTTGAGGCGGCTGGTGGCTACGAACTGGCGTCGCGCCTGCAGGTGGTTGCCGCAGGACTGAAGCTGGATGAGGCGCTCCTTGAGCGGCGGTATGCGGACCTGTCCGGTGGCGAACAGACGAAGGTTGGATTGGCGCAGATTCTGTTGCAGGAGCCAGACCTGCTCCTGCTTGACGAACCGACAAACCATCTCGATCTCGATGCGGTTGAATGGCTGGAACGATTCCTTCGCGGTTACACGGGGAGTGTGCTGCTGGTCTCACACGATCGTGAATTTCTCGACGTAGGTCGCCACCCAGGTGCTTGAACTGGACAGCGGCGAAGTCACAACCTATCCTGGCAATTATTCCGCATATGTCGAAGAGCGCGAGCACAGGTTGCTTGCTGAGTTTGCAGCATACGAAGAACAGCAGAAAAAGATCCAGAAGATGAAAGAGACGATTAAACGCCTGCGCGAGTGGGCCAACCGCGCGTATTGGCTATCTGTCACAGCAGATTCTGGACGGCGAAGCAGATCTGACACAGACCGTACTCGACGATTTTCGGTTCAAGGTGCCTGTCCCGGAATGGGAAGCGAGGCATATTCTGGCGCGCTTCTTGTCCTTCGGATCGGACGTATTTACGCAGGTAGAGAATTTGAGCGGGGGCGAACGCATGCGTCTGCGTCTGGCACAGATGATGCATCAGTCGCTCAGTACGCTTATTCTCGATGAACCGACGAACCATTTGGATATTCCGTCACGGGAGGTTTTGGAGGAAGCCATCGTGGAGTTTCCGGGGACCGTGATTGCAGTTTCACATGATCGGTACTTCCTGAACAAACTGTTTGCGCCGACTTACTGGCTGGCTGACGGTAAGCTCGTCCGCTATGAGGGAACGTACAGCGACGCCAGCAGCCGGCGCAATCGTTAACGGACACGGCGGGTAAATCCGCGTACCAGGAGGTGAATGATGAGAATAAAGACGAGCAAAATGAACGCGGCTGAGTAAGCAAGCGCGTGCGAAGCTGGATACGGCTGATCGATATACGTCCAGACGACATAGGTCAAGTAACCGACTTGACTGTGTGTCAGCTGCAAGGTTGGATTATTGCTCGACCACCCTGCCGTATACAAGAGCGGCGCCGTTTCGCCCATGGCAATCGCGATTGCGAGCAGAACGCCGGTGGCAATGCCGCCGGCAGCCGGTTTCCAGACAACTTTGGTGATGGCCTGAAAACGGGTCATGCCAAGTCCCCAGGCAGCTTCGCGCTGCGTCAACGGCACACCGCGCAAGCTCGACTCCGTATTGCGCAGGATATACGGCAACATCATGATGGTGAGCGCAATGCCTGCGGCGAGCGCTGAAAAGCCCCAGCCCAGTTTTAGCACCATCATCAGGTAACAGAAGTAACCGATGACGATGGATGGCACACCAGATAGAACTTCTGCGATAAAGCGAATGACGGCGGCCTGCTTCGGGCCAGCGAATTCAGCGCTGTAAATGCCGCCCAAGATGCCGATTGGCGCTGCAATCACGATGCTGATAAGCGTCAATTCAAGTGTACCGAGAATAGCGTTTTGCAGACCGCCGCCGGTTCCCTGCGTGACGGTTGTGAGCATGCTCCAGCGGAACGATGTGACGCCGCGCCAGAGAATGGTGAAGAGCATGTCAAACAGCCCAAACAAAACGAGGGCAGTTGCTAGCCCAGCCAAGATCCAGCCAATTGCGGAACGGAATTTTCGTATTCTGCGATTCGATCGCATTTATGCTGCCACCCCCGCTCTCTTTCGTCTCGTCGACCCTTTGCGTCGGCGAACCAACAATCGTGCAAGCGCGTTGGTCACCACACTCAATGCAAACAGAACGAGCGCGAGTTCAGACATGGCGTGCAGGGCCATTTTCGTTGGATCCGTAAAGGCGCTGTCCAGCTGGCTGGCAATGACGGCGGCTATCGTTGAAACTGGCCCATACAGGTTTTGCGGCATCGTATTCAAGGCGTTCCCGCTGACCATCAACACAGCCATTGTTTCGCCGAGCGCGCGGCCCCAGCCAAGCGCAATGGCGCCAATCAGACCGTCCTTGATATAAGGCAGGCAGACAATGCGCACAACCTCAAAGGAGGTCATACCAAGGCCGGTGCCGCCTTCGCGAATGAGGAGCGGGACTTGTTCAAAGAGATCGCGCGTCGTCGCTGTGACAATCGGAATAATCATCAGCGCCAGTACGACGCCTGCCGTTAATAATCCCATGCCGTTGCCAACCGCACCGCCGAAAAACGGAATGATGCGGCCCAGGTGCGCGAACCAAAGATTGAAGTGATTGGCCATCCACGGAGCCAGTACGATGAGGCCCCACAGCCCGAAGATGACACTCGGTATCCCGGCCAGCAGTTCGACGAGGATGGAGAGGAACGATTTCAGTGGTCCGCGGATCCGATAGACGAGCAGGAGCGCGGTGCAAATCGATATGGGTACCGCAATCATGCAAGCGATTAGCGACGTCAGCAAGGTGCCGAGGATGAAAGGCAGTGCACCGTAAACAGCGCCCGTCGGCACAGTGATGCCGCGTACTTTTTGCAGGTTGCCGTATAGGTTGCCAATGCTCCACTGCTTTTCGGTGAGGAAGTGCCAGCCCATAAAGTGAATGGCCGGAATAGACTGCTGCAGCACGAGGACGAAAATGCCGACCAAAAAAATGAACGGGATGATTGCACAGATAGCGGCGATGGCGCGGAAGGAACCGTCCGCTGCTCGCAGCTTGAAAGGCAGTTTTCGCATCGTTCAGCCTCCGTTTCATTGAGGTTGTCTGAAAACGGGCTGACGCCCGACGGCAGCTCAAGCTGTCGAGGGGCGTTTACCCGGGGATTGAATGTCATGCCCCAGAGGGGCCTACGTAAGCTTTAGTCCTGGTACGTGTCCGAAAGGGGTCAAGGATCTTACCCTGTTCGGACAACCTCTATCAGCCGGTAATCTTGTTGATCTGTGCTGTCGAGAGTGACTGTACGCTCGAAGGAAGTGGTTGGAAGCTGACAGCGTTCAGATACTGGCTGGAGTTGCCGCCGGTCGGGCTGATGGCCCAGGTCAGGAACTTCTTCAGAGCTGCAGCCGTTGTTGCGTCATTCTGCTGAGTTTTGATAATGGCGTACTCAAAGTTGATAATCGGGTACGAATTCGCGCCTGGCTCATAAATGAGTGAGATGCGTTCGTCAGCAGGTACGCTTTTTACGCTGCTCGCCGCGGCTTGGATGTTGGCGGCCGTCGGCAATACGAAGTTGCCGCTTTGATTCTGTAGGGCAGCGTAGCCTATACCATCGGCGTTCGCCTGCTTTTGATAGGAGATTCCAAGGTAGCCGATGCTGTACTGCGTATTTTTCAGGTCGGTTTCGACGCCGGAGTTGCCCTGTGCACCAACTTCACCGGAAACGCTCGGCCAAGAAACGGTTGTGCCGTACTGAACCTTTGAGCTCCAGGTGCTGTTTGTCTTGGACAGGAACTGTGTGAACAGGAACGTGTCACCGCTGCCGTCTGTGCGCCGTACCGGCACAATCACATGGTGCGGAAGTTTGACGCCTTTATTCAGAGCCGTGATGGCTGGGTCGTTCCAGTACTTAATCTGACCCAGGTAGATTTTTGCGAGCACATCGCCGGTGAGTTTCAGATGTGTGCTCTGGCTGACACCAGGTACGTTATACGCAATTTCCTGAGCTGAAATCGCGAGTGGAATGTTCAGCATGCCAGGTGTCTGCGACATTTGCGCTTGAGACAGGTATGCGTCAGATGCGCCGATGTTAACTACGCCAGTCGTCGAGTCCTGAATGCCTTGGCCGCTTCCGGTTGAAGCAGCTTGCAGCGTTACGTTCGGATTTTTGCTTTCATACGCTTGAATCCACTGGTTGTTGAATAATGGATAGAGTAAGGATGAACCGGTTTCGGTCAGTGTCACTTTGCTGGAAGAAGAAGCACCCGTTGTATTGCCTGAAGCATTGCTGCTTGTGTTGTTCGATGTCGTCGTGCCACAACCGACTGCTGCTACGAGAGCGATTGCCACTGCTGCGGAAGTACCAAGAACTTTAGCCTTCATTCGGTGTTTTACCCCCCTTGGTTATTCGACAATCTTTGCACTATCAACATTAGCAGGGGGGTGTAAAGCGACCGTGGATCTACTGTAAAAACTCTGTAAAGGTTCGTTAACGTTTATCTTCGCTATGTAAAAGCGGAATCGTGAACCAGAAGTCGCTGCCGTTGCCAAGACGGCTGTCGACGCCCACCAGTCCGCCATGGGCGCTGACAATATGCTTCACGATAGACAGGCCAAGGCCAGTTCCGCCAGTTGCTCGGCTGCGATCGCGATTGACACGGTAGAATCGCTCGAATACGCGGTTCCGGTGTTCTGCCGGGATTCCGATGCCTGTATCGCGGACGTGGATGCGAACCTTGTCAACGAGCGGTTCACATTCTACTTCTACGGTACCGCCCTTTGGCGTGTAATGCGCAGCATTGCTCAGTAGATTGAGGAAGACTTGTAACAACTGATCCGCATCGCCCCACGCAACCAAATCGTCGCATGGAATGACCTTGAGCGTGAGCTGGTGCTGCTGCATCTCCGGTCGCATCGTTTCACAGGCGCGGGTGATGAGGGGCATGAGTTCAACGCGATCGAAATGGACCACGTCCTCAGAGGCCTCCAGTTTTGACAGTGTGAGCAAATCTGCGACCAGCGCGCTCATGCGGTTGGCCTCATTGACGATGACTTCGACGAAGCCAGCTTGGCTTGAGTTTGGTTCGAGATCGTCCAGCACGGTTTCTGCGAAACCGCGAATCGCGGTGATGGGGGTTTTCAGTTCATGCGACACATTGGCGACAAATTCGCTGCGCATTTGTTCCAACCGCCGCCACTGCGACACGTCGGTCAGAATCAGGAGCGCCGAGTGTTCGTAATGACCGCGTACGACTGGCCGTACTGGCTCCATGACAATCAGACGTACATCGACGGTAAGGTCAGGGCGCAGTTCGAGTTCGTCGTGCCACGGTTCACCCAGGGCGAGCGTCTGATCGATGGCACGTGACAGAGAGAGATGCTGGCGGAAGATAGACCAGTGCTCAAATCCGATACAACGTTCAACGGGTTGACGAAACATCTTGGCCGCGACGTCGTTCATGATGGCGATGTGGCCAGCGCTGTCAATCAGGACGACGCCCGTCGTCATATGCTGCAGGACGTGTTTGAGTACCTGCCGTTCGTAGACCACGGAGGACATTTCAGCCCGGCTTTGATCGAGCAAGATTTCCAGGGCGGTCAACAACATGCTGTCCGCGCCCGAACTGGGACGAACGAGTCCAGGTGCCGCCGCGACAGCGCGCGTCGACGACAGGTAATCCGTTAGACGCTTCAAAAAAAGCCGCTCGCGTACGAGCAGCCAAAGGCAGATGGAGAATAGCGTCACGAAGACGACTGCAATACCAATGACAATCCAAAGTAAAATCATCGAAAAAGTCCTCCGCTCATTCCTGTGCCGTGAACTTATAGCCGATGCCGCGAACCGTTCGTATGTATTTGGGGGTTTTTGGATCGGCCTCAACTTTTTCGCGTAGATGCGAAACATGGACGTCCACAATTCGTGTATCGGAAAGCGTCAAGTAGCCCCAGACTTGATCGAGCAACAGTTCACGGCTCAAAACGCGCTCTGGATGTTCCATAAAGTACTGCAGCAATTCAAATTCTTTTGGAGTGAGATTCAATATCCGACCTTCCACGCTGCACTCGTGTCGTTCTGCATCAAGTTGGATGGCACCTGCCGATAGTTGGCTGGTTTCCGGCTGACTCTCGGTGGATTTGGTTGAATCGCTGCGGCGCAGAACGGCTTTCGCCCGCGCAACCAGTTCACGCGGTGAGAACGGCTTGGTCACATAATCGTCGGCCCCAATTTCGAGTCCGACAATGCGATCGACCTCTTCATCGAGCGCAGTGAGCAGAATCACTGGTACATGCACGCCATCCATCCGCAGCCTGCGGCAGACTTCGAGACCATCTATACCAGGGAGCATGACATCGAGAATAATCAGGTCATATCGCTCTGGGTGAGCGGAAATCTCGGCATAGGCTGTTTCGCCGTCTGCCGCGATTTCCGTAGTAAATCCAGCGCGTTCAAAGTTATATTGGAGCAGTTTTTGAATTGAAGCCTCATCGTCCACAATGAAGATGTGTTGTTTTGGTGCATTCGTCTGGTTCAATTGAGATCCGAACGCTCCCCTGACGAGATGTAGATGACGCTCTCGCCGATATTGGTGGCATGATCGCCAATTCGTTCCAAATAACGGCCGACAAAAGCAAGGGCAACATGCTGCTGCAAATTCTCTGGTCCTTCGGTTCGCATGGAAATCAAGCTCTCAACGACTTTGCGGTAGAGATGATCGACTTGGTCATCCAGTGAAGCCAACTGTTCTGCCACCTTTAAGTCGGTGGACACGTAGGCGGCCAGCGCCGTCTCAATCATTTGATCGGCAATGACAGCCATTTGCGGAATGTCGGTCAGTTCGGGCATGGGTTTGCCCTGCAGCCGGATGGCCTGCTTGGCGACATCGACTGCGAGATCGGCCATTCGTTCGAGATCGGAAGAAATGCGAAGACCTGCAACTAGTTTTCGCAGATCGGTAGCGACTGGCTGCTGCCTCGCTATCAATCCGATGCAGAGGTCTTCAATTTCATGTTCGCGCCGGTTGATCTGTCTATCACCGTCAACTACTTTTTGCGCGGCAGTAACATCGGAATGGACAAGAGCGTCCATGGCGGTGCGCAATGCGACTTGAACTTCTGCGCCCATGTCGAGCAGCTTGGTGCGGACTTCCTGCAGGGCAACGTCAAACTTGTGGCGTTGTTGCATGGTCGACATCCCGTCCTCTCGTTCTGTCACGTTCGTGTCCGAAAAATTGAGGCTGCTGTTAACCGAACCGACCTGTGATGTAGTCTTCCGTTCGCGAGTCTTTTGGATTCGTAAACAGCTGGTTTGTTTCGCCAACTTCCACAAGTTCACCGCTTAGGAAAAACGCGGTCTGATCGGCAACTCTGGCAGCTTGTTGCATGTTATGCGTGACAATGACAATCGTATACGAGCTCTTAAGCTGTTGTATCAGATCTTCGACGCGCAGTGTCGAAACTGGATCGAGCGCCGATGCAGGTTCGTCCATCAACAGCACATCTGGTCGGACGGCCAGTGCGCGCGCGATGCACAGTCGTTGTTGCTGACCGCCCGACAAGGCGGTCGCAGGCTTGTGCAAGCGGTCTTTCACTTCATCCCACAGCGCCGCCATCTGTAGGCTCTCTTCCACGCGTTCAGCAAGCACAGTCTTCTTGCGCAGACCGTTCAACCGCAGGCCGATCGCGACGTTGTCAAATACGGACATCGTCGGAAACGGATTTGGCCGCTGAAACACCATGCCGACCATCCGTCGGACTTCGACCGGATCGAGTTCATATAAGTTTTCGTCTTCCAGCTGAATTGTCCCTTCCATGCGCGCGCCAGGAATCGTCTCATGCAGACGGTTCAAACACCGGATGAACGTAGACTTGCCGCAGCCGGATCGGCCCGATAATGGCTGTCACTGAATTTGCTGGCATATCAACGGAAATGCCCTTGAGTATCTGATCAGCGCCATACCACGCTCTTAAATTTTTTGCGAGAATGGATTTACCCATTATTGCACCCCGTTTGCGTAACACATTTCAATCCCATCGTAAGTGTATCGTAACCGTGTTAAGGACCAGTCAATGCATTGTAAAGAATCCGTAAATACCCGTCCTGAAACTTTGCTTCCGGCCAAGTGTGATAAGATGAAATGTGATTTCGGACAACCTGTAAGGGGTGAATTGGATGACATGGCTGCAGTATACAGTTGGCGGATGGATCGCGAAGAACGAGGCGCTCCTCATTCGCATCGGCTGGGACGCGCTGAAAATCATCCTGTTGTTCATCGCCGCGATGATCGTCATTCGTGTGTTCGTGCGGCTGGAGAAACGTCTGCTGTCGGTGCAGGGGCGGCTCGACGAACGTAGACGGCAAACGCTGCAGTCTCTATTTTCGAACATCACGAAGTACTCCATCTACTTTATCTGGCTGTTGACCGTACTGCCACTGATCGGGGTACATATCGAGGCATTGCTCGCAGGTGCCGGTGTCGCTGGCATCGCCATTGCGTTCGGCGCGCAGAGCCTGATTAAGGATATGTTCAACGGGTTTTTCATTTTATTTGAAGACCAATACGGCATTGGGGACTATGTCAAAATTAATGGTGTCACTGGCCGGGTTCAGGCGATCTGGCCTGCGGCTCACGACCATTAAGGTTTGGACCGGTGAAGTCGAGTTGATTCCTAATAGTCTGATTGGGCAAATCACAAATTACTCCAAGAACAACTCGGTTGCTGTCATTGATGTGAACATCAGCTATCAGGCGGATATTCAACAGGCGATGCGCATTGTGGAGCAAATTTTGTCCAAGATGAAGGCCGAATTTGATGTCATTGTCGGCGATGTGAGCGTACTCGGCGTCAAAGCGCTGAATGATTCGTCCATCACGCTCAGCGCCATCGCAGAATGTGCACCGTACCAACAGGGTGGCATTGTGCGTGAAGCCATGCTGCGTATCCATGATGCGTTCGCTGAAGCCGGCATCATGCCGTTCAAGCAGGCTGTGTCTATTCCCGATTCCGGAAAACCAGCGGATCAACCGAAAGAAGCCTAAATCCGTGTCGGCTTTCGAACACCTTTACATAGGAGGAGAAGAAACATGGGATCGAACCATTGTTTTGCCTGCGGGCCTGACAATGAACATGGACTGCATCTGCATTTCACAAAAGAAGGTGAAGCAAGCAAAGCGGAGATTGTGGTACAGGATTGGTTTGAAGGCTGGCCTGGCATTCAGCATGGCGGCATCACCAGCGTGATCCTGGACGAAGCCACTGCGTATGTTCCACATCAACTGGGACTTGTATCGGTAACAGCCGACCTGCATGTTCAGTTCTACGAGCCGATTCGCGTCGGCGAAAAGCTGACGGTGACCGCCTGGCCGACACGGAAGCATCGCAAGCTGTTCGAAGTAGAGGCTACGATTGTTGACGAGCAAGGTGTCGTGAAAGCCAGATCGACTGCGAAGATGATGATCCTCTCGGATAAGCAGAAGGAAGAGATGGGGTTGGCGGATGTCCCGACGGGGAAAATAGAAGGCTGACTATGTGCTTCAGCCAGAATCACCTGATAGAGCGTTTGATTGAAGTTAGGAGGCAAGTCCTATGCTGTTCATCGACAATCAGGGCATAACCGATCCGAGCCTCAACCTGGCACTTGAGGAGTATGCACTGACACATCTCAATCTGGATGAAACCTATTTATTGTTCTACATTAACGAGCCGTCCATCATCATCGGGAAAAACCAAAACACGTTTGAAGAAATCAATCTCGATTACGTGGAATCCAAGGGCATCCATGTCATCCGCCGCCTGTCTGGCGGTGGCGCTGTCTATCATGATTTGGGCAATCTCAGTTTCAGCTTCATCACCCGCAACGATGGCGACAGTTTTTTAAACTTCCGCCGTTTTACCAATCCTATGGTACAGGCGCTTCATCACCTCGGCGTGCCAGCCGAACTGACTGGCCGCAACGATTTATAGGTTGGCGATCGCAAAATCTCCGGCAATGCTCAGTTCGCAACGAGAGGCCGGATGTTCAGCCATGGAACGCTGATGTTCGACGTCAATCTCGATGAAGTGACAAAGGCGCTCAAGGTACGGCCGATAAAATCGAGTCCAAAGGCATTAAGTCTGTGCAAAGCCGCGTGGCAAACATTCGTGAGTTTCTGAAGCAGGATATGACCATAGAAGCGTTTCGGGCAGAACTGCTCAAATTTATCTTTGGCAGCGGGGAAGTACCAACGGTACAGCTGACTGAGGCAGATTGGACCGCAGTTCGGGAAATTTCGGAGCAGCGCTACCGTAATTGGGACTGGAATTTCGGCAAGTCACCTGAATTCAATGTCCGGCATAGTCACCGGTTTGCTGGCGGACTCATTGACGTCAAGCTATTCGTCAAAGCCGGACGGGTGGAAAACATCAAGATCTATGGAGACTTTTTTGGCGCAGGCGATGTAGCGGACATCGAACAACGGCTGACAGGCTGTCGTTACAGTTTGGCCGAATTTCGGGAAGCACTCGCGGACTTCGATCTGACACACTACTTCGGATCCATCACGTCGGACGATTTCCTCAGTCTGTTCCGTACGGACAGTGACAAGTAGATAGGCGTTTGCATAGGTTGTTGGTGACTTGACGGGCTAAACCCCGCCCAAGGTGTCTGCGGCGGGGGCAGGCCCGGCGACCGAGGAGGGCGCCTATGCAGATCCACGTTGTTCAGTCCGGTGAGACGCTGACGCGCATTGCCAGACTATATGGAGTTTCACCGGACGCCATTACGAATGCCAATCAGCGCAATGACCTCAGTTACTTGGTGGTTGGACAATCGCTTGTCATCCCAACACCTTCCAATACGTACACGGTTCAACCAGGAGACAGTCTTTGGACAATTGCAGAGCGCTTTGGCACGACCACCCAGGAATTAATTCGTCTCAACGCCATTACGCAGCCTGCCAGCGTCAGCCCAGGAACACGGCTGCGTTTGCCCGCAAAGGTTAAACCGACCATCGAGGTAAACAACTATTTCACAGATTTCGGCTCGACCGGGGCGAGCCTCGTGACAGCCAACGGATCGCTCATGACATACGTCGCCGCATTCAGCAACCACGTCACAGCAAGCGGAGATATCCAAGTCATCAATGATCAGCCACTGATTGAAGCAGCCAGAGCGCAAGGCGTTGCCCCATTGTTATGTATCGCCAACTATGCAGGCGACATGTTTAGCCCCGACTTGGCACATACCGTTTTATCGGACGATACCGTGAACCAGCGACTCATCGACAACGCGTTGCGGCTGATGAGAAACAAAGGCTATCGCGGTCTCAATATTGACTTCGAGTACGTGAATCCAGCGGATCGCCAATTGTACAATGCGTTTTTGCGCAAAGTATCCGATCAGGTGCACGCGCAGGGCTTTCTGCTCTCCACGGCATTGGCGCCGAAAACAAGCGCCACCCAAACGGGGCAACTCTACGTCGCGCACGATTATCCAGTCCACGGTGACCTATGCGACTTCGTCGTTCTCATGACATATGAGTGGGGATGGGCAGGAAGTCCTCTTGCGGGCATCCTGCAACACAATTCTCACAGTTAAACTACAGAGCTTACAGTTCTTGTCGGGTCCAGTGTTCTCGGCGAAAGGGTGCATGGACGTGGCATAAACTCGGCGAATCGACAGGGGTAGGATCCAACCCCCATCGGTTCGCCGAGTGCACCACGTCTGAAAATGGACAAGATCCGCGTCATTATTGGACAGACTGACTGTCTGTCCAATGCGATGGTATATATTTCCAAATAGCATACTCGGCGAATCGGTGTAAATCCAGATTTGAAACTCGGCGAAAGGGTGAAAGACTACATTCGCTGACGTTCTTCGTGAAATTTGTACAAAAGACAAGCCCCTTTTACGTTGAATTTTTTCGAATCGCCTCGGCATACGATTTACGGAGGTGATGGTCATGGAAGGATTGTCCGTGATTGAAGCTAGAGGGATTTTGGCTCAGGCTGGCATCAAAGTCACTGAGGCAAGTATTCGTTATTGGTTACGCCAAGGAAAAATCGAAGGGACGCCTCCGCCGACGGGACAGCCGAGTAAAGGATGGACGATCTCGGAAGATTCACTTCGCGCCTACATTAGTGAACGTAGACCTGATGTTGCAGACTTGGAGAACGATTTGTCCCAGGTGACCGAGGAACTTGAAAAGTTGCAGTGCGAGTACGAGGAACTCCAGGCGAAGGTACGACAGCCGTTTTCGGTTGATGTTGACCTGATGATTATGGAGGAGTCCGAAAAACTTGGTGTAACGTACACTGCATTGGTGGATGAACTGATCGCTCGTTGTAGCAAGTTTCAATCCGTGGAAGAACTTCTTCGATTTTTCATCCAGGAGTCGCTCAAGCAATCCATGAAACAAATGATTGAAGAAAGCAATTCCGAACGTTCGCCTGCTACATACGCGGAACAAACGGTTCCGTATCTGATTGGGCGAATCGCGCAGTTACGACAGATGGCAGGGGGTACACCTACAAAAGGTGAAGCTGCGTTGGAGTATCTGCAAATTCGAGAGGTATTAAAAGACAAGGGGGTTCCATTAGCTTTGATTGGATTATGACTACGAGTGATGGATATGGAGATGAATTGACGACGTTGAATGACTGGGGTTTGACGGAAGCCCCTTTGAGTTGAGAATCGTCCGATACCGCGAAAACGCTTAGATGATCATGATTCATTTCCTCCACTCACCGATTCGGTGTGGGAAGACAATGTCTACGCGAGTATGGATTGTCCGTTCCATAGTTCTGTATCATAATGTCAAATTAAAAAGGAGTACCAATAATGTACGCCCATTGCTGTACCAAGACGTTTTTAGGTACGCTTAATTATAATGAACTTGAACCAACGGTTCGTTTGGTTAAAAATTACAATTGGCTCAGGAATATGGAGGGCGATGATCCCCTCTATTCGTTTTACACAGGTAAACGATAAACAGCTGATGACAGCGAGGGTTCCTGTAGGGGGAGACCAAGCGAGTTTGTGAGCATAGCGATGCACGGTAGCCAGCTTGTCGCAGACAAGCTGAGAGGTAACAGGATTGGTCACGTATCGAACATTGGTCTATGGGTACATGTCATTGTTTCACTAATTGATCCAGTGAAGGATACCCGAGTTGACTCAGAGCCCAATTTGTCCATGAAGGTTCATCGGTATACCATCTAGCAAACGTAGAAGCCATTTCATGTGCAGACTTATCGCGTCCAACAATGAATGTTTCGCGAAACGCTCCAGTGCGGGGGAAGGTTCGAACACCAATTGACGATTCATCGATGCTTACAACTTCCTCGGTTAAGTCAGGAGTTGCAACACCCCAACCGTTCGAAATAATGACTCCTGCACAGTTTGTATATTCTTCAATACAACTCTGGAGCAGTGGCACAATCTGTTGCAGCTTGTGAAACAACGTTCCTTGTGACCAAGGTGTAAAATACCAAAGCCCACCGATATCATCTAGACGAATCCAAACGTTTCCTGTTGAAGCGTACTGTTTCTCTAATTTTTCTTCTATTCGATACTTTATCTCATCCCATTCGTTTCGCGCTGTGGGAGGTCCAGAAAGCAAGGGATAGGTATCTTGAGACGGCGTTATAAGCAAATTTCCACCTTTACTGTGAGTAACATCGACAGTACAGTTGTTTTTGCCAGCTTCTTTTGCAGCGAGTTCAATCGCTTTTACCCATTCGGTCTTGGTTAAGATATCTTCGAGTTCTCCTGTGATTTGAACACCTTCACGGAAACAAATGTGTCTAAGAACAAGCTCAATTCGTTGACGATATTCCTCAGTTCGTTCAAAGTGCTTACCAGTACCCAATTGAACTGTTTCAATAAAAATGTTTCCTTGGGGGGCTAGTATCTTCAGGTCACCTACATTTTTGTTGTTATTTAGAACAGGTTCAAATTCGGTATCGTATCCATGACGTAATGCTAAACCTGCAAATTCGAACTGCATAAAAGAATGGTGCCATATTTTGTGTGAGAAATCGGTACGAAGGTTTTTTACAACTTTCATGAATCGTTTGGGTGAGTGCTGTTTAAGAAGTGCGAAGTGGGCATAAACATCAAAGAGATACACATACACCCAAGGAGCATGGTTATGTAGGTGATACAGTAGCGGGTGGTCAGTTGCCCCACGTTGTAAGCACTTGGTTAAGAAATCGTGACCGAGTAGTGTGGCAAAGCCAATCGCCATATCTGAAACTAAGCTATGCGCTCCGGGCGTTACTGCTTCGGAATCCTCGACTAATTTTGCCCACAGTTCCCATTCAAAAGGGTCTTTCCCATTCATCACACCATGCAGCGCCTCAAACAACGTTGTGTCCATTTGACCTCCGATAATGATATATAACAGCATTAAGTTCAATCACATTATTTTAAAGCAACCTATCATCAACTTCAAATATTGAATCGCAGTCTTGACCGAGGATGCGATTCCCATAGAAGGATGTTGAATAGTGGCGTTCTGCAAGTCCACTACATGGTAATATAGGAAATGAGGTTTATCATGGGGGGTTGGCATGGAGTACTACTGGCATGGCAGTGCATTGAAAACGAGACTCAACAATGTCAAGGGTATTAGATCAATATGGATTGCGACCGCGTATTTCTCAAATTATGGGCTTAAATTGGTTCGAAATATAGTGACAAATTGCTCACTTGGCAGGGAGAACGTGCATGTGTTTCTCTCGCCAGATTTCTCTTCAACCAATCCTAGCGAATTACTAATCGAATTAAAAAAGATTGCTGTGGTTCACATCGTCTATGATATTCCATTTCATTCCAAGGTGTATTTGATGGAGAGTGCCAAGGGGCACGAAGTGATATTTGGTTCATCGAACTGCACTTTGGGCGGGATTGAAGAAAATATTGAATTTGATGCAATCAAACAACTCGATATGGATGAGTATCAAAAATTCAAGATGTTCTTTGATTACTGCACCAGCAAATCGAAGGTGGTTAATGATGAAATAATTCAATCCTACAAGGACAGTGAGGTTGAATTGGAGGAACTTCGTAAGATACAACAAAAAATTCGCAGTAAGCTGAGAATATATCAGACAGCCAGCGATCCCTTCGGCATAGACACATACGACCTCAATGGATATTTTTTCAATTTCGATGATTATGAGATATTTTTTAGGAAAAATGAACGTCGCAAGGATGGAGCAGCCATGGCACGCAGAAAGGCTACACAGTCAAAGTTGCTCAAAATTCATAACCAAATTTATCCCAAAATTAAGACGTTGGGGCTTAATTGCCACTGGAAAAAGGAGCATATTACATCGCTGATAACCCCTTGTGAATTTAATAAAGAACGAGTCAGTTGGATGGGGATACGCTATGGCAAGAGTCACGATGAAGTTAAATTGCTCAGCACTGGTAGGACAGAAAATGAGTTTCTTGGATTTCAGAAGCACGCATGTATTCAATTTTCCATCGCCGAAAGAGGTTTGGAGGTAAGTCTATTTCACGCTGTCGCTAAAGAAGCGGTGGATCGTAAATACTTACATGATGAACTTATTCATAAATCAAAGGCTGATGCCATCATCAATGAAATCAGAAGGCTTCAGGGAAATCAATTGGTTTGGAGAATTTATGATGCTGTAAAACAAAAAGTCGAAGCGGAGTTTGACCTAGATAATGAGAGGGCAGAGGAATTTATAAATTTCTATAAACAAAACGACAAAGATGGTTTCGAATTAGCGCTGTCATACTTTGTACCTGCACATGACCCTTCTATCCAAACGATGGACGACATATGCAATCTGGTATTGGAGAAAACGAGGCTGTTGCTGCCGCTTTACAAACAAATGGCATACAGGTTTACATGATGTGTTGATTACATGATCAGTGGCGTTAATGTCTATTGCTACCGCCTTGCCTGTGTCTCCAATTGGTGTGGTTTTAATATGGTTATTTTACAATTATCCGCGTTTGACCATGTCAAAGAGTTGTTCGGTCGAATAACGACCTTCTTCGTAGTCCTTTTTTGCTTGCTCGTTCTCTTCTTTCAGTTCTAGAAATGGAAGCATAACCGTAGTAAGCGTTGTTCAACTAAAGGGCAG